>JBPOHE010000148.1:0-15994 GCA_052035915.1 Pseudomonadota bacterium
GTTGTAACCCATACCTTACCGGAGTTTTCGATGACCTCCCAATCGCGCCCCTCGGGTGCCCCGCATGCGGGGCACCCGAGGGGAACCCAACTACTCAGTTTCTTACACCACTTCCTGGGACACTACCGCGCATTAACGCTCCCCCTGTGTCGGGACTATAGTTTTTCGGCGATAACAAAGGCCTGGTGAGAGGCCTTTCAAGCTGTATGCCGCCCAGTGAACCCCACTGGGCGATAGCGGAATATCCTCAAGGCTTGATGTACACGAAGCCCTCGGCCTGGAGCTTGGCCAGTTCGGCGACCCCGCTGGGCACTACATCGGCCTTGGACACATCAAAGAGATCGTTCTCATAGCTGAGCTTCTTGCCATCCAGGGTGTTCTTGCAGATCTTGAACTCCACATGCTGGCCCTTGAGGTTGATCACCTTCGATTGCAGATCCATGTCCTCCTTGGCCTTGGTCAACAGACTCACACCGTTGCCGTGCAGCACCACCCGCAGTTCGATGTTGTCCGCACCGACGGCATTGATGTGGTTCTGGATGTTGCGCAGGGCCATATCCAGTTGCTTGGGGTCGTCGTTGTTGAGGTGGTAGACGACCTTTTGCTTGCCGTAATACTCACCCGCGGTCAGGGCTCCGGGGAGCAGGGAAAGGCCGAGAACCAAAGCGGCCAGGCTGGTACGGATACTGTTCATGGGGTTTACCTCTTCACCTTGGATGGAGTGGATGGCCGGGGAGATAGATGGACCGGCGTCCTTTAGTCTGACATCAAATCGGCGCCAGGCCAGGGAAAAATGGCCCTGGTATTTTTGAGCCATGGCAGAGGGGCCTCTAGACCCGGTGGAGGACAAGCCACAGGGAAATTCCTCTCACTCATTGTAGCCAATCGACGTTCCTCGGTAGACGAGCGCTGAGTCATGCGGGCCAGGCGATCCGCCTTCCCGCCGGCAGGCCCTTAGTCTCGACCCCTTGGGAAATCGGCCTTGCCCCTTTCCGGGACAGAGATGACCCTCATGCCTTCCAGTCGGCGGCTATTGTGGGTTCGATCGTTCACCATGTCGCGGATGAGGATCTCCTGGATCTGTTGGGGAAAACGGCTCTGGATCTCGCGGTAGACCTCGGGGTCTTTCTCCCCGGAATCACCGACCAGGATGAATCTCCGCTGGGGAAATCGCTGCAGGATCTCGCTGATCTGCTGGAGCTTATGCTCGAACGTCAGGTTGGAGTTGGTGACGAGGGCCGTGAGGTCTTCCCAGGTATCCGTATTCAGCAGGTTCTTGCGGGCGTTCTTCATGTGGAAGCTCCCCTCGGGAAAGCCGACCTCGGGGCTGAACAGAAACCCGGCGAGCGGGCGATAGAGTTGCCAGGGTCCGCCTGAGACATAATGAAAGGCCGCCTCCGGCCAGGCCCGATACCTTTCCGCCATCTCCGGCACGGCTTGGTACTCCCGTAACAGGGTATTTGTCATTACAACCTTGGCCCCGTCCGGGATCTGGGTAATCTTGATGGTGTCGTCGATATCCGAGATCACCGACAAGCCGCTCGGTTCGAGGAGTTGGATCCGTCCCCGCCCCCAATGGCCCTTGGAGACGGCGTGCAGGTTCAGCCAGCCCCGGTCCGAGCCCTGTTGCCGAAGCAGTCTCTCGGCCGTGGCCGAGCTGATCCTCACCACCCCCATGACGAGGCCGTTGAGATCGGTTTTGGGATCGTCGTTCTCAGGAATCTGCACCCGATAGCTTCGTAGCTCCGGGTCGGCGTCGAACATGAAGCGGATCCGTTCACCGGATTCGCTGTCCGCGACAAAGTCCTCGAGACGAGAGCGAAAGCGCGCCTCTTCCCCTCGATCCAAGCGACCGATGCCGGCCACCAGTTGGGTGATCCAACCCTCGGCCAGAGTCCGGCGCTCATGGACCCAGAGGCGCATGGGAATGACCCAATCCGACCCTTCCCGGTAGCCGTAGCTGGGGTAGAAGGTCACCAGCTTGTCTTCCTTGGCCTGGATCTCCTGACTGAAGCCGCTGCCCACCAGGAGCAGCAATCCGATACGAAGCCAGAGGTCGAGTCTGAAGGTCATGGGTTTCCTTGGGAAAAGGGATGCGGATACAACCAGGAAGCCGGACACCCCGGATGGATGTTGCCGAACCGATGGTAACCGAGATTGGCTTGTTTTCCAGCTGGAAAACCGCTACATCAGGCCGGGAACGCCTCACCGCCAATCAGCCTGCCGTTCTCAGACGCGCTCCGGGCTGAAGATCGCCCTTGGCCGAGCGCTGAGGTCAACCGAAGAAAAGCGGGATATTGTCCGGCGCGAGACGGTCAAAGCTTCAGGTTGAGACATCTTCTTCACCCTATACGATTGATCATTCCTACAGGTACCACAGATGAAACTGATCCCATGGCTCTTTCTCGGTCTGATGACCCCGGCCCTGGCCGCCGATCTGGCGGAGGGGGAACGCGCCTATTACGACGGGGACTATGTCGTTGCTGAGCGCGAGTTGGCGCCCCTGGCCGACCAGGGTGTTTCCCATGCCCAGTATCTGTTGGGGCTCATGTACCTGGAAGGCCAAGGTATGGTGCCCCGGGATTTCAGACAGGCGATGATCTTGTTCAAACAGGCGGCCGATCAAGGGGAGGCCGGCGCTCAGTATGAGCTCGGCAAGGCCTTTGCCGCGGGCAAAGGGACAGAGCGCAACCACGCCAGAGCCATGTTCTGGTTCCGCAAGGCGGCGGAGCAGGGGTCGAACGAGGCGGAATATGCCCTGGGGGAGATCTATGAAACCGGCCGAGGGACAGCGATCGACAACAACAACGCCATGGACTGGTACGGGCTGGCGGCGGACAAGGGAAATGCCCTGGCGCAGTTCAAGCTCGGCACCTTTTATCTGCTGGGGAAGGGGACCAATCCCAATCCGGTGTTGGCCTATCAGTGGTTTTCTCTGGCGTCCAAGCGCGGCGTCCTGGAAGCCTCGCTGAAGCTGCGGGATCTTGCCCGGGAGCTGCGTCCCGCCCAGATCGACGAGGCCGAAGACCGGGCCGAACGCTGGGAGAACCGCCACCGGAAATGAGCGCCACACCCGGGTGCGGGTGGGAAGGACATCGAGGAATCCCCTTTTCCCGCATCCGCCGAGGAGGAAAGACCCGACAGGAATCGGCAGGGAGGCCCGCGTGTTCCGGGCATGGTCTGAAAATGGCCGGTTTATGTTCTATTTTAGAGAACAATAGCCTATTATTTGACGATATTGTTCTCTGAATGAGAACAAAAACCGAGCCAAAAGGCCCGTGCCCGGGAGCGTCCGGCGGCCGGATCGGCTCCTGTTTCATCGCGAACAGCCCCATCAGGCCGGGACATGGATTTGTTGCTTGATGTGTTTCAGATTGGCGATGATGGTGAAGGTCATGATGACCAGCAAGGACCAGGAACTCCATTTCCCGACATGGACGCTGGACCAGGCGCCCAGTTGATTCGGATAGCTCCAGATGCCGAAGAAGGTGCTGATATTTTCCGCCAGCCAGATGAAGAAGCCGATGAGGACGAATGACAGCAATAGCGGCATAGTCCGCTCGCGGTCGAAGGGACGATAGATGACCGAGGCCCTGGCATAGAGCCCGAGGGCGCAGGCGGCGATATACCAGCGGTAGTCGCCGATGTAGTGATGGGCGAAAAAGTTGGCGTAGATCAACAGGGCGATCAGCGCGGCCATCCAATAGGGCGGATGATGCCTTATCCTGAGATCGAACAATCGCCAAGCCTGAATGATGTAACTGCCGACCGCCGCATACATGAAACCGGAAAACAAGGGCACGCCGAAGACTTTGGTATAGGCGAAGTCGGGATAGGTCCAGGACTGGATGCCGCTGGAGGTTTTGAACACCTCGAGCGCGAAGCCCACGAGGTGGAAGAGACTGATGGCCTTGAGTTCATCGAAGGTTTCCAACCTGGCCCAGAACATCCAGGCCTGGATGGCGAGGGCGATGATCAAGAGGGCGTCGTAACGGGGGATCCCCCATAAGCCGTTGCGCGGCATGAAAAAGACCGCGGCGAAAAATAACCCGGCAAAAAGACAGGCACGGGCCTCCTTGAGGCCGAAATAGAGGAATTCGACGCGAAAACGGGCCAGCCCGGATAGTTCCGGCTGGGCGCGAAAAGCGAGCAGGTGTCGGTCGAGGGTATCGAATCGCATCAGTCTATTCCTCTCTCGCTCTGGCGCCCAGGCAAGGCGCTTCCTCGCATCCGTCAGACCCCCCTTTCCCCATCCCCTTTCCCTCGATCCTGGAATCTCTTGGTGCCGGAATACATCCGGATACCCGTACCCGGGGGTGGCTTTTCATCCTGGCGTGTCGATAAAAAAATCAATGATCCGTCCCTCTATCCTTCAGATACATTGAGGCTACTGATTCTGTGGTCATTCTGGCCCAGAGGACGGAACACGGGAAATACAACCTGAGTAATAGTTCTATTTTTCAGGGTACTTCATCATCCGATTCGTTATAGACAACTACAGCAGGAGAATCACCATGATCGCTATCGGCCGTGAATCTTTCACCAATACTTCCTTCGCCCAGATTCGCATGATGTCGGAAACGGAGCGATCCCTGGTATGGGTTCGCATGCGTTATCCGGGGCGGCCATGCATGAGTCATGCGCTCCTGCAAGAAATCGTCCAGGCCCAGGGCTTGATCGCCCGACGGGCGCAACATGAGCTGCTGAACAAGGTGCCCCAGCGTTTGAGCTATCAGGTCCTGGCTTCGGATCAGGCCGGGGTGTTCAACCTGGGCGGAGACCTGGAATATTTTCTCCAGTTGATCGGCGCGAACGATGCGCAAAGGCTCTCCGCCTATGCCAGGACCTGCATCGATCTCGTCTATGGTTCCGCCACCAATTACCAGTTGCCCTTTACCACCATGGCCTTGGTCCAGGGTCAGGCCCTCGGCGGCGGTTTCGAGGCCGCTCTGGCGAGCACGGTGATCATTGCCGAACAAAGCGCCAGCTTTGGTTTTCCGGAGACCTTGTTCGGCCTGTTCCCCGGCATGGGGGCGCTGAGCCTCCTGATGCGCCGGGTGGCGCCTGGCATGGCCAAACGCATCATCACCAGCGGCAAGCTCTATACGGCGAAGGAACTCTATGACCTGGGTGTGGTGGATGTCCTGGTCGAGGATGGGCGCGGTGAACAGGCGGTGTACGACTATATCGAGCACCGCCAATACCGGGAATCCGGTTATTACGCCCTGGACAAGGCCCTGGACCGGGTGCAACCCATTTCCCGGGAAGAGCTCACCGATATCGTGGATCTTTGGGTGGACACCGCCATGAAGCTCTCGGAAAAGAATCTCCGTTTGATGGGATACCTGCTCAAGGCCCAGCAGAATCGTTGGGGAAACCAAGCCAACCAGGAGGGCCTCAGGATCACGGGTTGAGGAGCGGGATGATTTTCGGGTTTCCAGGAGGATCCGGCCATGAACCGCTCCGGACCTGGAGCGGAAACACCACCACGATAAGAAAAATACAGGCAACCGATAAGACAATAAATAATTTCTTATATCTCTCTGAGGCCAAGCCTGGGTGGAGTTGTCGACAGCGGAGCGCTCGGGAACCGGATGTCGGCACTGCCCCCTTCAGGGAAACCCAGGCCCGGCCGTGCTCGGGTGGCTTCCAGAAGAGCCTGGCGACCAGAATCTCTGGCGTGCACGACGGGAGAGAGCGGAATCAATATCGCCGTTGCTGGGTCTGGTTAGCGACGCAGTGACGCAAGGCGGTTTCCGCCCGGTCCAAGACCTTCTGCAACCGCAGCATCTGCATCTGGCCCTCGGCCTTGATCTGCTCGGCGGAAAAGAGTTCGATCTCTGCCGCCAGACCGCGTAACTCGACAAGTCCGAGATTGGCGGCGTTGCCCTTGAGACCATGGGCCAGTTCCCTGAACCCCCGGGTATTGTCCGCCTGGAGGGCCTGGTTCATCTCGCTCATGAGTTGTTCACTATCGGCCATGAAACTCACCACCAGACGTTCGGCAAAGTCGTCGTTGTGGCCGAGATTCAGCACATCTTGTAGCACCTTGAGATCCAACGCCTGGGACTGGACCGGGGTGGATGGGCTGGCTTGATCCGGCTCCTGCCGGGTCGGCAGCGGTTCTTGCCGTACCGCCTTGCCGATGACCTCAAGCAAACGGATGGCGGAAACGGGTTTGACCAGGAAATGTTCGATCCCCACGGACTGGGCCTCACGCCGAGCTTCGAGGGTGGCGTTGGCCGTCAGGATCACAAAAGGAGGCCGCTCTTTCTCTCCCGCATGGGCGAAGCTGTAGAGTTTGAACACCTCCAGCCCGCTGATACCGGGCATCTGCATATCCAGGATCACCAGATCATAGACTTCCTTCTCCAGGGCCTCGAGCGCGGCATAGCCATCTCCCACCAGCTGATGGCGGATCCCGGCCCGCTCCAGTATCCGCCCCACCACCATGCGGTTGGTGGCGTTGTCCTCCGCTACCAGGACTTTGATGTCCCGCGCCAGGGTTCGACGCCGTTCCAGATGATCGGTCAGGGAAATGACCTTCTTGTTCTCCTTGGATCCCTGACGGGCGGCTTGAATGGCCTCCATGAGCAACTTGCGCTCAAAGGGCCCAACCAAGAGCAAGATCTTGGCGGCCAGCGCCCTGGCCGTCGACGGCGGTATCTCTTCCGCGGCTTTGGCGATGATGCTGAGGTTCGGCAACGCCAGCTCTCGATCGAAGCCAGTCAGGAAATCCCGCATCTCCTGATCCAGCGGTACCTCATCCAGGAGCAGCACCTCGTAGGGGGTGGAACTCCCAAGTCCGGTCATCAATCTGGAGATCGCCTCGGGAATAGTCCGGACATCCTGATAGGGAACACCCCAGCGGGTAAGGGCGAGGGTTACCTCGGTGGTCAGGGCCGGGTGGCGACTCATCCTGAGCACCCGACATTCCCTCAGTGTCTCCGCGCCGTCGGTCTCCTCGGATCGCCCTTCCTCGAACCCGAGGTCAAACCAGAATCTGGTGCCGACTCCCTCGGTACTCTCGAAGCCGAGTTGTCCGCCCATGAGATCGACCAATTGCTTGGAGATCGTGGTGCCTAGGCCCGAACCGCCGAACCTGCGGGTGGTGCTTTCGTCGGCCTGGGAGAATTTATCGAAGATACGGGCCTTGGCGGCCTCGGGGATACCTATGCCGGTATCTATGACCTGAAACCGTAATAAAACCTCGGCATGCTCCCGTCGCAACACATGGCAACGCAGATCGACCGAGCCGGTCTCGGTGAACTTGATCGCATTGCCGGCGAGATTGATCAAGACCTGACGCAGGTGCAGGGGATCTCCGATCAGATCCGCGGGGACGTCCTTGCCGACATGGCTCTGAAAGACGAATCCTTTCTTCTCGGCCATGGGGGAAAACATGCGGACCGTGGTGCCCAGGAGTTCATAGAGATCGAAGGGCACCCGTTCGATGGTCATCTTGCCGGCCTCGATCTTGGAGATATCCAGGATATCTTCCAACAGGTTCAGCAGGATCTGGCCGGAACTGTGGATGGCATCGACATATTCGCGTTCCTCCCGTTCGAGCTTGCTGGATTTCAGCAACTCGCTGAGGCCGATGATGCCGTTCAGGGGGGTGCGGATCTCATGGCTCATCCGCGCGACAAAATCACTTTTGGCCCGGCTGGCCTCCTCGGCCCTTTGGGTCGCGGCATTCAGACGTCGCAGCAGAACGGCCACGTAACCGGGTACGACCACGATGGCGAGCAGCACACCGGATGTAAATCCAAGATGTTCGCGCCAATAGGGGTTGACCAAACTGGCACAGATGACGCCGATAAAAGACAGGGCTAGTGATAAGTAAAGGTATTTTTCGCCATAGCGGAAGCCATTGCCTACCGTCACCCAGAGAGGTATCCAGTACCAGGGGGCGGCGAGATCGTCGATCAGGCCCAGGGCTGCCGAATAGATGGCGATGTCCGCAACAATGCCAGCGACTCGCCGCCCCTTCGGCGACCATTTATTCAGAAGGATTGCACCTAACAGCAATAGGGCAAATTGGACGTATCCCCCCATCAGCCAGAGTCCGATATATCTTCGGCCGTGGCCTTCCTCGGTCTCCGGAGAGATAAAGAAAATACAGATGAAAGCTATTACCGGTAAAATAATCCGTATAACAGCTTGTTCCATTTCCACATCGCTTCGACTCGATAATCGGGCGCGGATGTGTTGCTGTGGGGCCACGGCCTAGTACCTCATCCACACGCAGGCAGAACAAATAAGTGCACGCATGGCTTTATATGATTACAATCATGAGCGTAGGTTTCGTGCAACAAATGTATTTCCAACCTCGGACTCCCTGTAGAGCAACCACACTATGTCGGCAGATTTTGCACAAAAAATCGTTTCACTGATTGCCCGTCACAAAGGTCTGGACCCCAAAACTATCACCTTAACCTCCACGCTTGTGGATCTTGGAGTTTCTTCCCTGGATGCCATTACCATCGTCTACGAACTGGAAGACGATCTCGGTATCCATGTCCCCAACGAGCAACTGGAATCCCTGCGCACTGTCGAGGATATCGTCACCGGACTGCAACGCCTGATGCAGGAAAGCGCCCGCCAATGAAACGCCGGGTCTGGATAACCGGCCTGGGTGCCCTGACGACCTTCGGTGTTGGCGCTGAACCCTTCTGGCGCGCCCTGACTTCCGGCCAAAGCGGCATCGGGCCTCTCAATACTCCAGCGGATGGGATTCGGATACAGCCTGCTCGGGTTGGTGCCGCTTGCTCCGACTTTGATCCAAATGTTTATTTTACCAGCAATGACCTCCCCCTACTGGACCGTTTCTCCCAATTTGCCGTATTGGCGGCCAGGGAGGCGGTAGCGGATGCCGGTTTGGCCCCGGAATCCCTGGCCGGGGCGGCGGCGGTAGTCGGCACCGGTTGCGGCGGTAAAGACACGGATGATGAGATCTATCGTCGGTTGTACTGGGAACAAAAAAGCCAGGCCCATCCTCTTACCATCCCCAGGGGCATGCCCTGCGCCCCGGCCTGCCAGGTCAGTATCCAGCTCGGCATTCGCGGCCCCGTCTTCGGTGTCACCAGTGCCTGCGCCTCCGCTGCCCACGCCGTTGCCCAAGCGGTATTGATGATCCGCGGTGGTATGGTGGATATCGCCATCGCGGGCGGTACCGATGCTCCCTTTTCGCCTGTGCTTCTCAAGGCTTGGGACGCCCTCCGGGTGCTGGCGCCGGATACTTGCCGTCCTTTCTGCAAGGATCGGAAAGGGCTGGTATTGGGGGAGGGCGCGGGCATGGTGGTGCTCGAGGCCGCCCCACATGCCCGCAATCGTGGAGCCCGTCCCTATGCCGAACTGGCCGGCATCGGGCTCTCGGCGGATGCCGGTCATATCACGGATCCTTCTCCTGAAGGGGCGGCCAAGGCCATCTCCTCCGCCCTTAGAGAGGCTGGCATGGCCCCGGGGGAAGTGGACTACATCAATGCCCATGGCACCGGAACCCGCGCCAACGATGTCTCGGAAACCCGGGCGATCCGACAGGTGTTCGGTCAGGAGGCCGACAGATTGCTTGTTTCCTCGACCAAATCCATGCATGGTCACTCTCTCGGTGCGGCGGCCGGTATGGAACTGGTGGCGACCGCGCTTGCCCTGCGCCATGGTGTCGTTCCGCCCACGGCGAATTTTACCGAGCCCGGGGAGGGGTGCGATCTCGACTATGTGCCCAATGTGGCGCGGGAGATTGGACCCAGAGCCGCCCTGTCTAATTCCTTTGCCTTTGGGGGATTGAATGCCGTACTGGCATTGCGGCGCGTCACGGGGGCTTGAAACAACGACTGTTACTCTAAGAAGCTGCTTGGAAACCCCCGCCTCCCGGGCATCGAGCGGAAGGACCCGATTTTCGCTCTTCTATTGGCAACAAATAAAGAAAAATTTCCTCTATTGTTCTCTTGATAAGAACAATAATCGCAGGGACAGATCCTGGCCCCGAGGCCTTACCCTTGTTTACGGAACCTATAGTGGCCGTTTCCGTAGAGGGTTCCGTCACAGGGGGCAAAACAAGCTTTGCAGAGGGAAAAATACTGATTCCAGTGGCGTATCCCTTCTTCGTTCAAGACACGATCATAGAGTCCGGATAAGTTGTTCCAGAAGTTGCGATGCCAGGTATCCAGGGTACGCCAGTAATTCAGGCCATTGATAAACCAGTCTTTCTCCAACACCATGGAGCCGAAATCCGCCTTGAATATGGCATGGGGCCAAATTTTGCCGCCAGGATAGTATTTGCTGATCATGGTCGTCTCCGCATCGAGAAACTTCATGATCACCGGTTTTGAAACAATGAGATGGAGAAACAACCGCCCACCAGGCTTCAGTAACCCTTCAATCTTATCGAAGGCCGATCCTAGATTGTTTACATGCTCGAAACTCGCTACGGCAAATACGGCATCGAAAGTCCCGCGCCCGAGTTCGGCATCGGAAACGGCTGAAAAATCGCCTTCGATGAGGGTCAGATTCGATCCATAGAGAGGATGTGAACCTTCTCTCAGGCAATCCCGGATATAAGCCGTCTGGGTCCGGCTCGGCGTAATCGCCGTCATCTCGATCCCAGGGAAGCGTTCAGCGAGATAGGTTTCCAAGGGACCGAAACCGCAACCTATACTGAGCACACGCTCGGTGCCCAGCATCTCTGCCCGCTGTACGACAAGCGCGAACTTCGCCTGCTGGGCCGAGGCCAGGTCGACCTCGGCGTGGCGGATCTCATCTGGCTCCTCTCCATAATAAGCCATGGAATAGGCCATGTAGCGCCGATCCAGAAAACTGGTGAAGAGTTCTCTCGGTTCGTCAAAGTGCTCATCCATGAGGTCCTGGGTACTTTCCCACATGGGACCGGACAAGGATTTCAAAATCTGGGACGGACTGGGCTGGTCGGATTGCAGCAACCGCTGATACTCCCGACCCAAAAACCGGCTCACATGTTCTTCAAAGCGACGCTGCTCCACCGAATCGGGCGCATGGATGTCCAAGGCTTGGAGATGATCGACCAATTCCCGGCTATTCATCCTTATTCTCCATAGAAAGTCATTCAGGCAAGGAGGAACTTTTCCCCTGGCTCATATATTCACGCATGGCGGCACGGGTCTGCTCGAAACAGAGACGGATATTGGCGAGAAGCGAGGGGCCCTGCTGATGGAATTCCCGCTCGCTGAGATTGGACCCGATCAACCCCAACTCATAGAGCCTCAGCGCCCCCAGGCTACCGCCACTATCTTTTAAGGCGTGCCCGAGTTCCAACCAGCGATGATAGGCGCCCACTTGGTGGCTGGCGGGCATGGCGGTCAGAAGCTTTCCCACGTTGAGGAGGAATTCCTCGATCAAGGCCGACAGGAACTCGCGGCCACCACCCAGACGTTCCAATTCGCGCAACGCCTGCTGGTCGAGCAAAGGTACCGCCGTCATCTGTCGTGGCTCCAGCCATGGCGTGGCGAGCTGATGCGCCCGCTGGATAGCTGGATCGGCCAGTGTCCCATCATCGGCCAGCAGCATGTGTTCGATGGCCTTCATGAGCGAAGCCGGATGGATGGGTTTCCCCAGCACGACACCGACCCCGGCCTTATTGCAGGTCCTCAACATCTCGGCGGTGGGCCGTTCGGCGAGGGCGATAAAAGGAGACCAATCTTCTTTGGGACGGGAGTAACGAAACAGCCGTATCGTCTCCAGGCCGCTTATCCCGGGCAGATGCAGACTCACCATGGCCAGATCGAAATGATGGCTGTCCAGGGCCTCCAGGGCATGTTCTCCCCGTTCCACACCGAAGACCCGGTGTCCGGCCGTCTCCAGGACGCTAGAGATCGAGCGCGCTGAGGCTTGGTCAGCCTCGGCGAGCAACACCACCAGGGGCGATAGTCTGGGCGCCCGACGGCTGTAACGATGGATGAGCCTGGGAACGCCATCCCCGCTTTCCTGAAACTGTCCTATGGCCTCATGGAGGCTGGCGAATACCAGCGGCTTACTCAGAGGCAGTCTCAGCAAGGCGGTGAAACCTGCGCCGATGAGTTGGTCCTTATGCGGTTGACCCTCCACCGAACCGATATGGATCAGCCGCAAATCCACTAGCGAGGGCTCGGTCCTTACCAGAGCACCGAATCGTTCCGCTGTGATCTCCAGGCCCTGGGGACAAAAGATTAAGATCTTGAACGGGCGATCGGCCTCCCGGGCCGTCCAGAGTCTGGCCAGGGCTTGTATCGGCGTGCCGATCCATTCCGGCTCCATACCCCATCCCGAGAGAAAGTCGAGCAGTTGTTTCCGGGGCTCGAAGCTGTCCGCGGCCAGAACCGCCACCCGCATTCCGACCAAGTCCCCTCGCTTCCCGATGCGCAACATCTCCGGGTGACCGGGCGTCATCTTGGATTCTTTCCTCATTCGTGATTGACCAGTTTTTGCGTGGCGGACAGCTCTAGGGCGAGAGCCGGTAACTTGTCGCGATTGGCCAGAAAGGCATCCACGCAGCCAGGATCGAAATGCCTGCCCCGTTCTGCCTTGATGTAACCGATGGCCTGCTCGATCGGCCAAGCTGGTTTGTATACCCGCCTCGAACAGAGAACATCGTAAACATCGACGACGGCCACGATGCGGGCCTGTATCGGAATCTCTTCCCCCTTCAGGGCCTGGGGATAGCCGCTCCCATCGTATCGTTCGTGATGGGAACGGGCGATGATGGCCCCCACCCCAAGGAAGCAGGACGAGCTTTGATGCAGGATGTCGTAGCCAATCGAGGTATGAGTCTTCACTGTTTCCCATTCCTGGGCATTCAACTTACCAGGCTTGAGCAAAATGCGATCAGGAATCCCCACGTTGCCGATGTCATGCAGAGAGGCGGCCTGCTCAATGATATCGCATCGGTACTCCTCAAAACCGAGAGTTTCGGCAATTAATCGGGCGTATTTGGCCACCCGGTAGACATGGCCGCTGTCCTCTTCCCCACCGCGGTATTCACCGGCTTGAGCCAGCCGGATCAAGGTTTCTTTCTCCCGTTGTAGGATGGCCGCGGTGTTATTCAACACCTCCTGCTCCAATGACTTGGCCCGTTCTTTGATCAGTTGCTGTTGTTGTCGCAGTTTCAGCAGATTCCGACACCGCGCCCGGCATTCATAATGGTCGATGGGTTTGGAGAGAAAATCCGTGGCTCCTGCCTCTAGCGCCCGATACCTCACGGCCTTGTCATCGACACAGGTGACCACGATAACAGGTACATCCGCGCATACCGGAATTTGCCGAAACCACTGGGTAAACTCGACACCGTTCATGACGGGCATCTTGAAATCCGTGAGGACGAGATCCACGGGATGCGACTTGGCCCATTCCAAGGCGATCACGGGGCTGCCGAAGGCCTCGACGCGGATATCGCCCTGGATGGAGCCGATGAGTTCGGACAGGATCATCCGGCTGACCGATTGATCGTCGATGATGAGGACAGTGAGCATAGGTCGTCGTTCTTCCTCGTTCATACCATGCCAAGTGTCCCTGCGTGAATCGAAGAACAGCGGTTCCAGGACTGCCACTCAAGAATATGTCAACGGCCAGCATAAAAAAAGCGAACTTTTTTGATGCCGCTCAGGCAGTTGCCCAGATAGCCCGAACACCGACCCAGCCTGCCTTGCCAGGCAGGAAGCGACCTCTAATCCAACGGGTGGTCGTCGCCGGGAGACAGTCAGGTCGGCCCGAGTCACATGATTTGCCAACCAAATCAAGGCCGTTGTCGACCATCCGCCAGAATTTGCATGGAGACAGGAACCATACAAAGGTTGGCGGCTCTCCCCGGAAAGGGCAGGGCATTGAAATCCCAAGGGATAATCCCATCTGTACAGCCAAAGACTGAAACGATAATTTTCTCTGACTCGATAAACACACTTGGAGGATCCATGACAACTTTTGTCTCGCGACTCTTTACCCTGGTGATGGGCGTCCTGGCCCTGGTGCTGGTGGGCGTGGAGAACGCCGAAGCCAAACGGCTCGGCAGCGGCCAGTCGTTCGGCAGCAAAGAGAGCTACAGCACCCCCTATCAGCGCTCGACCCCGGACATGTCCAAGCCCATGTCCTCGACCGCGGCCCCTTCCGCCGCCCAACAGCACAACGCCATGCGGCAGGCGGATATGTCCAAACGTAGCGGGTTGATGGGGATGCTGGGCGGTCTCGCCCTGGGTGGCCTGCTCGGGGCGCTGTTCTTCGGTGGCGCTTTCGAGAACATCAATTTCTTGGACATCCTGCTGTTCGCCGCCATCGCCTTTATGATCTTCATGTTCATCGCCCGTCGTCGCCAGGCCGCCGCGTCCGCTTCCGGCCTGGGGGGTGGGCCGAGCTTCTCCCAGCCGATGCAGCGCAACTCGACCGCCACGGACAACAGCGAGTTCGGCTCGGTTTCTTCCGGGTTGGATTACGGTGACCTGGGTGCCTCGACCAGCCATGCCAGCCATGAGGTCCCGGCGGATTTCAATCAGGCCGAATTCCTCGACAAGGCCAAATCCGCCTACTACCGCCTCCAGCAGGCCTGGGATCAGGGAGACTTGTCCTTCCTGCGGGATTTCACCACCGCTTCGGTCTACGCCGTACTCCAGGCCCAACTGGATGAGCGGAGCGGCGCCAACAAAACCGAGGTCCTGAGCCTCGACGCCGAACTCCTCGAAGCGAGGCGGGCCGGTGGCCAGTACGAAGCTCAGGTGCTGTTCCATGCCATGCTGCGGGAACAGGATAGCGATTCCCTGTTCAGCAACAGCCGCACCGAAGCGATCAAAGAGGTCTGGCACTTCGTAAGACCGGTCGATGCCGGGCGCCCAACCTGGTATCTCGACGGCATCCAGCAGGTCGAAGCCTGACCTTCTCGAAAGACAAGGGGCGAGACATTTTCGCCCCTTACCTTTCATCCCTACCGATTCCTGCCCGGTCTTCCCTCACTGGCGGGTGATGGGCTGGCGCCCGCATCCGCTCTCGCCTTGGAGTCAACGCGACTGCTCCCTTTGTCTTGCGGCGCTTTCGGGCATGGGCGCTGTGGCCCGATTTTTTGTTCTCATATCGAGAACGATGTGCCTTTTTATAAGTTAATTGTTCTCTAAATAAGAACAAAAAATGGCTATTTTCGGTCAATGCCCGGAGCCATTGAGCGCTCATACCGATTTCTGTTGGCCCTTTCTCTCGGCGACGAATTCGGGACCGGCACCCGCGCCCGACCACTGGAAGTCCACAGAGGCTTCTGCGGAAGAGAATGAAGACAGGCCGGATCGACAGCTACGGCAACAGGGTTCAAAAGCCGACGCGCCCGACCCCGGCGTCGTTCAAGGCGAGGCAAGCGCCGCGGCCAGCCCCCTGGCCCAGCCGGATCGATCTCGTTTTTTGATGCGATGGGGACAATCCATTTCTTAAACCTTATCTGATTTCCACCGCTCCGGCGTTAGCGGAACTCCCTATGCCTACCGCCATGTTGGTGGAACTCATATTCACGCCTTCGTTGAAGATCGTCCCCTTGATCTCGGACTTTTCCACCTTCACCGAGCTCATATTGGCGCTTCCCCGCACACCCACATCGACGCTGGTTCTGATCGAGGTCGAGGCCTGGTTGAAGATATCGCTGTGTTCGACGTTGCTCGCGCCTGTCGAAGTGGGTTTTGCCGGTCCTTCCAGAAAGGCCTCTACCGGCGGGGCGCCCGCAGGCCCTCCGGCACTCGCGCCACTCATCGCCAGCCACACCAATAACCCCAACATTCTTCTTTGTTTCCTCATCGAACACCCCCTGTACCCCGATCGAACCTCATGTACCTTTAGTTTAGTTCTCCGCTGGGAATCTGCCCTGATGGCCCGGCGATTCTTCGAGAAGTCGGCGGATTCAAGTTACAAGTGCACCACGGAGGGCGTCGGCGAAGACATCGTAGGGGGCTCGGTAGTTGAGGCATTTCCGTGGACGCTGGTTGATCTTGAGGACAACCGCCTCCAGTTCCGCCGGGCT
>JBPOHE010000054.1:0-2655 GCA_052035915.1 Pseudomonadota bacterium
GCCACAACGGCCCCCCACGCGACAGTATCCGTCGCCGCAAACTCCGCGCCGCCCTCAACGATGAGTACCGGTTACGCCTGCTCCTCGGCCAGCCAAGACCAGCTACCACATAGCGCGATTGCCCTGCAACTCGCAGCCTTTTCCAAAATGAGGACATGTATGTTGGGTTGAAGCCGCTCAACCCAACATCAGTATCCGATCCCGGTAACCAACAATAAGAGCAAAGTCTTGTTCATTGATGTTGGGTTGGCGATACGTCCACCAACCCAACCTGGGTGCTGAACCCAATAGATGTAACCGCGAGAGGCAGGAGCACCGTCACCACTGATTCATGCCGGGCCCGGGCTCTCCGGTCCGGTTTTTGTTCTTCAAAAGAGAACAATATCTGGTTTATTGTTCTCATAAAAAGAACAAAAGCGGCCTTTTTCAGTCAATGCCCGGAACCACTGAGTCGGAGCGCGCGCCTTGGGCTGGCCGCATCGAGAATCTTTGGTCCGCCTGGCCGAACGACTGGTTCCAGCGTCTCTTCATCGTTATACTTAGTGTAAGAAAAACACTATTTGCGGCCATGAATTCTCGGACCTATTGCTATCCCTACCCCCATCCCGCGGTCACCACGGATATCGTGCTCTTCACCATCCTGCAAAAGCGGCTGCGGGTATTGTTGATCCAACGGGCGGACGAGCCATTCCAGGGGAGCTGGGCGTTGCCCGGGGGATTTTTGGCTATCGAGGAAGACCTCGAAAGCGGCGCCAAGCGCGAGCTGGAAGAGGAGACCGGGATCAGCGGCCTCTATCTGGAGCAGCTTTATACCTTCGGCGCCCCCCAACGGGATCCGCGCGAACGGGTCATCAGCGTTACCTACTTCGCCCTGGTTCCACCCCATAACTTGAGCCCGCGCGCTGGCAGTGACGCCAAGCGAGTGGATTGGTTCGCCCTCGAGGCCCTTCCCCCCTTGGCCTTCGACCACGAAGAGATCCTGCGCCTGGCCCATCGACGCCTGCTCGCCAAGTTGCAGTATTCCAGCCTCGCCTTCCAGTTCATGCCGGCGACCTTTACCCTGACCGAACTCCAAGGCGTCTACGAGATCCTGCGCAACGAAGCCCTCGACAAGCGTAACTTTCGCAAGTGGATCCTTTCCCTCGACCTGATCGCCCCCACCGAAGGCTTGAGTCGATCAGGCAACCATCGCCCGGCACGGACCTACCGGGTCAAACACCCCGACCGCGTGGAGATCATCCGTTAATCGCCTGAGGTATTCCCATGACCCTCGCTACAGAGACCCAGGTCGTGCCAGCCCGCCGACCAATTCTTGTCCCGCCGCTTCCAGAGTGGCCGTCACTTTCGGAGGAGGCCAAGTCCGCCCTCAAGGATCGCATCAAGGACCGGCTCAAAGAGCAAGATGCGGTATTGGTGGCTCATTACTACACCTCCGGGGATCTCCAGGCCCTGGCCGAGGAGACCGGCGGCTGCGTCGCCGATTCCCTGGAAATGGCCAGATTTGGCGCCCAGAGTCGCGCGGCGACCTTGGTCGTCTGCGGGGTGCGTTTCATGGGCGAGACCGCCAAGATTCTCAACCCGGAAAAGCGGGTGCTGATGCCCGACCAGAGCGCCACCTGTTCGCTGGACGAAGGCTGCCCGGCGCAGGAGTTCAGCGATTTCTGCGACGCCCACCCGGACCACAGCGTGGTGGTCTACGCCAACACCAGCGCCGCCGTCAAAGCCCGTTCCGATTGGATGGTCACCTCGGGCATCGCCTTGCCCATCGTCAAACACTTATCGGCGCGGGGCGAAAAGATCATCTGGGCCCCCGACAAACACCTTGGACACTATGTACAAAGGATGACCGGGGCCGAGATGTTGCTGTGGGATGGTGCCTGCGTCGTGCACGAAGAGTTCAAGGCCGTGGCCTTGGAACGGGTGCGACGCCTGCACCCCGACGCCGCCGTGCTGGTGCATCCCGAGTCGCCGGAGGATGTGGTCGCCCAGGCCGACGTGGTGGGCTCAACCACGGCGCTCATCAAGGCGGTGGCGGAACTGCCCAATCAAGAATTCATCGTTGCCACGGACGAGGGCATCTTCTGGAAGATGCACCAAGTGGCGCCACAGAAAACACTCATCCCGGCGCCGACCGCCGGTGTGGGGGCGACCTGCGAAAGCTGCGCCCATTGCCCTTGGATGGCCATGAACAGCCTGCAAAATCTGGCCGTGCTGTTGGAAACCGGCCGCAACGAGATCCATGTCGAGGAGGGCATCCGGCAACGGGCGGTTCGCCCTATCCAACGCATGCTGGATTTTGCCCGCGAACAGGGCATCCTGATGCGGGGGCGGGGAAATGCCTGAGGAGGGAGAGAGAAACCGAGCACCAGAGAGAGTACAACGACAGCCGAGTTCTTTTCCCTGATTGAGTCCATCAAGGAAGATGCATCAGGGATGGGGCGTACTCGGTTAGCGGGAGAGGATGATCTGTCAAGGCCGATCAGGAGGGGCTGGAGCCGCGATTTCTCGCTCTGGTCCATACCGAGGGGCCGATCGTGTCCCCGGACGTGGTGTAAGAAGCGATCAGAAGGTCATCGACTCTGGCAAGGAAGGGAAGGTCATCAGTTTGCGACCGCAGGCAAGCTGATGTTGGGATTCTCGCCGAGATCGGTGAGG
>JBPOHE010000083.1:0-5561 GCA_052035915.1 Pseudomonadota bacterium
TGGTAACCCATACCTTACCGGAGTTTTCGATGACCTCCCAATCGCGCCCCTCGGGTGCCCCGCATGCGGGGCAGCCGAGGGGAACCAAACTACTCAGTTTCTTACACCACTTCCTGGGACACTACCCAAGCGTTTCACCCTCGCGGCCTTTCCGTATCGAAGGGGGACCAAGCGGATGGGCAGTAGAGGGCCGCATTGACGGCCAAGAAAAATAAGAAAATAATTATATACTATAAATATTGGTCTATCCTCATTATTGGGCACCTAGAGGGTCTTTCCCCGACCGGGGAGGGAGAGGGATTTCGATCAGCGTCCAAAGCAGGATACACTTCTGCTTATCGGTCAAGAGGAATCCCTGAGTCGGATGCTGTCTCAGAATATCCGCCTACGGCTACGGGGCTGGAGCTCACATGGCAAAGAAACTGACTGTTGTCAATTCCTCGGGAGAAAAATCACCCTTTCTGCGCGGGGTGATGGTGCAGTCCCTGGTAAGCGTCGGTTTGACCTTCGAGGAGGCCTATGCCACCGCCCAGGCCGTTCGTGAGGCCATGGAAGCCAATGTTGGCAGCGTTTCCACCCAGGAACTCCGTCAACTGGTCGTCGAGGAGCTGACCCGCCGCTTCGGTAATGAGCGGGGCCTGGCCTATGCCGCCTTCCAACCCAAGCTGGCCGAAATCACCGTGCGTACCCCTTCCCGGGAGGCACCCTTTTCCGTTGGTTTTTTATCCAGATATCTGGAGGGTTGCGCGATCAATCGCGAGGAGGCGATCCAGGGTGCGCGCCGGGTGCAGGAGACCCTGCGCCAGCGCGGGATGCAGAGCATCGACAGCAAGGAGTTGAAGCAGGTCATCCATCAGGCGATGCAAGAAGGCTGTTCTCAGGAGGCGGCCGATCGCTTTCTCTCCAGGTGCATCTTCAACGACAGCGGGACACCTTTGATCGTGCTCATCGGCGGGGCCAGCGGCTCGGGCAAGAGTTCGGTCACCACCGAGCTGTCCTATCTGTTGGATATCGTGCGCACCCAGTCAACCGACATCATGCGGGAGATCATTCGCTGTTATCTCGTGCCCCATGTGGCTCCCACCCTGAGTTATTCCAGCTACAACGCCTGGCGGGGGCTGCCCGAGATGGAGCCCTTGGTCGGCGGCGTGATCGCGGCGGAAAATCCGGTCATCACGGGCTTCCTCTCTCAGTTCGGTACGGTCAAGGTGGCGATCGAGGCGACGATTCAACGGGCGGTCAAGGAACGTCACGACATCATCGTGGATGGGGTCCACGTCTTGCCGACCTTGCTCAATCTGGCCGAGGCCTCCACCAAGGCCATAGTGGTGCCTGTCACCCTGGCCGTGACAACACGCAAGCGTTTGGTCAGCCAGCTCGCCCGCCGCAGTCGGGAACAGCCGGATCGCAACTCCTCCCGCACCCGGGAGGAGGTCGAAGCCATCTGGGAGTTGCAGAAGTTCATGCTCGATCAGGCGGATAAAAGCGGTATCCCGGTGGTGGCCAATTGGCGGATCGAAGAAACCGTGAAACAGGTGATCGCCGAAATCATGACCAGGATCACCGAACGCTTTCCTCCCGATCCGGCGGCGCTGCAATAATAGCAGTCGGCACTTTGACCGGCTGGCGCGGCCCCATGGGGTCGAGAATCTCAGGGCGTTTGATTATCGCGGTCCCCACCCAAAATGCCCGTTCCCCTTCCTGAGAAGCCGAGATCTGTGGACGCCTTGGCGCGTAGCGGCGTTCGTTGGCTGGAGAAGCTGCTGCGTCCCCTGATCGTTGGCTTGGGAAAACCGGTCCGTCAGCTCTTTTCCATACTCGAGCGGGTCGTCAGGCATAGTCATGCCCCGATTCTGTTGGTGTTGTTTCTGGGGGCGGTGGCGGATCTCTTTCTCTACTACAAGGTCAAGGATCTGGAACGCCAGCGGATACAGACGGCCTTCACCGCCACGGCGCGGGACCGGGTTCTGGTGATCCAACGCGAGATCGAGCATGCCCTTGGGGTGGTGCAGGATATCGGCAGTTTTTTCGAGAACTCCCCCTACGTCACCCGACGGGATTTTCGGGAATTCGTCATCCCGGCGCTGAAACGGAATCCAGGCATCCAGGCCTTGAGCTGGGCGCCCAAGATAGGTAACGCGGACAAAGCCACCTTTATCTCCCGCGCCCGGAATGGTCTGCCGGGATTCCAGATCACGGAACAACGCGAGGACGGGTTGCAGCCGGTTCTGTCCAATCGCCAGGTCTACTACCCGATCTTTTATATCCAGCCCTATCCACCCAACAAACCGCTACTCGGTCTGGATCTAGCCGCCGATCCCCAGACGGCCGCGGCCCTGGCGATCGCCAGGCAGGGGCAAGAGCTTTATGTTTCCCCACCCCGCCTCCTGCCGGAAACCAATGAACCGGGTTTTCTGGTGTACCTTCCGGTGTTCGATCTGTATCAGGGGGAAGAAACCGAGGAGGCGGAAGATACCCAGCGTCCCTTGACCAGCCCCGATGGGCATAACCTGCGGGGTTTCGCCCTGGGTTTGTTCAGGCTCGGGGCGATTGTCAAGAATGCGCTCTCCCACCTGGTCCCCAGCGGTATCGATGTGCATCTCATGGCGCCCGACGAGCAGGGACGGTTGCAGCCGATCGTCTCTCACCAGTCCCGTTTGCGAGTGCCCGACTCCATGCCGCCTCACGTTGGCCCGAAGTCCACGGAATGGACCTACAGGGACCATATCCGCCTGGCCAATCAGGAATGGACAGTGATGTGCAACTCCATCCCCGGCCATTATCAACCCGATTCCTACACGACCTGGGTGATCTTCGGCGGCGGACTGGCCTTTACCCTGTTGTTCGCGGCCTATCTGTTCACCCTGATCGGACGCGCCGAACAGGTCAAACGCCTGGTTTCCCAACGTACCCTGCAGTTGGAACAAAGCTATATCGCCTTGAACAACGAGATCGCCGAACGCCACCGGGCCGAGGACGCGCTCATGTCCCTCAATGCCACCCTTGAGCAACGGGTGGCCCAGCGGACCGCCGAGGCCGAGCGACGGGCACAGGAATTGGAGCAGTTCGCCTATGTGGCCTCCCATGATCTCAAGGCCCCGTTGCGCGCCATCGCCAATCTTGCCGGCTGGCTCAAGGAGGACCTCGAAGGCAGCCTGACCCCGGTCACCCGGGACCAGTTGGATTTGCTGCGGGATCGGGTGTCGCGCATGCACGCACTGATCGAAGGATTGCTGGCCTACTCCCGCATCGGACGTACCGAGGGGGCGATCGAGGAGGTGGATGTGGCGGAATTGGTGGCGGAGACGATCGATTCGCTGGCTCCGCCCCCGGGCTTCCGGATCGAAATCGCGCCGAACATGCCGAAACTCTGGACCAACCGCCTCCATCTCGGCCAGGTGTTCGCCAACCTGATCGGCAACAGCCTCAAACATCACCATCGGGAACAGGGGCGGATCTGGATCTCCGGACGGGATCTCGGCGATTACTGTCTGTTCAGTGTCGCGGACGACGGTCCGGGTATCGACCCCGAGTATCACGATAAGGTCTTTTTGATGTTTCAAACGCTTGAAGTCAGAGACTTCGGTGCTCATACGGGAATCGGGCTTGCCTTGGTGAAGAAGCTGGTGGAGGAACAGGGGGGCAGGATCAGACTTGACTCCGCACTCGGTCGGGGTGCCAGATTCGAGTTCACCTGGTACAAAGGCAGGCGGGGGGTATCCGAGTTGTCCAGTGCAACCGCTGGGGGAGGGCGGGAATGATGAATCGAAACGCCGGTATTCTCCTGATCGAAGATGATCGTGTCGATGTGATGACCGTACAACGGGCCTTGCACCGTAACGGCAGCGATATTCCACTCCATGTGGCCCGAACGGCGAGCGACGCCCTCGGCATGCTGCGTGGAGAGGGTTTTCCCGAAGCCATCCCCACGCCCTCCCTCATCCTGCTCGATCTCAATCTGCCCAGAATGAGTGGCATCGAGTTCCTGCAGGAGTTGCGCTCGGACCCCAAACTACGGGAGTTGAGGGTGATCGTACTGACTTCTTCCAATGAGCCGAACGATCGCGCCGCAGCATTTCGCTATGAGGTTGAAGATTATATTGTAAAGCCTCATTCCTTCGAGGATTTTGCCAATGCGATACGTACCGTGTTGAATTATGCCTTGCCGCAGACATAACAGCCGGCCTTGCCAAACCAAGTTAGTTGCTTGCTTTTATTGAATAAATATTCTTCCTGCGAGGGGCTTTTCCTATAGCCTTTCCGCCGGGGATACAATACATTTGCTACCGATGATGTAGCCACCGGCTGTTGGCGAAGGGGAGAGTTCCAGCGGGAGGCTCGAAACAAGGCACTAGGATTGTGGAGCAAGGGTAAGACCGGTTCGCTGTTTAGAACCGATATCAACAACCTCTGACAGGTACCTCAATCGGTGCTGGAAAATGTCGATGCGAGTCATTCTGGTCCGTCACTACAAGACAGTACTGAATAGCGAGCAAAGGATCATGGGCTGGGGTGATGCCCCCCCGGCGGTGGATTGGGAAGAGGATGTGGCGGAGGTGGATGCGGTCCTCCGCGAACGGAATATCCATTTCGATGCGATTTACTCCAGCGCCCTCGAACGGGCCAGACAGACCGCCCTCTATTACGCGACCAAGCGGGGCCTCGTCCGGGTACGTAGCTCGGAGTCCCTGAATGAGATCAACTACGGCAGTCTGTTCCAAAAAACCAAGCAGTGGGTCGCGGAGCATCTCCCCGAATACAAAACCGATCCGGATTTTGTCTACCCTGGCGGCGAAAGCTTCCGCCAGATGCAGACCCGTAGCCTGAGTTACCTGCTCTCCCTCGAACCGGTCCATCGCCACCAAAGCATTCTCCTGGTTACCCATGCCGGGGTGATCCGCGGCTTGGTCAGCCATTTTCTCGGCTTGGACTTCGGCGTCAATCTCAAGCGTCGTATCCCCCATGGCTATATCGGTGACCTGCAGATCAGCGCCGATACCTCGGTATCCTACGATGAATGGGGAAAGCCATCGGGATTCGTCAAGGACGGCGTCATCCGCACTCCCTATGTGGCAGATGTCGAGTCTGGGGTTTGCCCCACGGTCCCGGCCCTGCTGGCCAAGTCCTCATCCTCACCTGACGGCCGCGTCTGATTCCTCTTTCCGGGGTAGGGATTCCCGAAACCTTCCCTTCCCACGGCTGAATCTCGTAGCGGCTCCTGTCCGGTCTATCCGTAATCGGCGGGCGAGCCGCACAGGTTGGATTGACACCGTCATCCCAACAACCCAAACGGCCCCGGCGAGGGTGGCCAAAAGATGCGATGAGCTATAGTGGATGCGGTTCGTTCCTCGCCGCGTCCCACGGATTTGGTGCCAAACCCGCCCTGGGAGCGCCCCAAGGCTTCCTCCTCGTTGAGGAGGGATTCCCGCACACCAGCGGGAAAACGCTTGAATACGGGTAGTGTCCCAGGAAGTGGTGTAAGAAACTGAGTAGTTTGGTTCCCCTCGGGTGCCCCGCATGCGGGGCACCCGAGGGGCGCGATTGGGAGGTCATCGAAAACT
>JBPOHE010000177.1:0-26406 GCA_052035915.1 Pseudomonadota bacterium
TGGTAACCCATACCTTACCGGAGTTTTCGATGACCTCCCAATCGCGCCCCTCGGGTGCCCCGCATGCGGGGCACCCGAGGGGAACCAAACTACTCAGTTTCTTACACCACTTCCTGGGACACTACCTTGAGGCAAGGCCCCATTGGGCCACCGATGCCATTGAAATAATCGACATATCTGCATTCGTACGCCCGTGCCAATGGCACCCGTTCGCGCCGAAGGCGCATCCACCCTGTAGCCCAGGGCATCGCCCTGGGAACCGGGAACCCGGGAACCGCCCCCATTCAGCCCTGAAAGGGCGTAACCCGGATCGCCGGGGCATCATGTCGCACCACGCGACCCATGCAACCACCCTACGACGCGACCCGTTCCGGGTTTCGCCCCTTCGGGGCTAATCAACACCTCCACGACGATGCTCCCAGGGCGATGCCCTGGGCTACAGGGTTTTGCGCCGTTGGCGCAGTGGCCCTTTGAACCGTGGATGCCATTAGGGTTTTGCGCCGTTGGCGCAACGCAATTCGACGTTATCGGCCTTGACGCCAGCGCAACCGACCTCCTTTGCCTCAATCCCACACATACCGCTCGTCATACGGGATTTTGTACCGCTCCAGAAACCGCCGATACTCCTCCTGGAACGTGACCTTGTGATGGTGCTCTTCCTGATTGCGGATGTACCGCACCACCGCATCGACCTGCGATTCCCCGATCGAAAACGCCCCGTATCCGGCCTGCCATGCGAATCCAGGTACGCAGCCATCCGACTTCATCCATTTCGACGATCCCTTCTTGACCTCTTCCACCAGGTCCGCTTGGGAAATGGTGCGATGCAGGGGGCAGAGGATGTGGACATGGTCCTCCACCCCGCCGGTTTGTATGGAGTGGCACTTGAGGTTGTCCAAGATACCGACGATGTAATTGTGCAGCCGGGGTCGCACCTCGGCGCCGATCAAAGGCTCGCGCTGTTTGGTGCTGAAGACCAAGTGGACCAGAACCTTGGAAAGGGATTGCGGCATGTCGGTTTTCGCTCCTTGCAGTGGAATCGATGGGCGACTCTACCTGGGGTCCGCCACGAAGTCCGGAGACCTCGCAGGCCGTTTTGCCCTTGGCAACGGCGCTGCTGTTGAAATTCCGCCATTCCGCATACCCGAGCAGGTGCTGAAGGTCGCGAGCCAGCCAGTATTCCACCCCGCTATCGGTCCTTTGGGCGTGGGCTTCGAAGGTTTCGGTCAGACTGTGGATGAGGCCCGTTTTCATGCCTCTAAAATCCCCGCGACATTTCTGGCGATGGTCTGCGCATCAGCCATGCGTGAGTTCCACGGCCTGGCTACGCACCCCGGGAATCGCCAGCAATCGCTGGTCGTTGGTCAGCAGCGTGGCATCGTGGGCCTGCGCACTGGCGGCGATGATGGCGTCGGGCAGCTTCAGCCGATATTGGCGCCGCAACAGAATCGCCGTCTCGCGCACGGCCGCGTCCACTTCAACGCGATGGAGATGGCCCAGCAGATAGCGCAGTTCCTGATCTTGCATCGGCTTGATGGCGGGCCAGGAAAGCAGTTCGATTTCGCTGATGACCGAATAGGCGTAATGGCCTGCCAAGGCCCCCAGTGCGATCCGGCCGGCGTGAATGTCGATCAGGATGTTGGTATCCAGCAGGTATTTCATGGCCACTCGGTATCCCGGATGTGCCGCTGAAAGGCAACGCCGTCTTCGGCAATCGGCTCGGTGCCGATGAATTTGGCCAAGTCGCGGGCGGGGTCTATCTCCGGCCATGCCGATGGGCTAGCTTGAACGGTTTCCAGATTCGGCGCAGCCGGCTGCAGCGGTGTGTCTGGCAACAGAATGACAAACCGCGCTTCCCGTCCGTAAAAATGGTGATACTGCTCGGGCAGATGGATGTTGCCGTTCAAATCAATCGGCGCTTCGATTTCGATGGCTTGCATAGCGTTCTCCTTCATGACAACAACGATGAGACATTCTGCGCGATGCGTGTTTGTAGCTCCAGCGCCTGCGCGTTCAATGCCTCCAGCTCCTCGTTCAGCGTCTCCAGTTGCTCCTTGAAATCCTCGTCGCTCACCTCTTCGCCGGGGGCCACGCCCACATAGCGGCCGGGGTTGAGCGACCAGCCCTGGGCCTCGATCTCGGCGAGCGTCGCGGCCTTGCAGAGGCCGGGGATGTCGCGGTAGTGGAGTGCCCCCTCACCCCGGCCCTCTCCCGCAAGGGGCGAGGGAGAAAATATCTCCCTGAGCTTGGCCGCCGTCTCCTCGCCGCCCAGGGTGAGGTCGGGCGCCTCGCCGCGATAGAGCCGCACCAGGTTGGCGATGAAGCCGATCTGCGCCGGCGTCCAGTCGCGATGGGCGCGGTCCACCTGCCGGTAGATGTGGCGGGCGTCGATGAAGAGCACCGTGTCGGCGCGAGTAACCCCTCCCGGCCTCCCCTTGTCAGGGGAGGAGACAGTCTTGGCCTTGCCCCGGTCGAGGAACCAGAGGGTGCAGGGCAGGGTGACGGTGTAGAACATGTTGGGGCCGACGGCGACCATCACGTCCACCGCGCGCGCCTCGATCAGCTTGCGGCGTAGCTCCTGCTCGGAGGCGCGGGCGTCGGAGGCGGAGTTGGCCATGACGAAACCGGCGCGGCCACAGGCATTCAGCGCCGAGTAGAAGATCTGTATCCAGAGGTAGTTGGCGTTGTCGGTGCGCGGCAGGCCGAAGGGGTAGCGGCGACCGGGGCCGACCATGTCCTTGAGCCGCTCCTTGTCCACCGCGTTCACGTTGAAGGGCGGATTGGCGAGCACGAAGTCGAACTGGCCGGTGGCCGCGTGCGGGTCGTCGTAGTAGCTGTTGACGTTGCCGCCGTGGCGGATGTCGCCCTCCAGCCCGTGGACGGCGAGGTTGAGGCGCGCGAGGCGCCCGGTCTCGTCGGTTTTCTCGACACCGCAGATGGAGAGCTCCGCCGCCGGGTTCTGGTGGTGCTCGGCCACGAAACGCGCCGACTGCACGAACATGCCGCCCGAGCCGCAGGCGGGATCGAGGATGCGTCCGTGGTAGGGTTCGATCACCTGCGCGAGCAACTGCACGATGCTGGCGGGCGTGTAGAACTCGCCGCCGCCCTGGCCTTCGCTCATGGCGAACTCGCCGAGGAAGTATTCGTAGATGCGGCCGAAGGCATCGAAGTCGAGCGTGGCCGGGATCTCGGAGATTTTTTTCAGCAGCTCCTTGAGCAGGGTGCTGGTGAAGAGGTTGAAGGTCTTGGGCAGCACGCCGGCGAGCTGCGGGTTGTGCTTCTCCACCTCGCGCATGGCGGCGTTGACCTTGCCGCCGATGTCGGCCGCCTCGGGCAGCGTCAGCAGGTGGTCGAAGCGCGCCTCGGGGGCGAGGTAGAGCACGTTGTCGGCGTGGTAGGCGGCGGGCTCATCGACGCGGCTGCCACGGCGGGACGAAGCGCCGGCCTTCTCCAGCTTGGCGCGCTGGGCGGCAAAGCGCACCTCGGCAAAGCGCAGGAAGATCAGGCCGAGGATGGGGCCGGAGTATTCCTGGGCCTTGAGGCCGGAGTTGGCGCGGAACTGATCGGCGGCGTCCCAGAGGCGCTTTTCGAGCGTGACGGTGGAGCTGTTCTTTTCGGGCGGGGCGATCCAGTGCAAGGGGGTCTCCTCGATGTTCTGGCGGGCTTAGGGGGCGGCTTATCCGCCGCGACAATAAGTCACAATAGAGTTGTTCTCTATTTCCCATGGAATCCGTTCCATGACAAGGAATTGTTGAATTTTCTTGGTTTTTTGGGGCGGCGTAATCATCCCCCAACCGGTAGTTGGCACCGCCCACCTCAACTGGGCTGTCTATTGATCGTTCCCAAGTTTACCCAGCCTGTTTTGTCATTTCGAACCTGGCGCCGAGCCTCGCGAGGGGGCCGGGGAGAAATCGTGTTGGAGAATGTTTGGCTTTCTCGCCTCGCTCGAAATGACAGGGATGGCTGCATAGTTTCTACCTGGCTGGGTCGGATGGGGCGGATGAGGGGTCGTTCAAATTCGCGCCCAGTCGTTCCGGACATCGACCGAAAATGGTCTTAATTGTTCTCATTAAGAGAACAAAAAGGCTTTTTATATTGTATTGTTCTTGTTAATAGAACAAAAAGCCGGGTAAAACAGCCCATGCCCGGGAGCAGTTCCCTCGATATCCGGGGCGCAGTCGACCGATTCGTCACCACCGCCACCGGAAGAGGATGAGTGGCTACAATGAGACCTGTTGATAAGGCATAGGGGGAAAGGATGGACGCGCTGTTGTTGGTGGGGATTGTCCTGGGGGCACTGATCGGGTCCCTGTTCTTTCATGGCGAGGTGGAGGGCCTTCTCCTCGGGGCGGTATTGGGCTGGTTGGTGGTCGATCGCTTCGCCATCGGCCGGCGTCTCGCCGCCCTGGAACAGGGGGCGGCTGTGAAACCGGAACAGGCCAAACCGGCCCCGAAACCGGACAAGGCGCCCGGGCGGCGTCCCCCGGTTACCGCACCACCCCCGGCGGACATCGACCTCGATTGGGGACGGCTTGACGCCGCGCTGGAGCCTGCGGCCACGGCGCCGGACGGGACCGCCGGCGTCCAGTCGCCACCGCTCACCCCCAGACCGCCGCCTTCCCGGGCGGGAAGCCCCAGGGCGAAATCCCGACCGGCGGCCCATCCCCCCTCCCAGTTCTGGCAGAAGCTCCTGGGGGCCAACCCGCTGGCCCGGATCGGGGTGTTGCTGCTGTTCTTCGGCGTCGCCTTTCTGCTCAAGTATCTCACCCAGCATTACGACTTCCCCCTGGAACTCCGTATGGCCGCGGTGGCCCTCGGCGGGTTGGTGCTCTTGCTGCTCGGCTGGCACTGGCGGCTCGATCGCCGGGGCTATGCCCTGGTGCTCCAGGGCGGTGGCGTGGGGATACTCTACCTGACCGTCTTCGCCGCTACCCGCTTCGCCCTGCTGCCGCCCGAGCTGGCCCTGGGGCTGCTGGTCGCCATGGTGGCGCTCTCGGGCTTGCTGGCGTTGCAACAGGATGCCCTATCCCTGGCCCTGTTCGGTGCCGCTGGCGGTTTTCTCGCCCCCGTTCTGGTGTCCACCGGTGGCGGCGATCACGTCCAACTCTTCTCCTACTACGCCCTGCTCAATGCCGGCATCCTCTGGATGGCCTGGAACAAGACCTGGCGGTCGCTCAATCTGCTCGGTTTCGTCTTCACCTTCGTCATCGGGATGCTGTGGGGACACAGGTTTTACCGACCCGAATATCTGTCCAGCGTCGAGCCCTTCCTCATCCTCTTTTTTCTCTGCTACGTCGCCATCCCGATACTCTATGCCCAACGTCAAATCCAGGGACGCCAGGGTTTCATCGATGCTGGCCTGGTGTTCGGCCTGCCGGTGGTGGCCTTCGGCCTCCAGTACGCCCTGGTGCGACGCATCGAGTACGCCATGGCCTGGAGCGCCCTGAGCCTCGGCGGCTTTTATCTCGCGCTTACGTCCGTCTTGTGGCGACGACTGGGGTTGGAGCTGCGCCTCCTGTGCGAATCCTTTCTCGCCCTGGGGGTGGTCTTCCTCACCCTGACCATCCCCCTGGCCCTGGAGGCCCGTTGGACCTCCGCGGCCTGGGCGCTCGAAGGCGCCGCCCTGGTCTGGGTCGGGCTACGCCAGGAGCGGCCCCTGGCGCGGCTCGCCGGTATCCTCTTGCAATTGGCGGCGGGGGTGGCCTTTCTCTGGCAGCTCAAGGCCCCCAGCGGTGCCTGGCCGCTGCTGAACGGCGCCTGTCTCGGCGGCGGTCTGCTGGCCCTGGCCGGACTCCTTTCCGCCCGCTTCTTGGAACAGGGGGCCGCCAAGCTCAGATCCTGGGAACGGGGCCTGGATTGGCTGCCCTATCTCTGGGGTTTGGGTTGGTGGTATGCCACCGGCTATCGTGAGCTGGAGCGTTTCGTCCCCGATGGCGACCGGCTCAACGCCCTGGCGGGATTTTTCACCCTCAGCTCCTTGCTGGCGACCCTGATGCGGGACTGGATCGGTTGGCGGCGGATGGCCTATCCCGGCCTCGCCCTGCTGCCCATGGTCGCCATGGTGCTGGGCACAGCCCAACTGGGAATGCAGTTGTTCTATCTCCACACCCAGTTGATGGCCCTGGTGGGCCTGGAAGACAGCCTCGCCTTTCGTCCCTACCACCCCCTGGTGGGGATCGGCTGGATGACCTGGCCGCCGACCCTGGTCGCCCTCTACTGGATTCTCCATCGCCTGGATTCGGCGCTGCCGGAAAAGGGATGGCGCCCCCTCTGGCATGCCGGCACGCTCTGGTTCCTGACCTGGTGGCTGGCCTGGGAGGGTTCCTGGGTACTGGGACAGGTGTCTCAGGGCGAAGGGGTGTGGTCCCTGGTCGCCTGGGGCCTGGTCCCGGCGGGTCTCGCCCTCTGGGTCTTCACCCGGGGGAGACAGCTCTGCGACTGGCCGATCGGCCGCTACTGGCGGGATTATCTGTTCCTTGCCTGCGGTCCCCTCCTCGCTTACGCCGTGCTCTGGGGGCTCTGGGCCAATCTGCACAGCCCGGGGGACGCCTGGCCCTTGCCCTATGTGCCCCTGGTCAATCCCCTGGACCTGGTCGAAGGCTTCGTCCTCCTCGCCCTGCTCCAATGGTGGTCGCGGGCGCGGGTCCTGGATGAGGACTGGGGTCGGGCCTTCCGACCCTGGCTGACCCGCGGGGCGGCGGTGTTCGCTTTCGTCTGGATCACGGCGATCATCGCCCGTAGCGTGCATCATTGGCAGGGGGTGAGGTACAACTGGGACAGCCTACTCGGCTCCGCCGTGTTTCAGACCAGCCTGTCCCTGGTCTGGAGCAGTTTGGCGCTGGTGCTCATGGCCTGGGCGGCGCGCCACCGACAACGCGGACTCTGGCTGTCGGGGGCCGGCTTGCTGGGGTTGGTCATCCTCAAGATGTTCTTCTTCGAGTTGAGCAACTCCGGCACCCTGACCCGCATCCTTTCCTTCCTCGGCGTCGGCCTGTTGCTTCTGGTCATCGGCTATCTGGCACCGGTCCCACCCCGGCAGGAAGAGGAGAAGGAGGCATGAACCGCGATCGGGCATGCCTCATCGGCGGGCTCTTCCTCTGTGGCCTGACGGCCCAAGGGGCGCCTGTGCCGACCCCCGAGCCGCCCCGACCCGCCGACTTCGCCTTCGGGCTCAACCTTGGATTGGCCTCCGGCGCGGTCATCTACAGCCTCGATGTGCCCGACCAGGTTTATCTGGGGAGCATGCGCATGGATCTTGGCGATCTGCGGCTTTTCAACGCCCAGGAGGAGGTGTTGCCCCATGTCCTGCGTCGGCCTCAGCCTCCACCGGACGAACCGCCCAGCCATCGGACCCTGCCTTTCTTCCCCTTGTCGGCGGCCAAGGGAGATGGCACAAGCCTGCCCGAGTTGGCGTTACGGGTGCAGACCACCCCTGGCGGCGCCATAGTGGAGGTGGGGAAAGACGCCACTCCGACCTCGGCGGAGACCCGCATCCTGGGGTATCTGCTCGATCTCGGCACTCTTCATGACCAACGACCGGAGCGCCTGATATTGCGATGGGAAGGAGCGCCCAAGGAGGGCTTCATCGCTCCCATCCACATGGAGGCGAGCGAGGACCTGAGCCATTGGCGTTTCCTCGGCGATGGCTCGCTAGCCCAACTCAGTTATGGCGAGCAGCAACTGCTTCGCCGCGAGTTGCGGCCGTCGAGTTGGGGCCGCTACCTGCGCCTGAGCTGGCCGTCGGTGTTGCATCCGGCCCGTCTGGTCGAGGTGGAAGTCTGGATGCGACCCGAGGCCGGCGGCGAGCCGGAGCGCCACTGGCGGCGACTGGTCGCCCATCCCATCCCCGGGAGTCGCGGCGGTTTCGAGTTCGACAGCGGCGGAGTGATGCCGGTGGATCGGTTGCAGGTGCTCCTGCCCCAGGCCAACTCCCTGGTGGTGGCCGAGCTGGAGTCCAGCGCCTCTCCAGAAGGACCCTGGATACCCCGGGGGCGCTTCAACCTCTATGACCTCAGGGCGGACAACCTCATCCTCCGCAACGAGCCCCTGTCCCTGCCGGCGGTCACCGACCGCTATTGGCGACTGCGGGCCGCCGGGGAGGCCAGCGGTCTGGCCAATACCAGCCCGGAGATCGAACTCGGCTGGCTACCCCATCGACTGCTGTTCCTGCCCCGCGGCACCCCGCCGATGCTGCTGGCCTATGGCAGTAGCCGCGCCAAACCGCTCCAGTCGGTGGATACCGCCCCCTTGCTCGCCCTCGCCGAGGGTATCCGGCAGTTCGGGGAAACCCGGGTGGAAGGCGCCGTCGAACTCAAGGGCGATCAGGCCCTGACACCTCCAGCCACGCCCTTACCCTGGCCCAGGATTCTGCTGTGGGGGGTGTTGCTGCTCGGCGTCCTGGGGCTCGGCTGGATGGCCCATCGCCTTTATCGGCAGATGATGGTGGATCAGGATTGACGGGGTGGCCCGGGGCGGGGCCGATCTCTGTTCTCCAATCGAGAACAAAGCTTCTTGATTTGAGGTATTGTTCTCGGGAAAAGAACGAAAATCGGCCATTTTCAGCCGATGCCCGGAACACTTGAGTTCGAATATTCATTGTCTGTCCCTGGACCCACAGGCCATCCCTCCCCGTCTTCATCGTTCCAGCCGCTTCATTGTCCGCCGATCGGTCCTCCATTGATCTCGATCAAGGCGGTCTCTCCGCCACCCTGAATGATAGCGGGAGGTCGCTCGAACTTTCAGGTTAATCAGCATAATCAAAATGTTGCGCCTTCTTTTCGGATTGCTGTTGCTATTCTTCGCTGGGGAAGGAATCCCGGCCGCTCCCCTGGATCCACATTGGTCCCGGATCCAGGCACTCTTCCCGGAGGCCGACCACCTGGGTATGAGCTACGGGCCGCCGTCTTCGACCCAGGTTCTGGCGGGAGAGCGTCTGCTCGGCCATGTCTTTCAGACCAAGGACATCGTCCGCATTCCCGCCTATTCCGGGTTGCCGATCAATCTCCTGGTCGGGGTGGAAGCCAATGGCCGATTGCGCGGGGTGGCGATCCTGGAACATGAGGAGCCCATCCTCAAGGTCGGAGTATCGGAACAGGACCTGCAACGCTTTACCGCCCAGTACCGCGGTCTGATGGCGGGCGACGACATCCGCATCGGCGGGCGGGCCGAGCCGGGGCGACCGATCATCGACGGCATCAGCAGCGCCACCATCACCGCCATGGTGATCAACCGTACCCTGGTGCAGGCGGCCGGGCAGGTGGCTCAGGCGCGGGAACTCTTCGCCTCCAGGGCGACGCCGAATCCGCAACCGGACGAACTCGAGCCCCTCTGGGTCGAGGCATGGCGGCACAAACCCTGGGAAATCGGCATCCTGGGACTCGCCCTGGCGGCCCTTCTGGGAATCCTCTTGTTTCAGGATTGGCTGGCCCGCCATCCGCACGGGCTCAGGCGTCTGCGCACCGGCTTTCTGGTCTTTACCCTGGTGGGGATCGGCTGGTTCGGCCTGGGGCAACTCTCGGTGGTGCATGTGCTCACCTTCGTCCACTCGGTGTTGCACGGCTTCAGTTGGGAGGGTTTTCTGTTGGACCCGGTGCTGTTTCTGCTCTGGTCCTTTGTCGCCTTCACCCTGCTGCTCTGGGGACGGGGGGTCTATTGCGGCTGGCTGTGCCCCTTCGGTGCCCTGCAGGAACTCTTGTCACGATTGGCGCGACGGCTGGGTATCCCCCAGTGGGAGGTACCGGACGTTCTGCACGAACGGCTCTGGGCGTTGAAATATCTGGTGTTGCTCGGTCTGTTCGGGCTGTCCTTACAGTCGTTGGGCAAGGCCGAACTCTATGCCGAGGTGGAACCCTTCAAAACCGCCTTCGGCCTGCGCTTCATGCGTGACTGGCCCTTCGTCCTCTATGCCCTGGGTGTGCTGGGCGCCGGCCTGGTGGTGCGCAAGGCTTACTGTCGCTATCTCTGTCCCCTGGGGGCCGCGCTCACCTTTCCTGGACGTTTCCGGATCTTCGAGTGGCTGCGTCGACGCAAGGAATGTGGACGTCCCTGCCAGATCTGTGCCCGGGAATGCGAGGTGGGCGCGATCCGACCCACCGGCGAGATCATCGACAACGAATGTCACTACTGCCTGGATTGTCAGGTGACCTACTGGGACGAGCACAAGTGTCCACCCCTGGTCGAGCACCGGAAGAAGGTCGAATTGCGGGAACGCTTCGGCTCCGCCAAGTCAAGCAGGAATTCTTGATGTGGGTCAAGGTTAAGACATTACCCAACCAGGAGTATCAGATTGTCGCGAGACCAGCCTTAGCCCACCCTGTATTCAACCTTGACTGACCTAGGAGCAAGTGCATGAGATTTCAAAAATTGTTAGGCGGCGTGTTTGCACTCTCCGCACTGGCCTTCGCCGTACAACTGGCTACGGCGGAGGAAAAAAGCGGCCACCCGGGCACGGCACCCGGAGAGATGAGCTACCAGGGGGCTCCCATCGGCACCCCAAGCGAAGGAACCAAAGATCTGATCGGTGGTGATGGCCCGCCGATGACCAAGGCCGAGTTCGAGCGTTCCAAGCAGCTCTTCTTCGAGCGTTGCGCTGGTTGCCATGGTGTGTTGCGCAAGGGTGCTACCGGCAAACCCCTGACCACCGACATCACCCGGCAACGAGGCACCGATTATCTCAAGGTCTTCATCAACTTCGGTTCTCCCGGTGGCATGCCCAACTGGGGAAGCTCCAAACAGATGACCGAGGCCGAAATCGACGCCATGGCCAGGTATCTACAACACGAGCCGCCGCAGCCCCCCGAGTTCGGCATGAAGGAGATGAAGGCGACATGGAAGCTGCTGGTTCCGCCGGAGAAGCGGCCCACCAAGCAGATGAACAAGATCAACCTCGCCAATCTTTTCTCGGTCACCCTGCGCGACACCGGTGAGGTGGCGCTGATCGACGGCGATACCAAAGAGATCGTCAACATCGTCAAGACCGGCTATGCGGTGCATATCTCTCGGCTATCGGCCTCCGGTCGCTATCTCTATGTGACCGGTCGTGATGCTCAGGTCAATCTGATCGATCTGTGGATGGAGAAACCGGACAACGTGGCGGTCATCAAGACCGGCCTCGAAGCCCGCTCGGTGGAAACCTCCAAGTACAAGGGCTGGGAAGACAAGTACGCCATCTCCGGCACCTACTGGCCGCCCCAGTTCGTCGTCATGGACGGCGATACCCTGGAGCCGAAGAAGATCGTCTCCACCCGCGGCATGACCGTGGACACCCAGGAATATCATCCCGAGCCTCGGGTCGCGGCCATCGTCGCCTCCCACGAGCATCCGGAGTTCATCGTCAACGTCAAGGAGACCGGCAAGATCCTCTTGGTCAATTACAAGGATCTCAACAACCTCAAGGTCACCGAGATCGGCGCCGCCCCCTTCCTGCATGACGGTGGTTGGGACTCCACCCAGCGCTACTTCCTGACCGCCGCCAACAAGTCCAACAAGATCGCCGTGGTCGACTCCAAGAAAGACGAGCTCGCCGCCCTGATCGATGTGGGGGCCATCCCCCATCCGGGCCGCGGTGCCAACTTCAAGGATCCCAAGTTCGGTCCCGTCTGGGCGACCAGCGACCTGGGTGACGACGGTATCTCGGTGATCGGCACCGATCCCGAGAAGAACAAGGAGCATGCCTGGAAGGTGGTGCGCAAGCTCAAGGGCCAGGGCGGCGGCTCGCTCTTCATCAAAACCCATCCCAACTCCAAGCATCTCTATGTCGACACGGCGCTCAATCCCGACACCAAGATCAGCCAGTCGGTGGCGGTGTTCGACATCGACAACCTGGAGGCCGGTTACAAGGTGTTGAATATCGCCGAAATGGCGGAAGTCGGCGATGGACCCAAGCGGGTGGTGCAGCCCGAGTACAACAAGGCCGGTGACGAGGTCTGGTTCTCGGTCTGGAACGGCAAGGATCAGAAATCCGCCATCGTGGTGCTCGACGACAAGACCCTCAAGGTCAAGAAGTTGATCAAGGACGAGCGCATCGTCACCCCGACAGGGAAATTCAACGTCCACAACACAGTCCACGACATATACTGAGCGACGGGCTCGGGCCGGGTCCGCCATGGGCCCGGCCCCTTTTTTGGGGCGAAAGCCGGTGCCGGGCGGCGGCGGCATGGAAGCCGTGCCCTCTGGCTGGTTCGGCAACTTCTGAACCTTTACCCAGTTGGAACGAGTATGTCTTGATGGGAAAGCACCATTCCAAGCTTGGCTCCGGTCTGTCCGCGATCGTCCTGACCCTGGCCGCCGCGGTCGTTCTCGCCGAGCCCGAGGCTGGCGCGGTTCCCGAGGCCGCCGCGCTTTTCGCCACCCATTGCGCCTCCTGCCATGGGGTGGACCGGCTCGGGGGCACGGGGCCGGCGCTGTTGCCGGAGAATCTCGGCCGCCTCAAACCGGAAGCGGCGGTGGAGGTCATCACCAAGGGGCGTCCGGCCACCCAGATGCTCGGTTTCGCCGACAAACTCAGCGGGGAAGAGATCAAGGCGCTGGCCGATTTTGTCTTCAAACCCTTGGCGGCGGTACCGGTCTGGGGTATGGAGCAGATCTCGGCTTCACGGGTGGTCCATGTCGATCCCGCCAAGATCACGGATAAGCCCGTCTATGACGCCGATCCGCTGAATCTCTTTGTGGTCGTCGAGGTCGGCGACCACCATGCCACCATCCTCGACGGCGATCGCCTCGAACCCCTGAAGCGGGTGCCGACCCGTTACGCTCTGCACGGTGGACCCAAATATTCGCCGACCGGTCGGTTCGTCTATTTCGCCTCTCGCGACGGCTGGATCAGCAAATTTGATATGTACGGGCTGGAGACTTTGGTGGAGGTGCGCGCCGGCATCAATACCCGCAATCTGGCGGCGTCCGCCGACGGACGTTATCTCATGGCCGCCAATTATCTACCCCACAGCCTGGTCCTGCTCGATGCCGAGGATCTCAAACCGATCCAGGTCATCGAGGCCAAGGACGAGCAAGGAAAATCCTCCCGCGTCAGTGCCGTCTACACCGCCGCCCCCCGGCAGAGCTTCATCGCCGCCCTCAAGGACGCCCCCGAGATCTGGGAGATCAGCTATGGAGACCATCCCCTGCCGGTGTACCAGGGTCCCATGCACGACTACCGCCTGGGCGAAGGACTGGCCCAGCAGGCCGAGCGCTTTCCTATCCGGCGTATCCGGGTCGAGGATTACTTGGACGACTTCTTTCTCAGTCAGGACTATCGGCTGCTGATCGGTGCCTCCCGGGACGGCGCTTCCGGCCAGGTGATACAACTGGATGTCGGTCGCAAGATCGCCGCTGTGGCCATCGACGGCCTGCCCCATCTGGCTTCGGGGATCAGCTTCGAGTCTCAGGGACAACGGGTGCTCGCCACCCCGCACCTGAAAAAGTCCGAGGTCTCGGTCATCGATCTCAAGGATTTCAAGGTCATCAAACAGATCCCCACCCTGGGCCCGGGTTTCTTCATGCGCAGCCATGAGAACACCCCCTACGCCTGGACCGACGTCTCCCTGGGCAAGGAAAAGGACGCCATCCATGTCATCGACAAGGGCCGCCTGGAGATCGTCAAGACCTTGAAGCCCGCGCCGGGCCAGACCGCCGCCCATGTGGAATTCGACCGCTACGGCAAATATGCCCTGGTCAGCGTTTGGGAGATGGACGGTGCCCTGGTGGTCTACGATGCCGCCACCCTGGAAGAGATCAAACGCCTGCCGATGCGGAAGCCGTCGGGAAAATATAACGTCTACAATAAGATCCATCTCTCCGAAGGGACCAGCCATTGAGGAGCGGACGCGATCGACCCGTTGCGATCGCCATCTCATCGACGAGGCCGGTCAACTGAAAACTCGGGCCAAGCAGCGCCTGATGATCTATGGGGCGCTGATTCTGCTCGCTTTCTGGATCACCCTGATCAGCATGCGCAAGGGTCGCCGGCTGTGCCTGATCGCCAGACAGCATCAACTGGGTTGAGGGGAATCTTGTCCGACGAATATTCCTGTCAGGCTCAAACTCCGTGCGGGGCGGGGCCTGATAGCGGCTCACGGTGTTCTTATTTAAAGAACAATAGTCGTTAAAAAAATCTTTGTTGTTCTCTTTATAAGAACGAATAATAGCTTTTCTGGGTCGATGCCCGAATCCCGAAAACGGAGATGACTCCCTTTTCCCCGACTGATTCTGGTCCTCGAACAGTCTCGGGGAAAACAGCGGCTCCTGTCCCGGAAGGTCTTCCCCGGGTCTCCGACGAGGCCGTCTTGCGCCCGCGGCCAGCATCGGGGAGACTGCCGCCATCATCACCCGAGGAGGCAAGCATGGCTGACGCCAAACCCCTGGTCCTGGTGGACGGGTCTTCCTATCTCTTCCGCGCCTTTCACGCCCTGCCGCCGTTGAGCAATTCCAAGGGCGAGCCCACCGGGGCATTGGTCGGCGTGGTCAATATGCTGCGCAAACTGCTGGCGGACTATCAACCCGAGCGTATCGCGGTCGTCTTCGACGCCTCGGGCAAGACCTTCCGGGACGAGATCTATCCTGACTACAAGGCCAACCGCCCGCCGATGCCGGACGAGTTGCGCGCCCAGATAGCTCCCTTGCACGAAACAGTGCGCGCCCTGGGGTTGCCGCTGATCATGGTGTCTGGGGTCGAGGCCGACGATGTCATCGGTACCCTCGCCGCCCAGGCGAGCCGTCTCGGTCTTCAGACCCTCATCTCCACCGGGGATAAGGACTTGGCGCAACTGGTCGACCCCCAGGTGACCCTGGTCAACACCATGACCGATACCTTGATGGATCGCCAGGGGGTGGTGGAGAAATTCGGCGTCCCCCCGGAGCGCATCGTCGACTATCTCAGTCTGGTGGGTGACAGCGTCGACAATATCCCTGGGGTGGACAAGTGTGGTCCCAAAACCGCGGTGAAGTGGCTGCAAAGTTATGGGGATCTCGATGGCGTGATGACCCATGCCGAGGAGATCGGCGGCAAGGTCGGCGACAACCTCCGCGCCGCGCTGGAGTGGTTGCCCCGTTCACGTGACCTGGCGACCATCCGTTGCGACCTGGAGTTGGACGTGGCGCTGGAAGATCTGCGTCCTCGCTCGCCGGACTTGGGCCGGTTGCGGGAGATCTACCGCCGCATCGAAGCCACCCGCTTGCTGGCGAGCCTGGGGGCAGAGGCCCCAACCGAGGCTCCGGTCGCACCTCAAGCGCCGGGGCCGGATCAGATACGTAAAGGCTATGAGTGCCTCCTGACGCCGGCCCAACTGGAGGACTGGGTGCAACGTCTCGAACAAGCCGATCTCTTCGCCATCGACACCGAGACCCAGGGGCTCGACTACATGCAGGCGGGGCTGGTCGGTCTGTCCTTCGCCGTGGCTCCCGGACAAGCGGCCTATCTGCCCCTGGCCCACAGCTATCTGGGGGCGCCGACACAATTGGACCCGGCCGCTGTTTGGTCTCGACTGGCCCCCTTGCTGGCCGACCCACAACGGGCCAAGGTCGGACAGAACCTCAAGTTCGATCTCAGTATCCTGGCCAGGCACGGAGTGGATCTCCAGGGGATCGCCTATGACACCATGCTGGAGTCCTATGTCCTCGACAGCACGGCGACCCGCCATGACATGGATTCCCTGGCCGCCAAGTATCTGGATTGGCAGACCATCAAGTTCGAACAGGTGGCCGGCAAGGGCGCCGCCCAGATCGGTTTCGATCAGGTCCGCCTGGAGGAGGCCACCGCCTATGCCGCCGAGGATGCGGACGTCACCCTGCGTCTGCATCAGTCTCTTTGGCCCAGACTGGCCCAGGAAGCGGCCCTCGAACGCCTGTTTCGGGACATCGAGATGCCTCTGGTGCCGGTGCTTTCGCGCATGGAGCGCAACGGGGTGCGCATCGACGCGGCCATGCTGGCCGAGCAGAGCCGGGAGATGGCGGAACGACTCGCTGAGTTGGAGCTGCAAGCCCAGGCGGTGGCAGGCCGACCCTTCAATCTGGCTTCGCCGAAACAGATCGGTGAGATCCTCTTCGATATCCAGGGTCTGCCGGTGCTGGAGCGCACCCCTACCGGCGCCCCTTCCACCGCCGAATCCGTCCTGCAGGAGCTGGCGGACAGCTACGAACTCCCCCGGTTGATCCTTGAGCATCGCGGCCTGAGCAAACTCAAGTCCACCTACACCGACAAGCTGCCGGAACAGATCAATCCGGTCAGCGGGCGGGTCCACACCTCCTATCATCAGGCGGTGGCGGCTACCGGGCGACTGTCTTCCTCGGATCCCAATCTACAAAATATCCCGGTGCGCACCGAGGAAGGGCGGCGCATCCGTCAGGCCTTCGTCGCCTCGCCGGGTTACCGCTTGCTGGCGGCGGACTATTCCCAGATCGAGCTGCGCATCATGGCCCATCTTTCCGAGGACGAGGGTCTGATCCGCGCCTTCGCCGCCGGCCAGGATATCCATCGGGCCACCGCCGGCGAGGTCTTCGCTGTCTCGCCGGAGGCGGTCACCCCGGATCAGCGGCGTTCCGCCAAGGCGATCAATTTCGGGCTCATCTATGGGATGTCGGCCTTCGGTCTGGCCAAGCAACTGGGCATCGTCCAGAAGGCCGCCCAGGCCTATGTGGATCTCTATTTCCAGCGCTACCCGGGGGTGCGGGCCTTCATGGACAGGATTCGCGCCATGGCCAGGGAACAGGGGTATGTGGAGACCCTCTTTGGCCGCCGCTTGTATCTGCCCGAGATCAGTGCCCGCAATCCCCAGCGCCGGGCGGCGGCGGAGCGCACCGCGATCAATGCGCCGATGCAGGGGACGGCCTCGGACATCATCAAGATCGCCATGATCGCGGTGGATCGCTGGATCCGGGAGTCAGGCGCCGAGGTGCGCATGATCATGCAGGTGCACGACGAGCTGGTGTTCGAGGTGGCGGAAGCCGAGATCGAGCGGAGTCTGGAGGCGATCCGGGAACGGATGCAGACCGCAGCGAGCCTGCGGGTGCCCCTGGTGGTCGATGTGGGGCTGGGCGACAACTGGGATCAGGCCCATTGATCCACTCAGGCAAGCCATTCTATCGCCACAGGCGGATGAACTTTTTGGCATGCCATCAGTCTTACTGAATAGGAGCGTCTCGGCGGGCGGCGTTCCCCTCCCTTATCAGTCCGCTCCCGGCTGCCCCAGCCGGGGTTTTGACCCCGACACCTTCCCCCTTGGGTTTCGGGGTTTTGTTTTTTTACCCCCCCAGCAGCGGTTCCATACCCAGCCAGAGATTGAGCTGGGCATAAGCCTCGTCCAATCCCGTCCTTTGCAGTGAGGAAAACAACTGCGCGCCCACCTCCGTTGGATAAGCCACCGCCAGCTCCCGGCGTAGCGCGGCCAGGGTGTTCAATGCCGCTCCCCGGCTGAGTTTGTCGGCCTTGGTCAAGAGGATATGGGTCGGGATCTGGTGCACCTTGTTCCATTCGAGCAGGAGTCGGTCCACCTCGGTCAAGGGATGACGCACGTCCATCATGAGGACGATCCCGCGCAGGCTCTGGCGCCGACGCAGATAGTCGCTGATCAACTCGCGCCAATGTTGGCGTTGCGCCTCGCTCACCTCGGCATAGCCGTAGCCGGGGAGATCGACCAGGCGTCGCTCCGTATCCAGGGCAAAAAAATTGATCAAACGGGTGCGTCCCGGCGACTTGCTGGTATGGGCCAAGCCTTTTTGCTGGCAGAGCACATTGATGGCACTGGATTTGCCGGAGTTGGAGCGGCCGGCAAAGGCTACCTCGTGGCCAGTGTCCTGGGAAAACTGAGAGACCAGAGCGGCGCTGGTCAGAAATTGCGTTTTTTGATAGCGGGGATCAAGGTCCATGGTTCGTCTACAGCGGATGATCGAATTGGCCTGGGGTAAAACGTCTTGTTGGCATCAAGCCAGGGACTTCACCTCCCAGGGATGGCGTGCCATCGGGGCGCCGATGGCAATAACTTTTTTCTTATGAATAAGCCCGGGGAATCAAGGTTTGTCATCCCAGGCCCGGAATCGGTCCGGCGCCTTCCCTGGCACAGTATTCAGCGCCGGGTCACATATCCTTATTCAAGGTATCCCACAATTTGCTTACCCAGGACTTTTTCTTCAAGGTCGCCGAGGCTCCAGCGTTCAAAAAATGCTTGGAATAGGCCCTGTCGCTTTCCATGATGTGTTTGGTCAGCCAGACCTTGAGGAAATACATCAGTTCGAAGTTGATGGATACCTTGCCATCGTCCAGCTTTTGTTGGAGCTCCTTGACCTGGAAGATGAGGGCATCGTGTTCCTTCTTATGCTCTTCATAACGAGGATAATTGAGTATCCGCATCAGGCTTTCTTCGACCAGAAAATGGGTCTGAGTGTAAGAGGCCAAACGGTCGAGAATGCCGCGTACCACTTCTGCGGCATGGTGTTCCTGGATCGCCTCGTGCATCTCATTCACCATGCCGGCGAGCATTTTATGTTGCTCATCGATCTCTTCGAGCCCGACACTCAGTTGGTTGGACCATTCAATGAATTTCTTCGTCATCGGCGTCTCCAGTATGGGTGACCGATCACCCGGTGGTTTGTGTTCAAGTCTATTAATAAGGAACGTTGGTATGAACGCCCGGTGACGGACACAGGGACCTGGCCAGGGACCGCGGGGCAAGACGAGAATCCGTCACTGTCGTTTGGGGAGTACAGTATCAGCGCCTTATCCCTTCTTCTTTGAGATGGGACAACTCCATGGCAAAAAGTCAGGTAATTAAGTCGTAGATCTGCGCCAATCACCGGATTTCCCACCTGATTTTTCCAGCAGGCAGACCTGCTCAATGCTCATGCCCCGATCCACGGCCTTGCACATATCGTAAATGGTGAGCAAGGCTACCTGGGTGGCGCAGAGGGCCTCCATCTCCACCCCGGTTTGGCCCCGAGTTTCCACCCGGGTGCGGCAGCGAACGCCCAGATCCTCGAACTCCAGATCTATGGCGATATGGGTCAGGGCGAGGGGATGGCACAAGGGAATCAGCTCGGCGGTTTTCTTGGCAGCCATAATGCCGGCGATGCGGGCGATGCCGAGGACATCGCCCTTTTTATGCCCACCTTCCCGGATCAACCTCAGGGTCTCGGGCTGCATCCGAATCCAGCCGGCGGCAATGGCCACACGGTGGCGACTGTCCTTCCCGCCCACATCCACCATGTGAGCGGCACCACTCTGATCGAAATGGGTCAAATCAGGCATCTGGGATACCCAAGCGTTCATTCGGCGAGGGATTCATCATACCCCGAATCCCAGGTTGAAGCGTTTTCCGACAAAAAAAGAGGTCCGCGAGGACCTCTTGAAGGCTGGGCTCCCACATGCGTCAGGAGCCCAGTAAAACGGTTGCTGGTTGTTAGAGTATGGGTACGATCAACAGGGCGACGATGTTGATGATCTTGATCAGCGGGTTCACCGCGGGACCGGCGGTGTCCTTGTAGGGATCGCCGACGGTGTCTCCGGTGACGGCCGCTTTATGGGTATCCGAACCCTTGCCGCCCAGATTGCCGTCTTCGATGTATTTCTTAGCATTGTCCCAGGCACCGCCACCGGTAGTCATGGAGATGGCCACGAAGAGACCGGTGATGATGGTACCCATCAAAATACCGCCGAGGGCCTTGGGACCGAGGACGACACCCACGACTACCGGGATGAGGACCGGCAACAGCGAGGGCAACATCATCTCCTTGATGGCGGCCTTGGTCAGCATGTCCACCGCCTTGGAGTAGTCTGGCTTGGCCTTGCCCTCCATGATGCCGGCGATCTCGCGGAACTGACGCCGCACCTCGATCACCACCGAACCGGCGGCGCGACCCACGGCCTCCATCGCCATGGAACCGAAGAGGTAGGGGACCAGGCCGCCGATGAAGAGGCCGATGATCACCATGTGATCGGAGAGGTCGAACATCGCCTTGATACCCTGGGCCTCCAGGGCATGGGTGTAGTCGGCGAACAGCACCAGCGCCGCCAGACCGGCGGAACCGATGGCGTAGCCCTTGGTCACCGCCTTGGTGGTATTGCCCACGGCATCCAGGGGGTCGGTGATGTTGCGGATCTCTTTCGGCAGTTCGGCCATCTCGGCGATACCGCCGGCGTTGTCGGTGATGGGACCATAGGCATCCAGCGCCACGACCATGCCGGTCATGGACAGCATCGAGGTGGCGGCGATGGCGATGCCATAGAGACCGGCCAGATCATAGGCGGCCCAGATGGCGATACAGACCGCCAGCACCGGCAGGGCGGTGGCCTTCATGGAGACCGCCAGCCCGGCGATGATGTTGGTGCCGTGTCCGGTGGTGGAGGCCTGGGCGATGTGGCGCACCGGGGAGAACTCGGTGGCGGTGTAATACTCGGTGATGACCACCATCAGCGCGGTGAGGACCAGACCGATGAGGGCGGAACCGTAAATGCCCACCCAGGAATAACCGGGAATGCCCTTCATCATGAACCAGGTCAGGGGCAGGAAGGCTACGGCGGCGATGGCGCCGGAAACGATGACCCCGCGGTAGAGAGCGGTCATGATCTTCTTACCGGGTTCGGCCTTGACGAAGTAAGTACCGATCACCGAGGCGACGATGGACAGACCACCCAGCACCAGGGGATAGACCACGGCGGCGTCGTTGCCCTTGATCAGCAGACCGCCAAGCAACATGGTGGCGATCAGGGTCACCGCATAGGTCTCGAAGAGGTCGGCGGCCATGCCGGCGCAGTCGCCTACATTGTCGCCCACATTGTCGGCGATCACCGCCGGGTTGCGCGGGTCGTCCTCGGGGATGCCGGCTTCGACCTTGCCTACCAGATCGGCACCGACGTCGGCGCCCTTGGTGAAGATGCCGCCGCCCAGTCGGGCGAAGATGGAGATGAGAGAACCACCGAAGCCGAGGCCGACCAGGGCGTGGAGGATGTGGTCGGTGCTCATGCCCATGGACTTGAGGACGGTGAAGTAACCGGCCACACCGAGCAGACCGAGACCGACCACCAGCATGCCGGTGATGGCGCCGCCGCGGAAGGCGAGCTGCAGCGCGGCATTGAGGCCGTTATGGGCGGCCTGGGCGGTGCGCACATTGGCCCGCACCGAGATGTTCATGCCGATGTACCCGGTGGCCCCGGAGAGGACGGCGCCGATCAGGAAACCGATCGCGGTGTACCAGTTCTTCAGCCCGAAGCCGAGGAGCAGGAAAAGAACCACGCCGACGATGGCGATGGTGGTGTACTGCCGGTTCAGATAGGCCTTGGCGCCTTCCTGCACCGCGGAGGCGATCTGCCGCATCCGTTCGTTGCCGTCGGGTTGCTGCAGGATCCATTTGACGGATATGAAGCCATAGACCAATGCCACAACGGCACAGGCCAAGGCGAATATGAGCGACAGAGTCATGAATGATCTCCCCTTTGTTTGACGTTGATGAAACTAACCCGCGACCCGTGAAAAGTCCGTACCCGGTCGCAACCCGAAGGCCTGCTCGAGCCCCAGTTCCCTGATCAATTGGTCTACCCCACGCTGACCGTGATCCTTGTGGATCTCCGCCAGGATGAGGCGCACGGCGTTGCGATTGTACCCGCCGCCGAAGGCCAATTGGGTCTGGATGAGTTCCCGGGCTTTATCCAGGGTCATCGAACTGCTCCTGCTACTACAGTCCACATACCGGGGATGACGAGATCCCCATGCATGTCTTGGCGCCGATCAAAGCACGAAGCTTCCCGGCAATTTCTTGGCCACCGACTGGTTCAAGAGTCGTACATAGGCCGGTAGGCCATCCTGGTAAGGCGGATAGTCTTCGCCCTGGATGAGCGGAATCAGGTACTCCCGGCAGGCCGGGGTGATGCCGAAGCCATCCTCGCTGATGAATCCTCTGGGCATGAACTTCTCGACGTTGGCTACCTGGGACAGAGGCGCCATACCCACCTCCCAGGCATAGGGGCTGGAAGAGGTGCGTACCACCGCGGGCATCACCGAATTATGCCCGGCGAGGGCGAATTCCACCGCCGCCTTACCCATGGCATAGGCCTGCTCGACATCGGTCTTGGAGGCCAGGTGACGGGCCGCCCGCTGGAGATAATCCGCCACTGCCCAGTGAAACTTGTAGCCGAGCGACTCCTTGATCATGTTAGCCACCACCGGCGCGGCACCGCCAAGCTGGGCATGGCCGAAGGCGTCGCGAGTGCCCTGCTCGGCGAGGAAGCGACCGTCTGGCCAATGGGCACCCTCGGAGACGACCACGGTGCAGAAATCGTACTGCTCCACATTCGCCTTCACCTTGGCGAGAAAGCGCTCCTGATCGAACTCCACCTCGGGGAAGAGGATCACCACCGGGATGTCGTGATCGGCCACCAGGCCGCCAGCGGCGGCGATCCACCCGGCATGCCGACCCATCACCTCGATGACGAAAATCTTGGTGGAGGTTTTCGCCATGGAACGGACGTCGTAGCTCGCCTCCAGGGTGGAGACGGCGATGTATTTGGCTACCGAACCGAAGCCGGGGCAGTTGTCGGTGATGGGCAGATCGTTGTCCACGGTCTTGGGCACATGGATGGCCTGTACCGGATAGCCCATGGTCTCGGACAACTGGGAGACCTTGTAGCAGGTATCCGCCGAATCGCCACCGCCGTTGTAGAAGAAGTAGCCGATGTCGTGGGCCTTGAAGACCTCGATCAGGCGTTCGTACTCACGTCTGTTGGCTTCCAGGCTTTTCAACTTGTAGCGGCAGGAGCCGAAGGCCCCGGAAGGGGTATAACGCAGGGCGGCGATAGCCGCGTCGGATTCGAGGCCGGTATCGATCAGATCCTCGGTCAGCGCACCGATGATGCCGTTGCGACCGGCCAGCACGGTGCCGATCCGCTCCGGGTATTGGCGGGCCGTCTGGATCACCCCGCACGCCGAGGCATTGATCACGGCGGTGACGCCGCCGGACTGGGCATAAAAGGCATTTTTCTGGCTCATCATGACTCCCTGAACAGCTATGGTAGGTCAATATCTGGGCTTGTGGCTGTCTGGCAGCACCTCGGGGCGTTCAGCGTCGGCGTCTCCTGATATCTCCTGCCTCTTCGGCCGCATAGTCGGCCTGAGCTTGCAGAAGGCTGACGACACACTCGGCAAGATCGTCGTATTCGTGAATACCTGTGCCGTATTGCTGAAAGCCGCGATAGAAAAACTGGCAGCGATAGCGGCGCTCGCCGGTCTTGAAGACCACGAAGTGGCAAGTGTCCGCCTGCCAGAAGAAGGTGGGTATCGAGGTCGTTTCGCGGTCCGAGGGATTCAGTCGTATCTCGCTGTCCGCAAGCTGAAGGTCCATATCCTGGCCATAACGTTCGCGCAGGGTGGTCGTTATGATCCAGCGCTCGGTCTCGTTGATGTCTGGAATCTCTCTCATTCGGTCTGGGCCGCAGGGCTCGGGTTCATCGGCATGGGTCCTTAGGATACCCCAAAAGACCAAGCAACGCAGAGCACTTCAGTAGGAAAACTCGCCACCTCCGGAAACGCCTTCCAGAGGTGTCGACAACTCGGACAGATTGTCGGGATTCAGGATTCCGTGTCAGGGGTATCGGCTTCCTCGAGTTGGGCCTCCCGTCGCCTGAACTCGGTGGCATGGCAAGTGGGGCAGGGGGGGATGTGTCCGGCGGCGTGGAAATGCATCTCCTGGCCGCATTGTTGACAGACCAGGGTTCCCGGCCCGGAGATCTCGCCGGTACAGTAGAGATCGGCGAACTGCGCCTCTTCGGCCAGAGTCTCCAGTTCCAGCCTGGTCTTATCGGCGACGCTGACCAGGAGATCCCGCAGCCGCTCCTCGATCAGCTCGAGATCGAAGCGCAGCCAGGAACTCAGCGTGGTCTCGCCCTCGGCGAGAAAGGCCGCCGCGTTTTTGATATCCCGTTCCAGGTATTCGGCGATCTTGTCCGCCTCCTCCCGGGTGAGCTCTTCCAGCTCCACCGCCTTTTCCCGGGCCTGGTCGAGGGCGTGGCCCAGGGAGGGGACCCCATGGCCGGCCCGATCCCAGCCGGTTTGAACACGCTCCAGCATCTTCTCGTAGGCGCCGACCAGGCGATCTATGGTATCAGGCTTGTTGGGGGTACCCATGGAGGTTTCTCCAAAGCGACAGGATTCCGAAAGGAGGTATCAGGGCTTCTCGCTTCAAGTCTAGCTCAGCCCGGAACTCTCAGGATGCATGGCTCCAGAGATCGGTGCTGAGGTAGCGTTCACCCGTATCCGGCAAGATGGCCAGCAGACATCCGTGTTGGAAATCCGCCCGGCGGGCCAGCTTGATCATGCCCGCGACCGCCGCCCCCGAAGAGATGCCAGCAAAGATACCTTCTTCCTGGGCGAGAAAACGGGCGGTGTCGTAGGCCTCGGCGGTGGTGATGGGGATCACCTCGTCGTAAATCCCGGTATCGAGGATCTCGGGGATGAAGCTGGGCGCTGTCCCCATGATCTTGTGCTTGCCGCCGATCCCCTTGGAGAGGATGGGGGCGTCCGCGGGTTCGGTGGCGATGATGCGTAGATCGGGGTTGCGGGGTTTGAGATAGCGGCCGAGCCCGGTGATGGTGCCACCGGTGCCGGTGGTGCAGACGATAGCCTGGAGATTCTGGCCGAAATCCTCCCAGATCTCGTCCGCCGTGCTGCGGTGGGACTCCGGATTCGCCGGGTTGAAGTGTTGGCCGATGCAACACCAGCCTTTTTCCTTCTCCAGCCGGCGCGCCTCTTCCAACGCTCCCTTGGTGCCCAACTCCGCCGGAGTGAGGATCAATTCGGCACCGAAGGCCCGCATCAGGGATTTGCGCTCCGCGCTCATGTCCTCGGCCATCACCAGCACGGCCCGATAGCCTTTGACCGCGGCGACCATGGCCAGGCCGATGCCTGTATTACCCGAGGTGGGTTCGACGATGGTGGCCCCCGGATGGAGCCGGCCGCGGCGCTCGGCGTCTTCGATCATGTTCAGCGCTGGCCTGTCCTTGACCGAACCTCCCGGATTGAAGCTTTCCAGCTTGACCCAAAGTTCGGACGACGACAGATCGGGCACCTTGTTGAGTCGCACGCTGGGCGTTTGGCCGATGGTTTGCAGGATATTCTGATATTTCATGGCGGTCCGAGGGCTGTGGATTCTGCAGCGGGATGATACCGGACCGGGGCGATACTGAGACATCCAAATTTCTCGTCCACATTCCTCGACGGGCGCCAGGTGAGAAGCATGGGCTCATCCTGGAAATCCCCGCCGATCAGGCTTCCGACGAGTCGGGCTGGGGTCTTCCTATGGCAGGAGCGCCGGCAATCCCCGGATCCAGTCCGAGGAGACGCCTACACCCCGCATGGCTTCCGGGCCTGGGCGTGTGTAGCCGATTTTTCGTTCTTCCATGGAGAACAATGCCGCTTATATTTTGATATTGTTCTTGAAAGGAGAACGAAAAATGGTCGTTTTTCGTCAATGCCCGGAAGGCTGACTGAGGATGGTTTCCTCTTGGGTCTTTTCTCAGCGTGATGCCGAGGCTTATTCGGTTGTTCCTCATCGGCGGCGAAGAGGCTGGTTGGAATGACGGCCCATCTCTTTCTCGCTGAAATAATTGGCTAATCAGAAAGAAGTAACCCCGGGCTCTCTTGGAACCACGAATCTCCCTTCCCCCCTCCGACCCGCTCAGGGCAGGCGAGGGGTGGGGTCAAATCAGCGACCGATCTTGATTTTCGCCACCCGCCGCTTGCCGACCTGGTAGACATGAGCGCTGCCCGCCGGGCAACGCAGGCTTTTCTCCGACACCCGTTCGCCGTCGATCTTCACCGCCCCCTGTTGGATCAGGCGCAAGGCCTCGGAGGTGCTGTCCACCAACCCCGCCTGTTTGAGCAGGTTGCCGATGAGGAGGCCGTCCTCGCCGCCCTGGATCTGGATCTCTTCCAGATCGGCGGGGATTTCTCCCTGGCTGAAGCGGGCGAAAAAGGCCTGGGTCGCCGCCCGGGCCGCTTCGGGTCCGTGGAATCGCTCCACCATCTCTTCCGCCAGCCGAATCTTGACGTCCCGCGGGTTAAGCCCCGCAGTTTGGGTGGCTTGGCGCCAGCCCCGGATCTCCGCCATGGGGCGACGGCTGAGCAGTTCGAGGTAGCGCCACATGAGGTCGTCGGAAATGGACATGAGTTTGCCGAAGATCTCGTCCGCCGGTTCCTTGATGCCGACATAATTGCCCAGGGACTTGGACATCTTCTGCACCCCGTCCAGCCCCTCCAGGATCGGCATGGTGATGACCACCTGGGGCTCCTGGCCATAGCTGGCCTGCAACTGACGGCCCACCAGCAGATTGAATTTCTGGTCGGTGCCGCCGAGTTCGACGTCGGCGCGCATGGCGACAGAGTCATAACCCTGGCAAAGAGGGTAGAGAAATTCATGGATCGCGATCGGCAGGCC
>JBPOHE010000065.1:0-6865 GCA_052035915.1 Pseudomonadota bacterium
CGCCGAGAGCGGTGGGGCGTCAACTTCATCGATCCGACCACCCAGGGCAATCGCGCTATGTGGGGAGTTGACAACAGATGGAGAGACTGGATAAGGGGGGGTGCTACCGATCTTGTGGAGCTTTCCCATGCAACCTTGCCTACTCGACCCACGCCCCTATTTTGCCGATCTACCCGATCCGCGTCGCGAGACTCGGAACAAACTGCATTCCCTGCATGATATTTTGATGATTGTGCTGTGCGCGGTACTCAGCGGGGTCGAGGATTGGGTGGGCATGGAAGCGTTTGCCGAAGAGAAAGTCGCGTGGCTGCAGGGCGGTCTAGGGTTATCGTTGTCCAATGGGATTCCCTCGCACGATACCCTGAGTGAGGTGATGGGACGAATCGATCCGGTCGCGTTTCGGGCGGCGTTCACCACTTGGGCAACGACCGCGTTGCCACGTTTGGCCGGTGAGCAGGTTTGTATTGATGGTAAAACCCTCCGGGGCAGCCGCGAGGGGACAAACCCGGCGGTCCATCTGGTCAGTGCGTTTGCCGGACAAGCCCGCTGGGTGTTGGCGCAGCAGGGCGTCGCCGAGAAGTCCAATGAGATCACTGCGATTCCCGATCTTTTGACGTTGCTCGATCTGCAAGGTGCCATCGTTTCCATTGATGCGATGGGTTGCCAAAAAGCCATTGCGCAAACGATCATCGAGGCCGGGGCGGATTATGTCTTGGCGTTGAAGGATAACCATCCGACCTTGTGCGAAGACGTCCAACTCTGGCTCGATACCGAAATTGCGCGCGGGCGCCTGCCGGTCCAGGAAACCATCGAGAAAGATCATGGGCGCATCGAGATTCGGCGCTATGCCCTCAGTCGCCACCTTGACTGGCTGGACGCCAAACCCCATTGGGCGGGACTCCAGGCGGTCGGGCGCGTCGAGTCGACGCGGATCATCGGTGAAGACGTTAGCACCGAATGTCGCTACTTCCTGTGTTCGCTCACGGATCAACACCGCTTCGCCGCCACGGTCCGTGGCCACTGGGGCATCGAAAACCAGCAGCATTGGGTTCTGGATGTGCAATTTGGCGAAGATGCCTGTCGGACACGGCGCAACCACGCCGACCAAAACTTGGCGCTCGTCCGCCGCATGGCCCTGAATGTGCTACGCCATAACGGTCCCTCGCGCGATAGCCTCCGCCGTCGCAAACTCCGCGCCGCCCTCAACGATGAGTACCGGTTGCGCCTGCTCCTCGGCCAGCTAAGACCAGCTACCATATAGCGCGATTGCCCTGTTCCGATCAAGTCCCCCAGAGCCACCGCATCTCAGCGGCGGATTCGGGGGCGGCGCCCGAGCCCGACCAGTCGGAAGCTAAAATGTATTCGGAGAGGGTATTAACGCGGAAGTCATCATCCCAAGCGACTTTGCGGTGCTTCTTGGCAGGCTGATAGACGAGCCCTCCAGCTCAAACAGATGGAGGGGGGCGAAGTGATGAAATAACGCCGTTCCTCCGGTCGTCCACAAGACCAAAGCCCAATTCACCGCCCTGATCGCCTGCGTCAACATGCCGCTGGTACGGCCAGTCCCGCTGGAGTCCAAGCAGGTGCAGCGGCGTTCGGGAGAGGCCAAGGACCTGTTCAAGATCGGAGCCGATTTCGACGAGCTACCGGACGTTCTCATGGAACACTTTTGTTGAGGATCCTGTTGGATACACATAGCTTTCTGTGGCTGGTCATGGATCACCCCAGGCTGTCCGAGCGTGCCGAGTTGATGCGCTGGCGTTGGAGGAAGACCTGCCCCTGATCAGCGCGGACGAGATCCTTTCGGAGTAGGGTATTCGGCGTATCTGGTAGTTGAGCGTAATCCTTGTGTCAGCCGAGCGAACATCGCCCGCTGTCGGGTCAGCTTCGCCTCGTATTGGTCTTCTTCCGAGGGACGCGAGCCCTGTTCTTGCCCATACCGACCGAGGGTGTGCCTGACCCGTCGCCGGACGGCTCCGGCCGACTGCGCACGCAGAGCAGCGATCGGCGCAGGGTGCGGTGGCGTGCGAAGGGCAGGCGGCGCGCGATATTGGTCAAGGGGCCGCGCAGGTAAGCGGCAATGGTCCGTGAGCGCAGGGCCAAGCCGTCGAGCAGGCGTGCGAATTCGGCATCCGGGTCTTCCGGGTGCCGGGTCGCGAGGCCGTGCATCCAGTGGATCAGTCGGTCGATGAAGGTGTCCCGGGCCTTATCGCCGACCTGCTTGACGAATCCCGGGAGCGGATAGGTACCAGAGTCGATGCCTTCCGCCCACCGGTTGATGATGGCCTCGATACGCCCTCGGTCGGAGGCGTGGCGCACCGCCAGCTCCATCAGCGGCGTCAGGACCATCGGGTCTCTTTGGAACGAGGCATCGAGATCGAGCCCGGCGAGGATGGCGTCGAGCCGGCGCGCCGGGTCGGGCTCCAGACGGCCTGGCCCCACATGCTGCCAGAGCAGGAACCAGCGGTTGGGATCGTCCGGGGTTTGCGTCAGGTTGGCGAGAAGATCGTCGATGTAATTGGTAAAGGCCGCGGGCGAGAAGCGGTTCGCCAGATCCGGCTCGACCAGCGCGGCGAGAGCATGAGCCCGGTCGCCGCCCCAGAAGCAGCCGAGCCGGTTGGAGAGCAGATAGGGATCGTGCAACAGGTCCATGTCCGTCATCGGGTCTGGGTGGCCGGACAACAGCCGATCCAGGCGCGTCCGGACGGCAGGCAGATCGAGCTGCGCGGCCAACTCGCGGTGACGGCCCAGGATGGCGCCGAGCCCAACGAACCTCAAATCGCAGGCGTGGACGTTCCAGGGCCAGGCAAGGTCCTGAAACGGCTGCCCGGCCGCGGCATAGATGTCCCGGTGAGGGAAAGGCACCCAGTGCTGCAACCGCTCGGTAAGCTGCGCAGGATCGGCGCCGCCGGCCAACAGGATGCCGGTAACGCGCGCGGCATGGACCCAGGCGGCCAACAGGCGCACCGGCGGCGGGGACCTGGTATCGGTCTCAGCGCCATCCAGTGCCCGATAGCCGATATCGACCAGCGTCAAAAGCAATCCGGTGTCGGCATCGAACTCTGGCCCCGATAGATACTCGACCTGGGCCTACGCGATCTTCAGGGCGTCCGGCAGGACCTCGGCGGCGACGAGTGCGAGATCGAGGAGATGCAACCGCCCCATCGGGTCACGCATCGCCGCCGACAACTCGCTGAGCAACCGCCCAATGGGCTTGGCATCCAATGCCCGGACCTCGCTTCGCGCCCCATCGGGTAGCGCACTCGGCAGGAGAGCGATTCGGCGCAGCCGCTCCTTTAGTCCCCGCTCGACGGGTATGGAGCAGACCAGTGCCTTCCAGCAGCGATCCGGGGCGATGGTCCCCGTCGCCCGAGTATCGGCGCATCGGACATAGGTCAGGATCGCGTCGAGTCCCGGCGGAAGGCAACCGTCAATGTGCATTCCCTTGTCTTGCCGCCATTGCGCTTCCAGACCCAGGTAGTGGCGATCTGCGGAGCCCGCCGCCAGCCCTTCCAACCGGCGGATGCGCAGCTCCGGTGCCTCGATCCCAGCCAACAGGCGCTCGACCGCCTCGCCATCTTCCGGGTACCCATCCCACCATTGCGGATGCCCCCGCAACGCCTCCAAGCGCACCTCACGGGAGGGAGATAGGATCTCGCTGTACTCGAAATAGCCGCCTCGGATAGGCTTGCCCCTGGCATCGGCCATCTCCAGCACCGGTTGCATGGCATCGGGCGGGGATACCAGGCACAGGGTCAGCGGCTTGTCCTCATCGGTATCCTCGACAATAGGTACCGCGCCGCAGAGCGCAGACCCGACGGATTCCCAGAAGTCCCAGCTCGGCAAGCGCAGACCATCGAACTCGATGACCGTCCGCTCCGTCAGACCCAGGCGTTGCATCAACGCTTGATCCTTGTGTAGCTCAGTGCGCAAAGCTTTGGGCAGGATGCGCAGGAAGCGGAGTGTCCAGCGCCCGGCGACCGCCGCGTATGCCGGCTCCGAATCGTCACCCAGCAGCCCGGCGATGGATTGGCGGATCATCGTTGCCGCAGGGACAACAATCTGAGGGTCGGCAAGCAGCCGCGAGGCAACCACCCGCTCGCAGATCCATTCCAAATAGCGTTCGGCCGGCGTCTTGTCCGATTCGGATTTTGGCAGCCGGTCCTGCATCATCGTGTAGGCAAGCAGGACGAGCAGGCCCACCTCCGATCCTTGCAGGTTGATGTCCCGATTCGGGTCCCCAGCCGGGATCAGATGCTGGATGTCGTCGAGGCCGGCGTAGAGTCGATCCAGCAGCCAATCCGCGCGCTGGCGCCTGCGCCTGTCGTTGAGCCGAAGGTCGAGCCAGATCGCCCCGAGCGCACGGTCGACCGCGCTCCGGGACGCAGCGACGAAGCCAAGCTCGCCGTATGGATGGCGCTCCGTCGGCTTGAGTTGGAGCGCATCGGACTGGTAGAGACAGGCAGACCAGTAGCGCGCCAAGACCTCCAGTTGGGGCGGCACCAGGAGTCGCCCGCCGTCGCTGTGGGCCTGCCCCAACCAGTACAGGATCTCGCCCTCCTCCAACGGGATATAGCGATAGTTGCCCGCGCGCAGCCGGGCAAGCCGCTCATACCGCTGAGCCTCAGTGATCGCCCCACTGGCCCGCAGAAAGTCCAAGACCTCGACCACACCGACGATCCGACCGGTGCCGGTAGTCGGATAACCATTCAGCATCCGGTCGTCGATCCAGATCAGGTCCCCCGGCTCGCCCCGGTAGTCGAGCAGGTCTTTCAGCCCGTGCATCGGCTGCTCCGGCTCTCGAGCCGGCGGCCGCTGGCTGGGCAGGATGCGGTAGATATTTTTGTCTAGGCCCGATGCGACCCGCTCGATCAGCCGCTGCACCCAGGCCGCCATGCGATCGCTCTGCTCCTGTTGGCGCAACTCGCCCTCGGTTTGGTGCCACAGGTCCGCCGGCATGACGAGCCGGAATCGCTGGGCAAAGACCGGCAGCACATCGGCCTGAGCTAGCAACTCGACGATCGGAGGAGAGGCCAGCAGTTCGCCACCGCGCCTGGGCAGGTCCCCGCGATCAGGCGGTTGGGAGCCGAACAGGCGGCATGCCCGTGCATGCTCGGACGCATCGATCAGGCCCTCCGACCATGCCAGATCGAGCAGCGACCGCGGTCCCGCCAACCGGGTCTGCCATTCCGCCGGCAGCTCGACCGACCTCCAATCGGCGAGGTCCGGCCCGTGCAACGGCAGAAAGTCGACCAGACAACCGCCGATGGCCCGGGTATAAGCCAGCTCGCGGGTCTGGCGCTCGCCAACCAGCTCGCTCAGCTCGGCTGGCAGGGGGTCCATGGCCGCCAAGTCCACCAAACCGATGGCACCGGCGCGAACCAGGGTGGCGACGCGGCGCTTGGCCGCCAGCCGCTCAGGCTGGGTCGGACGCAGCCGGCGGATCTCGTCCCGCAGGATTGGATGCCAGTTTGGCGTGAGGCACAGGGGCTTGAACTGGGCCTCGACCCAATCGAGCAAGTCCATGTCCGCCGCGGTTAGCAGCGCCGTGATGTCCAGGATCAGGCGACCCTTGGGGTGCTCGCCGCGCTTGAGGTGCTGCATGGGCCGGGCGCCATGGCGCACCAGGACTGGCGGTTGACGAAGGGGGTCCGGGTCGGAGCGGTTGGCCTCCGGCATCCCGTGGAACAGTCCCGACAGGGGTAGGAACATCCCCTCGGGAAGCAGGTGAACGGGCACCTCGCCGCGCCGATAGAGGCCATCGATCCGTGCGCTGTCTTCCCGGTGCGCGCTGATAAATTCCGGCATCTGGGAGATGTGCAGGCTCATCGCCCCGCCGGCGCCAGCCTCGGCCAGCTCGGCCATCCGGCGGAACCAGGGGGCGGTCTCGTCTCCGAGGCCGAGGGCGCTGCCGGTCATGGCGGCGCGGATCGCGAAGTCCGGCGCATCCGAGCCGGTCTCTGTGGCCTTGCGCCAGAGCAAGACACCAAGCTCGCGGTCGCTCTGTCCTGCCAGCTCTGCGGCCCGGAGCAGCGTATCCCCTGGCACCCCGTCCAGGCTGAGCATCCGTCTCAGCGACTGGCGCATACCCTCCAGGTCCCCGCCCTGGATCTGGGCATCCAGCAGCTCGATCAACCCTTCCGGCGCTGGGTTGCGCTCGAAGGCCTCGCGGGCGGCGCGCACGGCGCCGCTGACATCGCCGAGGGCACGCTGGCAGCGTACCCGGAGCGTGGCCAGGTCCGCAGGCAGCCGATCACCGGGAAAGACCTGGCGATAATCATCGAGGGCGGCGAGACAGCCCAGATAGTCCCCGCGGTTCCAGGCGGCGTTCGCCAAGAGTCGCAGGATGGCGGGTGTTGGAACGGCGGCGATCAATGCCTCCGCGTGCTCGGCGACAAAGGCCCAGTCGCCCTCGGCCGCATGGGCATTGCACGCCTCCAGCAGCGTCCCGGGATCGCCCGCGGACGACAGTAGGGCATCCGCCACCGCCAGGCGCCGGCCAGCGGAAACCTCTGGTGACTCGGCCCGGGCTATGTGGAGCTGCAGACGGAGCCTGAGCGCCTCGCCGACGATGACCTCCGTCTCGGACCTGGCCTCGTCATACCGGCGAGCGGCGGTCAGCGCCAGACAATGCCATTGCCGCCAGACATCCAGCTCGCCGGCGGACTCGAATGCTTCCCTTACGGTCGGCAGGTCGGCGAGACAAAGCTCGTAGTAGATCCCCCGCTGGACGACGAAGCGGGTGCGACCTCTGGATAATGTTGCTCCGAGATGTATCCTACAACTCATTAATTAACAGCCTGGATACTCTTGATGGCCATCATCCTTCAGCCGCGTCCCAACGAAGTCACGATCCAAGTCACGA
>JBPOHE010000086.1:0-25408 GCA_052035915.1 Pseudomonadota bacterium
TCGGTAAGATGATGGTAGGGCATCGTGAGGCTCCCGTAGGTTTTGGTTTGAGTAACCTCAATCCTACCTGATTCTTCACGGTGCCCTCCTTACTCTCCGTGGTGCACTTGGAGGTTGAATCCGCCGAGCTTTGTTCGTTCTGATAAGTTGATCACATTGAATACTTCGCTGGTCATTCAGCGAATGGGCCAGTTGACGGACAGCGCGATGGCTCGCATCCGGGAAGCGGTCTGTGCTCGCCTGGGGTGTCGATAACACGATGAACGTTCCGTTGTTTCACCAAAGCAGGAGAAAACACCATGCTGACACTGCAATTGGATCAAGAAATCGAATCGCGTTTGCTGGAAATTGCGCGCAAGGAGCATCAAACGCCGGCACAGATCATCAGCCAATTGCTTGATGACTACGTATCGAGCAGACAATCGGCTGAATTATTGGTGAATGTGGCAAAAGACCTGCCCGCCATCGAAGCCTTTACGGACAAAGACCCCTTGAGCATTCAACAGGAAATGCGCGATGAATGGCGCTAGGTTTCTTCTGGACACCAACATCGTGATCGGATTGTTGAGTCGCAGCGAACCGGTCATCTCGCTGCTGACCCAGAGACAGGTCGCCATCATGCAATGTGCCTTCAGCGCCATCACCCGCATGGAATTATTGAGCTATCACTGTCTCAAACCGGCAGATCGGCAAACCATCGAGCAACTTCTGTCCAGAATGAAATATTTGCCGATCACCTCGGCCATTGAAGACGCCACCATCGCCTTTCGGCAGAAACACAAAGGCAAATTACCCGACGCGATCATTGCCGCCACGGCGGACCATCACCAACTGGAATTGCTGACGCTGGATGTGTCGCTTGCCAACAAACATTGACCGCGTGCGGACGAGCAATAAGGACACGGACACGGTGAGTGAAGAGAACAAATCGGCGCTGGTGCCACGGCTGCGGTTTCCGGAGTTTCGGGAAAAGGGTGGCTGGACAACAGTAGAACTCGGCACCGTTACCACTGTCACTACCGAGAAGGTCGGTAGTAATGCCTGCATCCCCATGAGCATCACATCGGGTGTCGGCTTGGTGAGTCAAGAAGACAAGTTCGGGCGCGTCATTGCGGGCGATTCCTACAAGAACTACTTGCTGCTGAAGCCGAATGACTTCGCCTACAACAAGAGCGCAACCAAGGAATACCCGGAAGGATTTTTGGCGCTGTACTCTGGCAGTGAACTGGCTGCCGTTCCCAACAGCATATTCACCTGTTTCCGAGTCAAAGGTCAGTCGCCTGTACCTACCTACTTGAAATATCTATTTCTCGGCAATTTGCATGGGCAATGGCTGCGAAAGTTCATTCAGGTTGGCGCACGCGCACACGGTTCGCTGAGCATCAATGACAGCGACCTGATGGCGCTTCAAGTGCCCCTGCCGACAGGAGAATCATCGATTGCCGAGCAACAAAAAATCGCCGACTGCCTGTCTTCCCTCGACGAACTGATCGCGGCGGAAACCCAGGCGCTTACCGCCCTCAAGACCCACAAGAAGGGCCTGATGCAGCAGCTTTTCCCCCGCGAAGGCGAAACCGCGCCACGGCTGCGGTTTCCTGAGTTTCGGGAGGCTGGAGAGTGGGCCGTGACGACGCTATCGGAGCTTGCTGTGAACTTGGACAATCGGCGTATCCCGGTAACAGAAAGCGACCGAATCAAAGGGGCCATTCCGTACTACGGTGCATCTGGGATAGTCGATTACATCCACGACTTCATCTTCGACGAAGACTTGCTTTGCATCTCGGAGGACGGAGCTAATTTGGTGGCCAGAACTACACCAATAGCCTTCTCGATTGCAGGAAAGACATGGGTTAACAATCACGCACATGTCTTGAAGTTTGACCGCAGGTGCGTTCAGAAGATTGTCGAGGATTATCTAAACTCGGTTTCCCTTGAGGATTACCTAACGGGTATGGCTCAGCCCAAGCTGAACCGTGCGATGCTCGATACGATTCCAGTGCCCGTTCCGCAGGATCAAGGTGAACAACAGGCGGTAGCCGACTGCCTGTCTTCCCTCGACGACCTCATCGCCGCCCAAAGCCAGAAGGTCTACGCCCTCAAAATCCACAAGAAGGGCCTGATGCAGCAGTTGTTCCCCTCCGTTGGAGGGGTGGCAGGCGAAGCCTGACGGGGTGGTTAAATGGCACAACGCGACCCAAAAGCAACCACCCCGCCCCTGCGGGGCACCCCTCCAGAGGAGGGGAATAACAACGCGAAGCCTGGCGGGGTGGTGAAATTGATCGTTCCCACGCTCCAGCGTGGGAATGCCGCTTTCGACGCTCCAGCGTCCAGATTTGACGGAGCCTGACCCATGGGCAGAAGCCGTTATGTGATTCTGGAACCCGACAAACCCCATTTTCTGACTTGTACGGTCGTTGAGTGGTTGCCGGTATTCACCCGCCCGGATGCGGTGCAGATTCTTCTGGATAGCTGGAGCCACCAGCGTGCCCATGACGGGTTGCGGCTCTATGGCTATGTGATTCTGGAAAATCATCTGCATTTCGTGGCCCAGGCGCCGCGCTTGGACAAGTGTGTAAGCAGTTTCAAATCTTTTACGGCGGCCCGGCTTATCGAGCTGCTGGAGGCGAGCAAGGCAGAGCGTCTGCTGACGCGGCTGCGTTTTGCAAAATGCGCCTACAAGCGCGACCGCGAATACCAGTTCTGGCAAGAAGGCTCCCACGCCGAAATGGTATTCAGTGAAGCGGTGATGCGGGAGAAGCTGGAGTATATCCACCAAAACCCGGTGAAACGCGGGTATGTGGATTTGCCTGAGCATTGGCGCTATTCGAGCGCACGCGACTATTCCGGCCAGAAGGGGCTGATGGAGGTTGATTCATGGTGCTGAAACGCTGGAGCGTCGCTGGCTGTGTTCCCACGCTGGAGCGTGGGAACAATCAAAGCCTGGCAAGGATGATTCTGGGGGCGATTCGTTTCAACCTGTTTTCAAAATTGCGAGGACTTAACCGATGGAAGCCATTCGTCATATTCAAACCGTGGAAAATGGAGAAGTTCACCTCCGGCTACCCCAACAGTTTTGGGGGCGGGAAGTCGAAATCATCGTATTGCCAGCGCCACTGTCCGCCGAGCAGTCACCGACCAACAAACGGAGCTTGCGCGGCGCGCTGAAGCACCCTGTTCAGCCGGAACGGCTGGGCTTGGGTACAGCCCTGGCGGAGCTGGGCCGCCGCGTGGGACTGACCGACGACGACATCGCGGCCATTGAGCAAGTGCGCGACAAATCCCCGGCTGAACCCCTGAGGTTTGAATGATCGTCTTGGATACCAATGTCGTTTCCGAGGCGATGAAGGCAGCGCCGAACCCCGCCGTGCTGGCATGGCTGGATAAACAGGCGACCGAAACCCTCTACCTGACCAGCGTCACCCTCGCCGAGTTGCTGTTCGGCATTGGCGCCTTGCCCGCCGGTCGGCGCAAGGATGCACTGACCCAAATGCTGGATGGCCTGCTGGATCTGTTCGGGGATCGCGTGCTTGCGTTTGATACCGACGCGGCCCGGCATTACGCCGAGCTGGCCGTTACGGCCCGAGCCGTCGGCAAGGGCTTCCCCACGCCTGATGGCTACATCGCTGCCATTGCGAACGCTCACGGCTTTACGGTTGCCACCCGAGATGTTGCGCCCTTCCAGGCGGCTGGCCTCAATGTGATCAACCCGTGGGAGGCCATGCCATGACCCAGGAACAACTCGGCCAACTGGGCAAGACCCTCTGGGCCATTGCCGACCAACTGCGCGGCGCCATGAACGCGGACGACTTCCGCGACTACATGCTGGCCTTTTTGTTCCTGCGCTACCTGTCGGACAACTTTGAGACCGCCGCGCAAAAGGAACTGGGGCCGGACTATCCAAGCTCTCCCCCTGCCAAGGGGGAGTCCGCCGAAGGCGGGAGGGGGTATTTTGCCCCGCTAGCGGTTTGGTATAGAGAAAACCCGAAAGACATTCCGGAGTTCGAGAAACAGATGCGCCGCAAGGTGCATTATGTGATCGAGCCGCCATACCTGTGGGGCCACATCACGGAGATGGCGCGCACGCAAGACGCCGAGTTGCTGCACACCCTGCAACAGGGCTTCGATTACATTGAGAACGAATCCTTCGCCAGCACTTTTCGCGGGTTGTTTTCGGAGATCAACCTGGCCTCCGACAAGCTCGGCAAGACCTACGCCGAGCGCAACGCCCGCCTGTGCAAGATCATCGGCGAAATCGCCAAGGGGCTGGCGCAGTTCAGCACCGACAGCGACACCCTGGGCGATGCCTATGAGTACCTGATCGGCCAGTTTGCCGCCGGCTCGGGCAAAAAGGCGGGCGAGTTCTACACGCCACAACCTATTTCCAGCATCCTTTCCGCCATCGTCACACTGGACGGGCAGGAACCAGCCACCGGCCAGCGCAAGCACATGGATAGCGTGCTGGACTTTGCCTGCGGCTCGGGTTCGTTGCTGCTCAACGTGCGCCACCGCATGGGCATGCACGGTATCGGCAAGATTCACGGCCAAGAAAAGAACATCACCACCTACAACCTGGCGCGCATGAACATGCTGCTGCACGGGGTGAAGGATTCCGAGTTCGAAATCTTCCACGGCGACACCCTGCTCAACGAATGGGACCTGCTGCGCGAGACCAACCCGGCCAGGATGCCGAAGTTCGACGCCGTGGTGGCCAATCCGCCCTTCAGCTACCGCTGGGAGCCCACCCAAGCACTGGGCGAGGACGTGCGCTTCAAGAACTACGGCCTGGCGCCCAAGTCCGCCGCCGACTTTGCCTTCCTGCTGCATGGGTTTCATTTCCTCAAGCCGGACGGCGTGATGGCCATCATCCTGCCGCATGGGGTGCTGTTTCGCGGCGGCGTGGAGGTGCGCATCCGCACCAAACTGCTCAAGGATGGCCACATCGACACGGTAATCGGCTTGCCGGCCAACCTCTTCTTCTCCACCGGCATTCCGGTCTGCATCCTGGTGCTGAAGAAGTGCAAGAAGCCGGATGACGTGCTGTTCATCAACGCCGCCGAGCACTTCGAGAAAGGCAAACGGCAGAACCAACTGCGGCCCGAGCACATCGACAAGATCATCGACACCTACCAGTTCCGCCGGGAGGAGAGGCGCTATTCACGGCGGGTAGGCATGGAGGAAATCGAGCAGAACGATTTCAACCTGAACATCTCGCGCTATGTCAGCACGGCCGAGGCAGAAGAAGAAGTCGTTTTGCAGGCCGTCAATACCGAGTTGGTCACCCTGGCGCGGAACATCGAGAAGGCCAGGGATAAACACAATGCGTTCCTCAAGGAACTGGGCCTGCCACCCTTGCCGTGACCGAAATCCTTCAGGAGCCTTCGATGGGTGAAATAAGGCAACGACTGTTCGTCCGCCTGTCGACGTTCCGGGCCTGGGCGCTCTAGGCCGGTTTTTTGTTCTCCTTTGGAGAATAATACCTCTCAGAATGCCGTATTGTTCTCAGAATAAGAACAAGAAATGGCTATTTTCGGCCAATGCCCGGAGCCATTGAACACGAATAGCCATTCCTGTTGGCTCTATTCCTCATCGGCGGATGAGGGGCCAGCGCCCGCGCCCGTTCACTCGGAAGAACAAAATGTATTCAGGGCGGCATAACGAGGAAACCCTGACGGCTTCTGTTGGTCAACACCGGACACAAGGCGATTTAGCTCGTAGCTCGTAGGGCGGCAACCCCTTGCCGCCATTTGATGCCGACCAGGGAGTGTCGGCAAAGGATTGCCGACCTACTCTGCTGTTGGTCAACAGCGGACATAATCGAAGTATCACCGCAATTTGCCCGAGGCCGCCCCCACAACCGAGTCGTCAGTCAAACATGAATACCATCAATAAGAAGTCGTCACCCCGACCTGGACGGCTGGGGCTGAGAGGCTCGAGCGAGAAAGGATGAGACTCTTTCCCAGCCGAACCGTCCAGGCCGTGGCCGATGAGGAGCTGGTGCGTCCGACCAGCCACGCTCTGGTGCGCCTGCGCCAGGAAGGCGAACAACTGAGCTTACGCGCCGGCCCCATCCGCACCCCGCTCGCCGGAGGTCATATCTCGCCCCTCAAGGGTCGCGGCCTGGAGTTTGCCGAAAGCCGTCCCTATCAACCCGGCGATGATGTGCGCAGCCTGGATTGGCGCGTCACCGCCCGCTCCGGACGCCCTCACACCAAGCTGTTCCGGGAGGAACGGGAGCGTTCGGTGCTGTTCTGGGTGGATTTCCGCGCCCCCATGTGGTTCGCCACCCACGGCGCCTTCAAGAGTGTCGTCGCCGCCCGGGCCGCGGCCCTGCTGGCTTGGGGCGCCGGTCACCAGGGCGATCGGGTGGGCGGTCTGGTCTTTTCCGAGACCAGCCACAACGAACTCCGCCCCCGCCTTGGACAGCGCGCCGTGCTCCATCTCATCCGTGCCCTCGCCGATCATGCGCCATCCCAGTCAGCCGTCGCCCAGGAACAAAGGCTCGATACCGCCGCCTCGGCCCTGGCGCGTCTGCGGCGGGTCTCTCATCCGGGAAGTCTGATTTTTCTCTGCACCGATGGGCGGGATCTGGACGAGCGGTGCGCCGGCCATCTCGCCCAGCTCGCCCGCCACAGCGAACTGATCATGCTGCTGATCCATGACCCCCTGGAACGGGCCATGGCGGCGGGAGGTCTGTACCGCTTCAGCGACGGCGTCCGCAGCCTGCAAGTGAACGGCGATGAGGCCGAGGCGCGTCGCCGCTACGCCCTGGGCTGCCAGCAGCGACAGGAATCCTTGGAGCGCCTGACCAATCGCTACCGGATTCGGTTGCTCCAGTGCGCCACCGATCAGGCCTTGCCACCCCTTTTGCAGCAGGCGCTGAGGCCGCCACCCCGATGAACCCCATGCCCGAACTGCCGTTGCGGGATATCCACCTCCCCCCGCCGGTGTCCTGGTGGCCGCCGGCACCGGGCTGGTGGCTGCTGCTGGGGCTGGTGATCCTGGCAGCGGTGACGGTTCTCTGGCTATGGCGTCGACATCTTCGAGGGCGGAGACAACGCGCCGAGCTGGCGGCGCTGAACGAACTCTTTGCCCAACAGATTGAGCGGGAAAACCCGCAAAGGTTGCTGGCCGATCTCTCCCAACTGCTGCGCCGCATCGCCCTCGGCCATTTCCCGCGCCATGAGGTCGCCGGACTCACCGCCGAGGACTGGTTGACCTGGCTGGATCGCCCCCTTGGCGGCACCCCCCATCAAGACGGCTTTACCCGGGGAGTCGGTCGGGTGCTCGCCCAGGGGCCCTACGCCCCCAAGATCGAGGTGGATCTCCAGGCCCTGCGGAGCCTCTGCCTGGCCTGGGCCAAGGCCTTGGGGCGCGATCGCCGATGATTGGCTTTGGCTGGCCCTGGATCTTCATCCTGCTGCCGCTGCCGCTGCTGGCTCGTCTCTGGCTACCGCCGGTCCAAAGCGATGGCGGCGCCTTGCGGGTGCCGGTGTTGGACGACTTCGCCCCTGCCGCGGAACTGGGCACCGGACGCTCCCGTTTCCATCACCCCTGGCGACTACTCACCGCCGCCCTGGCCTGGGGGCTCTTGGTCACCGCCGCGGCGCGTCCCGAGTGGGTCGGCGACCCCATCGAACTACCGCGTTCGGGTCGGGACCTGATGCTGGCGGTAGACACCTCGGGGAGCATGAAGGAGGAGGACTTCCTCTACCAAGGCCGCCGGCTCAACCGCCTCCAGGCGATCAAGATCGTCGCCGGGGACTTCATCCGCCGCCGCCAGGGGGATCGTCTCGGCCTCATCCTCTTCGGTGAGCAGGCCTATCTTCAGGCCCCGCTGACCTTCGACCGCGAGACGGTGCAGAGACTGCTGGAAGAATCCGCCATCGGTCTCGCCGGGGCCGAGGCCACCGCCATCGGCGACGCCCTGGGCCTGGCCCTGAAACGCCTGAAGGACCGCCCGGCCGCCAGCCGGGTATTGATCCTGCTCACCGACGGGGTGAACAACGCCGGGGCGGTGGAACCGCTGCGGGCCGCCGAACTGGCGGCTCAAGAGGGATTACGGATCTACAGCATCGGCATCGGCGCCGACGAGATGTTGGTGCGGGACCTGTTCGGCACCCGGCGGGTCAATCCCTCCCGGGATCTGGACGAAAAGACCCTGCAAAAGATCGCCGAGACCACGGGGGGGCGTTATTTCCGCGCCCGGGACGCTCGCGAGCTGGAGGAGATCTATCGCCTGCTCGACCAACTCGAACCCATCGACCAGGAGACCCAGGTCTTTCGCCCGGTGCAGGCCCTTTTTTATTGGCCCTTGAGCGCCGCACTGTTGCTGGCTGTCGGGCTGGTGCTGGGACGCCTGCGACCATCAAGGAGCCGGACATGAACGACTTCCACTTCCTCCGCCCCTGGTGGCTACTGACCATCCCGGGACTGCTACTCCTTCTCTGGAAACTCTGGCACCGCCCCCCCGGACAAGGCGATTGGCTGCGACTGGTGGATGCCAGATTACTGCCCTATCTGCTGCTTCAAGGCGGCGGACGCGCCAGCCGGCTTCCCCTGATCACCCTCGCCCTTGCCGGGTGGCTGGTCATCCTCGCCCTCGCCGGGCCGGTCTGGCATCGATTTGAGCAACCTGTCTATCGCGGGCAGTCGGCCCTGGTCATTGCCCTGGATCTCTCCCGTTCCATGGACAGCCCGGACCTGAGCCCCAGCCGACTCACCCGGGCCAAGTTCAAATTGAAGGACATCCTGGGGCGGCGGCGGGAAGGTCAGACCGCCTTGGTGGTCTTTGCGGCCCAGCCCTTCGCCGTCACCCCGCTCACCGACGACAGCGCCACCATCAGCGCCCTGATCCCTCCCCTCGCCACCGAACTCATGCCCAGCCAGGGCTCCCGCCCGGATCTGGCCCTGGAGCTGGCGGTCAATCTGCTGTCCCAGGGCGGCATCCCCCATGGGGAGGTGCTGCTCATCAGCGACGATCCCGGCGGCGAGGCCACCCTCGCCAGTGCCCAGAAACTGGTTACTGCCGGCCACCGGCTGCATCTGCTCGCGGTCGGCACCCAGGAAGGTGCCCCCATCCCCCTCAAGGGGGGCGGTTTTCTCAAGGACGGGCAGGGTGAAATCCTGCTCCCCAAGCTGGAGCTGGATGGACTCAGGCGTCTGGCGGCGGCGGGTCATGGGCATTTCTCCCTCCTGACCCTGGATGATCGGGATATCGATTTCCTCACCGCGCCGAGCCTGGATCCGCGGCTGAACGGCGCTCAAGAGACCGCCCAGGTGGCGGATCTCTGGCGCGAGGAAGGACCCTGGCTATTGCTGCCGGTGCTGCTTCTCGCCGCCCATGGTTTCCGTCGCGGTTATCTGGTGCTGGTCCTGGCGGTCTGGCTCGGGAGTCCGCCATCCCCAGCCATGGCGCTCTCTTGGGACGACCTCTGGTCGCGTCCGGACCAGCGTGGCGCCCGCCTGCTCGCCGAGGGGGAGGCCGCCGGCGCCGCGCGGGCCTTCAGCGACCCGCGCTGGCAGGCCGCCGCCCAATACCGGGCCGGAGACTTCAAGGCCGCCGCCCAGGGATTGGCCGACCTGGAAGACACCGAGTCCCAGTACAACCTGGGCAATGCCCTGGCCAGATCCGGTCAACTCCAGGAGTCGCTCCAATCCTATGACCGCGCCCTGAAACAGCAACCGGATCACGCCGATGCCCGTTACAACCGCGATCTGGTCGCCCGCGCCCTGCAACAGCAACAGCAACAGCAACAGCAACAGCAACAGCAACAGCAACAGCAACAGCAACAGCAACAGCAACAGCAACAGCAACAGCAACAGCAACAGCAACAGCAGAACCAAACGCCCCAGGCGGGTCAAGCCGATCAGCCGCAGCCGAATCAGGAGACCCAGGGGTCGCAAGCCCAGCCCTCTCAAGACGCCGCCAACACCCCGGATCAAGCGGCCAAAGCGAGCGAGGCCGAGCCATCTGGAGCGGAAGCGGCACAACAACAGCCCTCGGCGACCACCTCCGATCAGCCGCCCAAGACGGGGGAACAGCAGGACAGCCAAGCCGGAAAAGACGAGCAAAAAGCCGAAGCCGAGACGGCCGCCGCGGCCCCCGGCAACACTCAAGACCAATCACCCACCGATCCCAAGCAACAGGCCCTACAGCAATGGTTGGCGCGCATCCCGGATGACCCGGGCGGGTTGCTGCGACGCAAGTTTCTCTATCAATACCAACAAAGGCCGAATCCACCGAGAGAGAACCAAGCATGGTGACTTCATCCCCCTGGCTCAGTCTCCTCTACCGTGGCTGGCCGGCCCTGCTGCTGCTCGCCCTCATCCCGGGCCTGGTCAGCGCCGGCTCGGTGCAGACACGGCTGTCGCGCAATCCGGTGGGTCTGGACGAGAGCTTCGAGCTGGTATTCGAGGTGCGTAGCGAGACGAGCACCGAGCCGGACTTCAGCCCCTTGCAGCCGGATTTCGAGATCCTCGAACGCGGCCAGAATCAGAGCGTGCAGATCATCAACAATCAGGTCAGCCGCAAGGTCGAATGGCGTCTCAGCCTGTTGGCGAAACGGGCTGGAGACCTCCAGATCCCACCGATCCGCTTCGATAACGACCAGAGCCAGCCGATCCACATCAAGGTGGTGGAGACCGCGGCCCAGGCCAGCGTCCAGGGCACCCCGGAGCTTTTCCTTGAGGTGACCGCCACCCCGGAGAAGCCCCTGGTCCAGGCCCAGATCCTCTATACCCAGAGGCTGCTGGTGGCGGAGACTCTGGGCGAGGTCCGGGTACGCCGTTTCAGCCACCCGGAGGTGGAGGGGATGGAGGCCGGGATCCAACCCCTGGGTGAGGTTCGGCAATACCAAAGCCGCCGCGGCGGTAAGCTCTACACCGTACTGGAACGCCGCTTCGCCATCTTTCCCCAGCAACCCGGCCCCCTGACCCTGGCGCCGCTGCTGTTCGAGGGCGAGGTCGGCGGACGGGGACGCTCACCCTTCAACCTCTTCAACGATCCCCTACTCGGACGTCCTGGGGAAATCCGCCGCGCCCGTTCCCAGCCCCTCAAGCTGGAGGTGCGTCCCATCCCCCAGGGGGCGACCAACCAACCCTGGCTGCCGGCGGAGAGCCTCCAACTCGCTGATACCTGGTCCAAGAACACCGGGCCGGTCGAATTGGGCCAACCCCTCACCTGGACCATCGCCCTGCTGGCCGAGGGTCTCGGCGCCGCCCAACTGCCGGACTTGGCCTCGCGGTTACAACTTCCCGAGGGTCTGAAGATCTACCCGGATCAGCCGGTCACCAAGGACCAGGCCGGTCCCAATGGCCTCGCCGGCAGTCGCCAGGAAAAACTCGCCATCCTCGCCACCCGGGCCGGCAGCTATGAGATTCCGGGGATCACTTTGCCCTGGTGGAACACCAAGCTCGATCGGGCCGAAGTGGCGAGCATCGCGCCGCGTCGGCTGCTGGTGATGGCCGGGACCTCGGTCGATCACAGTCCCGCGCCCTCGGGCATGGTGGACCTAGCCCACCAAGATGGTGCGCCCTGCGCACCCCACGAGGCTATCGTCGTCCCGCCGCAAAACCTGGGGGCCAATCCCTGGTTCTGGGTCAGTCTGGTGTTGGGGGGCGGCTGGGTCGGTACTTTATGGCTCTGGCGCTTCAGAAAGACCCAGGGCCAGCGAGCGGTGCAGAAACATCAACCTACCTCGGCCTCTGTCGCCAAGACCTTGCGCGCCCTGCAAGCGGCCTATGCCATTCGGGATCTCCAGGCGGCCCGCGGAGCCTGGTTGGACTGGGGCCGGGCAATCTGGCCGGACCTCCCTCCCCTCAGCCTGGAAGCCCTGGCGCCCCGGGTGCCAGAACCGGCGCGGGAGGCCCTTGCCGAGCTGGCCCGGAGTCTCTATGGGCGGAGCGGTGGTGACTGGGCGGCCCATCGACCCTGGACCGCGTTGGAGACCTTGACCTCGAAGCGGTCCCGCCTCCCCGACTCTGCCGTTCCCCTGATTGCCGAACTCAATCCTTGAGCCCCGGGGTCGGGCCGTCGGGCCCGACCTGAGAGCCCAAATCGGCTATTCGCCGCGGCCACTTCCCGGGCGGGGCAGCAGACCGTGGATCAAGGCATAGAGGGTATCGACCTTCGCCTGTTGGGATGAGATGTCGGCGACCAGACCCAGGGACTGGGCGATCAGGAGTTGGGTCTCCAGCTCGCCCAAGGCGCCCATGGCGTTGGCCAGGATGTTGTTGAAACGGCTGCCACCGGTTTGGGCGGCGGCATCGGCGATGCGGCTGGGAATGACGACGGCGGTCTGGCGCATTTGCAGGCCGAGCCCGGCCTGCTCGCTGGCAGGCAAGGCCGTGGTCAATTCGTAGACGGATTTGGCCAACTCCACCCCTTCCTGCCAGGCGCGCATCTTCTGATGGGCCCGGGGCTGGGGGGCAAAGGCCCATTGCTCACCGCGACCCTCATTGCGAAAAGATCGCTCCCCGGAAAAACGGGGGGCATAGTTCGATCTTGGTTCGGAAGCGGATTCGAAGCGCCGTGGGCGCGGTGGACGATCTTCCCACTCCGAGCGTGGGGGACGGTTCTCATCGCGACCGCGATAGCCACCCGGCCGACCATCGCGCTCTCCAGGGGGACCAGCGTCGCGACGGGGATAACCACCGCCCCGGAAGTCGTCCCGTCCCCGGCTGGGTGGACCGAAGTCGCGCCGTCCCCGACCCGGGCTCTGCCAGCCGCCGGACTCACCAGCTCCAGCCCGTCCTCGTCCGGGTGGCCCGCCTTCCCGGCGCGGGCCAGCCCCCTGAGGACGCTCGCCGTAGCGATTACCGCCCCCTTCCTCGGTCTCCCTGGATGGCCGCTGTTCCTGCCAATTTCTGCCGTCGTTTTGCTGTTTCACTGCATCGCTCTCCACTTAACTTTTGTCTATCACCCCCTGAGGGGCGGTTATTCGAATTTGCACCGGAGCCCCCTTCCTTGCCGGACGGCAGATGGGCTGATCGAGCATAAGGAAATTTATCTGTTGATTCCAGGATGATAAATAAAGACAGGATTGTCTGCTCGTAGCCCGGCTAGGCCCACTCATCCCTGGGTATCGGCTTTGGTGTATCGGCAGGTGACGATCGGGTCGCCGAGCCAAGGCGACAATGATAAGGGCTGAGCACTGAATGGAGATAGATGATGGCCGGATAAATTCGCCCTGCGGGAGCACTGGATCAAGGCTGTGAGTCCGGAGATCCGGGCCAGAGCCATCGCCCGTCGGAGAACCGGGCCGTGGTCAGAAGGTGACGGTCACCATGACCGAGGGAGAAAGCGGAGGATTCACCCGGTGGGTGACCGCCAGGCCAACCCCGCTCCTGGCCTGAGCGGGGCACCTGTAGGCTATCAAGTTGAGATTACAGGAAGGGGTGGACATCGCGCATGGCTGTCGCGCGCTCGATTTGCATCTGTTTGCGCACCTCTTCCCGGTGTTTCTGCATGGCCTGCCGATGCTCCTCGACAAAGCTCTTCATCTTGGCGCGCCGCTCTTCCTTGCTCAGACCGGCCAGATCCGGGAACTTGGGAAAGTCCGGCATGGCGAAGCTGTCGTTGCCGAAGGGGCTCGGCATCATGGGCGGCTCGGGCATCTCGAAGGGCATGCCGGCGAATTCAGGGGCGGCGAAGGGCGGCATGGCCCCTGGGAAGCTGTGGGCCATATCCGCGTTCTGCTTGCGCTGCTCATCCATGGCCTGCTGCATGGACTTGGTCAGTTCCTGAGCTATGCGGGTCTGCTCGGCGGCCACCTGCTCGAACAGCTGGCGCCGGGCCTCGAACGCCTCCTGGGCGGCCTTGTTCCGTTGCTCGAACATCGCCTGCTGTTGCTCCGGCGTCAGGCTGTATACCGGGGCAAAAGGCGCATAAGGCATGATCTGTTGCGGTTGGGTCTGGATGGTGCCTTCGGCCATCACCGCAGCGGAGATGGCGGACAAGGCGAACAGGGTCAGGATCTTGTTCATGCGGGCGTTTCCTCAAAACTGGTGCTGTCTGTGGTCTTGGCTGGTTCGTGTTGCTGGGGACGCCTTGGGCCGTCCCCAAGCCATCAGGCGACTATCGGGCCGGAACCGCCGCCGGGGCTACGGGAGCGACCGGGGGGACTGGAGCGGCGTAGGGATAGCCATAAGCGCCGGCATAGGGATACCCACCACCGTATCCGTAGGGGCCACCCCAACCATAGGGACCGTAACCATAATAGTTGTTGTACCGGTTGTAACCGCGGCCGGAGCCGGACCCGCTCATGTTCATGTTGAAGTCACCCCAGCCGTCACCCATCCAATCGTTCCAGCTGTTGCCGTTCCCCCAACCCGGGCCACCGCCCCAGGGACCACCGCCCCACCAAGCGGACGCGGAGGCGGAGGCACCCACCAAAGCAACGATCGCGGCGATTTTGGTCAATTTGTTCATCTGTTCATCTCCTAATAAATGGTTCGACTTTCTGTGGTTCTCGTTGTGTCGATATTGGGTTACTGCTTGGTCGACGGTTGCTAATTTATAAGAGATCACTAATTTAGTCAATACTTAATTACTAATAATTTTGACGGCCCCGAGGCGTCCTGATCCAGGTCAGGAAGTTGTCACGGCGGCGCAAAGTAGCCCGAGTACATTTGCTATCCTGTCCCCATCGAGCCATCGGCTCGTCAGCGCCTGCCCGGCGAGCGCGCCAGGACAGGCCAAAATTCATGTCCTTAAGGCGAGAGCAAGCAATGGACGTCGTCATGACCACAAAGAAACGCGTGTTTTCCTTCGAAGAAGGAGACGGCAAGAACAAACAACTCCTGGGTGGGAAAGGGGCCAACCTGTGCGAGATGACCCAGATCGGTCTCAATGTCCCCCCCGGATTCACCATCACCACCGAGACTTGCCTAGAGTACCTGGCCCATCCGGCGCGACAACTTCCCAAGGGCCTGATGGACGAGGTTCGTCAACACATAAAGGCGGTGGAGGAAAAATCCGGTAAGGGCTTCGGCGATGCCGCCAATCCCCTGCTGGTCTCGGTGCGTTCGGGTTCGGCGCTGTCCATGCCCGGGATGATGGACACCATCCTCAATCTCGGCCTCAATATCGACACCCTCAAGGGACTCATCCAACAGACCGGCAACGAGCGCTTCGCCTATGACGCCTACCGCCGCTTCATCCAACTCTTCGGCAAGATCGCCCTGGGGGTGAACGAGAAGTTATTCGACGAGGAATTCGAGGACGTGAAGCGCAAGGTCGGGGTAAAACAGGACCTCGAACTGAGCGCCCGGGATCTGCGGGAGATCAGCGATCGTTTTCAAGAAGTGTTGGAGCGCGCCACCGGCCATCCCTTCCCCGAGGATCCCTACGAGCAACTGGAGATCGCCATCCAGGCGGTATTCAACTCCTGGATGGGCAAGCGGGCGGTGGACTACCGCAATTACCACCGCATCACCCCGGAGATGGCCAACGGCACCGCGGTCAACGTGGTGGCCATGGTGTTCGGTAATCTGGGCGAAGATTCCGCCACCGGCGTCGGCTTCACCCGCTATCCCGATACCGGCGAGAACAAGCTCTACGGCGAATATCTTACCAACGCCCAGGGCGAGGACGTGGTGGCCGGTATCCGCACCCCCAAGCCGATCGACGCCCTCCATGAGGAGATGCCGGATCTCTACCGGCAGTTGCAGGAGTTGCGGCACAGGCTGGAGCGCCACTACCGCGAGGTGCAGGACTTCGAATTCACCATCGAAAAGGGGCGCCTTTATTGTCTGCAAACCCGTAACGGCAAGATGAACGCCACCGCCGGCGTACGCACCTCGGTGGAAATGGTGCGGGAGGGGCTGATCTCCAAGCCGGAGGCCCTGTTGCGTATCCAGCCCGAGATGCTGGAACAGTTACTTTTCCCCCGACTGGATCCGACCGCCAAGGCCAAGCCCGTGGCCCGGGGTCTGCCCGCCTCGCCCGGAGCGGCGGTGGGGCATGCCGTCTTCGACGCCGATCGCGCCGAAAAGCTGGGCAAGGGTGGCGAGCGGATCATCCTGGTGCGGGAGGAGACCAAGCCCGAGGACATCCATGGTTTCTTCGCCGCTGCCGGCATCCTCACCAGCCGGGGCGGCAAGACCTCCCACGCCGCCGTGGTGGCCCGGGGCATGGGCAAGCCCTGCGTCGCCGGGGCCGAGGGCATCCGCGTCGATGTCCAATTGCGTCAAGCCTTCGTCGGCGACCACAGCATCAAGGAAGGCGACCTCATCACCCTCGACGGCACCACCGGCGACGTCTACATCGGCGAGGTACCGACCAAGGAGGCCGCCTTCAGCCCCGAACTCGACATCCTGCTGGTCTGGGCCGACGAGGTCGCCCGCCTGCGGGTGATGGCCAACGCCGATACCCCGGACGACGCCAGACGGGCGCTCCGCTTCGGCGCCATGGGGATCGGGCTCTGCCGCACCGAACGCATGTTCAATGCCACCGATCGCCTGCCCATCGTCATCGACATGATTCTGGCGGAAACCCCGGAACAGCGCCAACACGCCCTCGACCGCCTCTTGCCCATCCAGCGCTCGGACTTCAAGGGTATTTTCGAGGTGATGTCGCCGCGTCCGGTCACCATCCGCCTCCTGGACCCGCCGATCCACGAGTTCCTGCCCTCGGAACAAGAACTCACGGACGAACTGGAGCAACTGCGGAACCTGCGCAGCCTGACCCGGGGGGTGGACGTCCTCGCCGGTACCCTATCCTTCATGTACCCGCCCAATACCACCCCCCTGGTGCATCAGCTGGCGGAGATGCGGGTGGTGGACGAGGCGATCAAGAAGAAGGAGCACATGCTGCACAAGGTGCGCGCCCTGCACGAGGTGAATCCCATGCTGGGCCATCGCGGCGTGCGCCTGGGACTCACCTTCCCGGAGATCTACTCGATGCAGATCCGCGCCGTGATCGAAGCCGCCGCCGAATGCCTCAAGGCCGGCATCCGGGTGCACCCCGAGATCATGGTGCCCCAGGTTTGCACCGCCCAGGAACTCTGCCGGGTGCGCGCCTATGTGGACGGCATCAAGTCCTCGGTGGAAACCGCCTACGGGGTCAAGGTGGATCTGGAGTTCGGCACCATGATGGAGGTGGTGCGCGCCTGCATGCGGGCGGAGAACCTGGCCGAGGTGGCGGAATTCTTCTCCTTCGGCACCAACGACCTCACCCAGGCAACCTTCTCCTTCTCCCGCGAGGACGCCGAGAACAAATTCCTGCCGATGTACAACGACAAACACATCCTGCAAGACAATCCCTTCGAGGTATTGGACGTCAAGGGCGTCGGTAAGCTCATGGAACTGGCGGTGAACTGGGGCCGCGCCACGCGCCCCAACCTCAAGGTGGGCATCTGCGGCGAACACGGCGGGCATCCCCAGTCCATCCGTTTTTGCCACAGCGTCGGGCTGAACTATGTCTCCTGCTCCGGCCCCCGGGTACCCATCGCCCGCCTGGCCGCCGCCCATGCCGCGCTGCTGGAGAAAGGACGCGGCGGCGTCAGTAAGACGGTCTAGGCGAAACTCAGTGTGATCGGCGCGGGACGGTGTTTTCAACCGTCCCGCCAGGCTCGGGCCTGGGCGGAAAAGGCCCATTTTCGTTCTCGATACGAGAACAATCTACGCAAGATATGCCGATATTGTTCTCTATCCAGGCGCTTGGACGGGACCCCGAGCCTTCGCCCCGAGCTCGCCACGTCCGACTGCCGGGCCGCCATCCGGGACGAGATTACCGCCCGGGCGGTCCTGGAGTCCGGTCTCTCGGATCTCCCGGAGACCGACCCCTGGGCACCGGGCGAAGGCCTGGATCAGGAAGGCAGAAGGTGACTCAGCTCTTCGGCTTCGGGATAACGGTGGTAAAGCCTCCCAATTGCCACATCTGCATGCCGTCGCGGTAATAAAAGATCTTTTTCGCCGGATAGCCGAGTGAAAGGATTCGCTTGATGGCGGTTGGAGATTGCTCGCACCAGGGACCGTTACAGAACATCAGGAGGTCCTTGGCTTGGCTGAAATCCCAATTCGATGGTTTGGCATCCTTGCCGAAGAGCTTGTCCCAGAAACCCGGCTCGTCACTCTTGCTTTTCGGCTTGACTCCGAACAGCTTGAAGGCCTCCGCGAGATCCTTGGAATGCTCGCTACTCTCATCAAAGATCGTGAAAGGAACATTCACGGACCCGGGAATGGTGCCTTTCTGATACCAATCCGACAGGCGCGAGTCGATGATCAAGCCGGTTCCCTTACGAAACTGGTTATCCATGAACTTGATGACCTCGACTTCACCGACGGTGGTGACCCCGGGCGCCACCTGCATGGGCTGAAAACAAAAGGGCGGGCATTTACGCGAGGTCTTGGTGAATCCGCCGGTAAGTTGATGTTCTTCGTTCTGGATGCGCATGACCCGGATCTCTTCCTGTCCGGTATTGACGGTTATGTAGGGAATTTCCTCGGTGATCTTGACCGCGATCTCTTCGACGGCGAGGGCCGGAATCGGACTGAGGGCCGCGCTGCATAAGATCGCGAGGGAGCACCAGGGCAAGGGGTTGGTCATCATCATGGGACGCTCCTCAATATGTTCTTTGGATTTTTTTGGGGGTACCGGCACGAAAGCTTGGTTTGCTGTTGGACGTCCGTTTTGGTCACAAGCCTGGCTTTGAAACCTACCCGTATCGGAAGCGGTATTACTTTTTCTTGGGTTCGTACTCTCGTCGCACCGCCTCGCGGGAGAGTTCCAATATCTTCAGACAGGATTTGGAAATATCGAGATTCTGTCGATACACCTCCAGGACCTTCTCCCGATCGTTTGGTCCCAGCTCCTTGAACATGGGCTCCATACCCGGCATGCGTTGTTTCAGCTGACGTTCGAAATCCTGCATTTGCACCAGGCTGAGAGACGCATGATCGATGTCTGCACCACCCTTATCGGCTTCTCCCTTGAGCGCATCCAGGTTCAGGCTCCAAGCCGGGGCCGATACGAGAAACCAGAGGCCAGTGAGATAGATACAGGTTTTAGGGGGAGAGGCGGAACGAGTATTCGGCATAAGCCCTCCGCGTAGCAGTCAGGATTGCGGCAAAGTTCATACCCTCTGGAACCACTGAGGATGTTGTCGGAATGTAGGCGGCGATCCTTAGCTCACAAATACGGAGTGTAGACCAAATAATCCATTTTCATTGTGGTTTGAAGGGAGGGCATTGCTTTCGCGGCGGACCCACCGCGTCGAGCGAGAGAATGGATGGCGTCCGTGAATGAACTCCCGCACCCGCATCTCCACCAGGGGATCACCGACGCTCGGCCTCAAGTAGCGGCAAGCCCAGCTCGCCAATCAAAAATTATCATGCGGATTATTATGGCTATAATATACCGTTGACGTTATATTTTGCTATAGATATATTTCATAAAATGAATATTGAGCCGACCAATCTCTTTGCCGTCCTCGCCCATGACACCCGGCTGCGTTGTCTCATGCTCTTGCACAGTCATGGCGAACTCTGTGTCTGTGAGTTGACCCAGGCCATCGGTCAGGTCCAGCCCCACATCTCGCGGCATCTGGCGCTATTGCGAGAGGCCGGGCTGGTCGCGGATCGCCGCGATGGGCTCTGGATCTATTACCGCCTCCATCCGGAGCTGCCAGAGTGGGTGATGGAGGTGTTGCGTGCCACGGCGGGGGAAGCGGGAAACCTGGAACCCTTCAGCCGCGATCTATTGGTGCTGGCGGAGATGCCGAACCGGCCCGGAGCACCCAAGTGCGCTTGATGGGTCGGGTTTGGTAGGCGAGAGACTGATGTGAGCGAGTCCTATAGCGAAATGACCAACCAACCCTGTCATGTCCTCTTTCTCTGCACCGGCAATTCGGCCCGCAGCATCATGGCCGAGGCCATTCTCAATCAGCTCGGCGGCAAGGTCTTTCGCGCCTTCAGTGCCGGTAGTCGCCCCCGGGGACAGGTGCATCCCGAGGCCATCGCCTTGCTGGAGAAGCAGGGTTACGCCACGGCGGGTCTGCGCAGCAAGGATCTCGCCGAGTTCGAGTCCAGCGGTGCGCCACGCATCGACGTCCTGATCACGGTCTGCGACAGCGCGGCGAAGTCCTGCCCCATCTTCTGGTCGGGCGCCTTCATCAAGGTCCATTGGGGGGTGCCCGATCCGGCGGAGCTGGAGAACCCGCAGGCGCGCGGCCGGGCCTTTCTCTACGCCTTCCGGACCCTGGAGCAGCGTATCCGCCGCCTTGTCGACCTCGCGATGAGCGAGCTTCCCTCTCAGCCATTGCGTCAGGCGTTGCAGGCGCTCGCCCGCATGGCCGTGGAATAGCCGTCCGGGTTCCGAGGTCTCCAGCCGATTCCCGATCACACCAAGAGGCAAGAGCATGTCCATTCAGTGTGAGATCGCCACCACCCAGGCTGCCGTCAGCGGCATGAACTTCTTCGAGCGTTTTCTGAGTCTCTGGGTCTTACTCTGTATCCTCGCCGGGATCGGTCTCGGCCATTGGTTTCCCCAGCCCTTCACCTGGTTGGGACGCCTGGAGATCGCCCAGGTCAACCTGCCGGTGGCGGCGCTGATCTGGCTGATGATCGTGCCCATGCTGCTGAAGATCGACTTCTCGGCCCTGCACCGGGTGCGGGAACATTGGAAAGGCGTCGGCGTCACCCTGTTCGTCAACTGGGCGGTGAAGCCTTTTTCCATGGCCCTGCTCGGCTGGCTCTTCATCCGCGGGCTCTTCGCCCCCTGGCTGCCGGCGGGGCAGATCGACAGCTACCTCGCCGGACTGATTCTGCTCGCCGCCGCCCCCTGCACCGCCATGGTCTTCGTCTGGAGCAACCTCTCCGATGGGGAGCCGCATTTCACCCTGACCCAGGTGGCCTTGAACGACTCCATCATGATCTTCGCCTTTGCCCCCATCGTGGGGTGGCTGTTGGGGCTCTCCTCCATCTCGGTGCCCTGGGAGACCCTCTTTCTGTCGGTGATCCTCTATATCCTGATTCCGGTGATCATCGCTCAGTGGTGGCGGGGCCATTTGCTTCGTAGCGGGGGGAAATCGGCCTTGGGACGCATCCTGGAGCGGCTCGGCCCGCTGTCCCTCACCGCACTGCTCGCCACCCTGGTGGTGTTGTTCGGCTTTCAGGGCGAACAGATCCTCGCCCAACCCCTGGTGATCGGTATCCTGGCGGTGCCCATCCTGATCCAGGTCTATTTCAACGCCGGCCTGGCCTATGTGCTCAACCGCCAGCTCGGGGTGGCCCATTGCGTGGCTGGTCCCTCGGCCCTGATCGGCGCCAGCAACTTTTTCGAGCTGGCCGTGGCCACGGCGATCGTGTTGTTCGGCTTCGACTCCGGGGCCGCGCTGGCGACTGTAGTCGGGGTCTTGATCGAGGTGCCGGTGATGTTGTCGGTGGTGCACATCGTCACCCGTACCCGCCGCTGGTACGAACGAGGCGGGACATAACCAACCAAGCCTATCTATCTGTTTCTATTGGCCCAACATCGAGGAGATGAATCTATGAGCGTTCGCGTCGGTATCAATGGTTTTGGTCGCATGGGTCGCCTGGGATTGCGGGCGGCCTGGGGTGATGCGGCCCTGGAATTCGTCCACATCAACGAGATCGCCGGTGATGCCGCGGCTTCGGCCTTCCTGCTCCAGTTCGACTCGGTCCATGGCCGCTGGGGTCATGAGTGCGGCGCCGTGGGCGGCAAGATGAGCATCGATGGTCGGGCGATCGGTTACAGCTCCAACCTGGCGGTCGGCGATACCGATTGGTCCGGCTGCGACATCGTCATCGAGGCCACCGGCAAATGGAAGACAATGGACAAGCTCCAGACCTATCTGGATCAGGGGGTGAAAAAGGTGGTGGTGGCCTGCCCGGTGGAGGGGGCACTGAACATCGTCTACGGCGTCAACGATCACCTCTACGATCCCGCCCGGCACGCCATCGTCACCGCCGCCTCCTGCACCACCAACTGTCTGGCCCCGGTGGTCAAGGTGATGCACGAACAGATCGGCATCGTGCATGGCAGCATGACCACCATCCACAATATCACCAACACCCAGACCATCATCGACAAGGGGCATAAGGACCTGCGCCGCGCCCGCGCCCTGGGGCTGTCGCTGATCCCCACCTCGACCGGTTCGGCCCGGGCCATCACCAAGATCTTCCCCGAACTCACGGGCAAGCTGAACGGCCATGCGGTACGGGTGCCGCTGCTCAATGCCTCGCTCACCGATTTCGTCTTCGAGGCCAAGCGCCCGGTCACGGTGGAGGAGGTCAACGGCTATCTCAAGGCGGCGGCGGAGGGCGAACTCAAGGGCATCCTCGGCTATGAGGAGCGGCCCCTGGTGTCGGTGGACTATCTCAACGATCCGCGTTCCTCCATCGTCGACGCCCTCTCCACCATGGTGGTGAACGGCACCCAGGTGAAGATCTACGCCTGGTATGACAACGAGTGGGGCTACGCCAACCGTATGATCGACATCGCCCGTAAAGTAGCGGGGATGCTGTGAGCATGGACCTGGGGCTACGCACCTACCTGGTCGTAACGGCGGCCTACTGGGCCTTCACCCTCACCGACGGCGCCATCCATATGCTGGTGGTGCTGCATTTCTACAATCTGGGCTTCAGCCCGCTGGAGATCGCCTTTTTATTCTTGTTCTACGAGGTGTTCGGCATCATCACCAACGGCCTGGGGGGCTGGATCGCCTCCCATGTCGGACTCAACCGCACCATGGTCGCCGGCGGGATGTTGCAGGTGGTCGCCCTCGGCGCCCTGACGGTGGATCCCTCCTGGCTGAGCGTGGCCTATGTGATGAGCGCCATGGCCTTGTCCGGTATCGCCAAGGACTTGAACAAGATGAGCGCCAAATCCAGCGTCAAGCTGGTGGTGCCCAAGGGCGAGAATGCGGACACCCGGCTGTTCAAGTGGGTGGCGGTGCTCACCGGCTCCAAGAACACCCTCAAGGGCGCCGGTTTCTTCCTCGGCGGGCTGCTGCTCTATCTGGTGGGTTTCCGTTGGGCCTTGGGCGGCATGGCGGCGGTGTTGTTCCTGGTCTATCTCTGGACCTGGTGGTTGCTACCCGGCGATCTGGGGGTCGCCAAGGCCAAGGCGAAGATCAGCCAGATCTTCGCCAAGACCCGGGAAATCAACATCCTCTCCGCCGCCCGGTTCTTTCTCTTCGGCGCCCGGGATGTCTGGTTCGTGGTCGGCCTGCCGGTGTTTCTGCGGGCGGTAGCGGGTTGGAATCAGGTGGAGGTGGGGACTTTCCTGGCGCTGTGGGTGATCGGCTACGGCTTCGTCCAAGCCGGCGCCCCGGCCTTGCTGCGCCGGGGTCACGGCGGTCGTGGACCCCAGGGCACGAGCGCGCGCAACTGGGCGCTGTTGTTGTCGCTCTTCCCCGCCGCCATCGCCCTGGCCCTGATGCAGGGCTATGATCCGAGCCTCTCCCTGATCATCGGGCTGGCGGCCTTCGGTGCCGTGTTCGCCATCAACTCGGCGGTCCACTCCTATCTGATCCTCGCCTATTCGGACTTCGAAAAGGTGGCCATGAACGTAGGCTTCTATTACATGGCGAACGCCGCCGGACGCCTGGTGGGCACGGTGCTCTCGGGTTGGGCCTATCAGACCCAGGGTCTGACGGGCTGTCTCTGGTGGTCTACCGGCTTCGTCATCGCGGCGGCCCTGCTGTCGTTCAAACTGCCGGAAGTGAAGGCCGAATTGCCGCCGGGCCTGGCCATGCCGAAGGGCGGAGACTGAAGGATCGGGTCTCCTGAAGGAAATTTCGGGCGCATCCCACCCATGTTCGACTCCATCGGTAATCTCGTCGCCTATCGGCTGTTGAACCTCTCCCCCACGGGGCAACTGGGGCCGGCACTCCAGTTCTTCGTCATGGACCTGGCAAAGATCTTCAGCCTGCTGCTGGTGGTAATCTATCTCATGGGTTTGGTGCGCTCGCTCATGACCCCCGAGCGGGTGCGTGACGCCATCCGCCAGCGGCCGGACTGGCAGGCCCGGGGGCTGGCGGTCGGGCTGGGTGCGGTCACCCCCTTCTGCTCCTGCTCCTCGGTACCGCTCTTCATCGGCTTCGTCGAGGCCGGCATTCCCCTTGGAGTCACCTTTTCCTTCCTCATCGCCAGTCCCATGATCAACGAAGTAGCGGTGGTGATCCTGATCGGCATCCTTGGCTGGCAGCTCACCGCCCTCTATGTCGGCGCCGGACTGCTCGTCGCCTGGTTTGGTGGCCTCGCCATGCAAGCCTTCCGCCCGGAACGTTGGGTGGAGGGCTATGTCTGGCAGATCCGCCTGGGGCAGAGCCTCCTCCCAGAAAACGACCGCTCCCTGCGTGCTCGGCATCGTTACGCCCTGGGCGAACTACGCACCCTGGTGGGACGGTTATGGCGCTGGGTGGTACTTGGCATCGGTGTCGGCGCCCTCTTTCACGGCTATGTCCCCGAGAGCTGGGTGCTCGAACACCTGGGCGGCGATCATTGGTATGGGGTGCCCGCCGCGGTGCTGCTGGGTATCCCACTCTATGCCAACGCCACCGGTGTCATCCCGGTCGCCGAGGCCATGTTGGGCAAGGGTGTCGCCCTGGGCACCACCCTGGCCTTCATGATGAGCGTGGCCACACTCTCACTGCCGGAGCTGCTCATCCTGCGCCGGGTCATCCGCTGGCCGGCACTGGCCCTGTTCTGCATCCTCCTGGCGCTGGCCTTCATGCTGGTCGGTTGGGGATTCAACTGGATCGCCACCTGACCGTCTTTTTCTCTTTCCCTCTGGAGAAGCAAGCGATGAAACGCATCCAAGTGCTCGGCAGCGGGTGCCGCAATTGCGAGATCACCTACAACGCCATCCGCGAGGCCGCCCGCCAGGCCGGTGTGGAGATCGAACTCAAGAAGGTCACGGATATCGCCACCATCCTTGGCTATGGAGTGATGTCGACTCCAGCGGTGGTGGTGGACGACAAGCTGGTTCACGCCGGTAGCATCCCGGGGCCGGACCAGGTTCGCGGCTGGGTGAAAGGATGAATGGGTAACCGAACGCCTTGGGCATCGTTCTCTCACGCCCGGCAAGACACCATGAGAGAGATCCACAGACAAATAATACTAATTCTTATTAGGTTATCCCTAATCAGCGGGTAAGGGGGTGGTTTGTTTGTCAGTGAAGATGGCCAGGGATCAAGAGACCGGGCGCCCATCCCGTAGACGCCAACATCGACATCGACATCCGCCGTTTCCGACCAGGCCACATTCGTCTAACGATGGGTTAACACTACGCCTGCAAGTGGTAGATCAAAACGACAAGGCTCTTGATGGATTCCAGTCAGCTATGCCAGCAGGGTGGCCAAGAGGGGTTCCAACAGGCATTTGCCTCGGCGACGGACGTTATGAATGAACTGGAAAAAGCCCAAGTACAATGGAAGCTTCTCCT
>JBPOHE010000156.1:0-22780 GCA_052035915.1 Pseudomonadota bacterium
AAACCAGCTAAAAGAACCCATGCCCGGAAGCGTCGACAGGCAGACGGGCCAGCTCCCCGGCGGCCAATTCGTAAAGACCCAACAGGAATCGGTATCACAACCAACACCAGACCGAAATTCATTGGCGATCCAGTAACGGGGTGGCCCGGACCAAGCTCAAACACCCCTACCCCACCATCAAGCCTACCGAGGCCTCAGCCGAGGGTTAACCTCTCAAAACTTTTGCAGCAATCCACCAGTATTCCCCGGGATATCGGGCCCCATTCAGGCGCTGTATCTAGTCATAAATTGATTGATGTCAATGAACCGTCACTAAGTTAGGGTTTCCCCCCATGTCCCTTCGCGGCTACTCGGGTAAAAGAGCATCCCGCGTTTAGAACAATATCTCTATATACCCCTATACCAATAAATGAAGGTCAAGGAAGATCAAGGAGGGTTGCAATGGGCGCATTTCTGGCACCCAAAACCGGCATCTTGGGATGGATTCGCGAACTCGCGAACAACCATCTCGTCTTATTCCCCCAACGAACCGGCAGCGCCAGCTATCAGTTCGAAGCCGTGAATGAGCGTTCCCAGCTCGATTTCGAGGACTTCGACAGCCCGGTTCCCCGCCCCGGATTCCGTGCCAGCAGCAACGGCACGCCGCCGGGGAAGGCTCTGCTTCCGGCTCGGGAAGAGCTGTTCCGTTTTCGTCGTAGCGAAGACGGACGCATCGAGTTCTTCCCGACCCTGGACGACCGCCCCCGCATCCTGGCGGGCGTCCGTCCCTGTGATCTCAAGGCCATCCATTTGATGGATCTGGTATTCGACAGCGGCCAAAAGGATTCCCACTACCTCACGCGCCGTTCCCATACCGCCATCATCGCCCATGATTGCCTGCAACCCTGCGACGAACACTGTTTCTGCGACGCCGCGGGCTCCCTACGCAGCCGGGACGGAGCCGATGTGTTCCTGACCCCGCTGGAGGGCGAGATCCTGGTCCAATGCCTCAGCGACCGCGGCGAAGAACTGGTCGCCAACGCCGGCTTTACCCCCTGCGATGACGCCGAATCCCGGCTGGCCTGGGCCGAGGCGCAGCGGGCCCAGCCCTTCGGGCGTCAACTGCCGGTGTCGGTGGACGAGCTCCCGGAGATCATCGCCCGCCAGTGGGATTCCAATCTCTGGCACAAACACAGCGAACGTTGCTTCTCCTGTGGCACCTGCAACCTGGTCTGTCCTACCTGCTACTGCTTCGATGTCCGTGACGATCTGCAACTCGAGGATCCATCCGGCGGGGTGCGCGAACGCCATTGGGACGGCTGTATGCTGCCGGATTTCGCCGAGGTGGCGGGCGGACACAATTTCCGCGGTGAGGCCACGGCGCGGCAACGGCACCGGGTGAAGCGCAAATTCGAGTACCTCACCAAGCGTTTCGGCCTGGGCAGTTTCTGCGTCGGCTGCGGCCGTTGCGGTCATCAATGCACCGCCGGCATTGACATCTATGACATCGTCAAGGACCTTGCGGAGGCCGGAGCATGAGCGAAACCATAGACAAGAAAAAGAAGCACCGAAAGTCGAAGGGCCAGGAAACGAAGGCCACCAGCCGGCCATCGGGCGGGGCCGAGGCGGCCACCCTGGATGTGGTAACAGAACCCGTCATGGGGCTCGACCACTCGATCTATCTGCCGACCATGGCCCGGATCGCCGAGGTGCAAGACATCACCGAACGGGAAAAATTCTACCGGGTGGAACTCGAACGCCCCCTCGGTCATCGCCCTGGGCAATTCGTCATGCTGTCACGGCTGGGTGTCGGCGAGGCCCCCATCTCCATCTCCTGCGGACCACGCAACGACAACATCCTGGAGATGGTGATCCGCCGCGCCGGTAGCCTGACCCAGGTGATCCATGGGCTGAAGCCAGGTGATCTGTTGGGGGTGCGCGGGCCCTTCGGTTCCGGGTTCCATCTGCGGGAGCTGGAAGGCCACGACATCCTCTTCGTCGCTGGTGGACTGGGGTTGGCACCGCTACGTTCCCTGATCCAGCCGGTGGTAACCCAGGCCGAGCGCTATGGCCGTATCACCTTGGTCAGCGGCTGTCGCACCCCCGCCGACGAGTTGTTCCGTGACGAGGTCAAGTCCTGGGGCAAGATCCCCAACGTCCAGGTCGTTCGGCTGGTAAACGAGACCCAGCACATGCCCTGGGACGGCGAGGTCGGGCTGGTCACCGCCCCGCTGCAAAGCCTACCCATGGATGTCGAGCGTACCATCGCGGTGCTTTGCGGTCCGCCAGTGATGTACAAATTCGTCCTCATGGAACTGGCGGCGAGGCATCTACCCTTCGAACGCATCTTCGTCGACCTCGAACGCCGCATGAAATGTGGCGTCGGCAAATGCGGTCACTGTCAGATCAATGATCTTTACTGCTGTCAGGAGGGGCCGGTATTCCGCTTCTCCGACATCGCCAAACTCAGGGAGGCCTTGTCATGAAACCCAAGGTGGCCTTCTTCGATATGGCGAGCTGCGAAGGTTGCCAGCTCGCTATCCTCAACTGCGAAGACGTCATGCTCGACATCCTCGCCCTGGTGGACATCGTCGAGTTCCGGGAGGCCCTCTCGGAGCGGGCACCCAGATTCGATATCGCCTTCATTGAAGGCAGCATCAACCGGGAGGTGGATGCCGATCGCTTGCGCAGCATCCGCGCCCGCGCCACCTATCTGGTCTCTCTCGGCGCCTGTGCCTGTAACGGTAATGTGCAGGCCCGCTCCAACCTGGAGGCCCCGGCGGAGAATCTGGAACGGGTCTACGGCAGCGAGGCCCGCGACCGGGTGCAAAAGGATCCTCGCTTCTGGCCGCTGTGGGCCCACACCCGGGTCAGGCCGCTCAAGGATCTGGTCAAGGTGGATTTCGAGCTGCGCGGCTGCCCGGTGGACAAGAACGAGTTTCTCCATCTGGTGAAATCCCTGCTCCTGGGCGCCATCCCCCGCTTTCCGTCCAAGGCGGTCTGCGTGGAATGCAAGATGAACGGCAACGAATGCGTGTTCGAGCGGGGGGAGACCTGCATGGGGCAGATCACCTACGGCGGCTGCAACGCCGTCTGCATCAACGGCGGTTACCGTTGCGACGGCTGCCGCGGTACCCTGCCCCATGCCAATCTGGAGGCCCATCGGCAACTGCTGCGGGAAAAGGGTCTGTCCGATCAGGAGATTCACAACCGCTATCACCTCTTTTGCAGCACGGACAACATCAACCGGGGGAGGCTGGCATGAACACGGCCACAAAGACCTTTACCATCGACGTCAACCACGTCACCCGGGTCGAGGGCCATGGTTCGATCCGCATCGACACCCGCGCTGGCGAGGTCAAGGAGGTGTTGTTGCAGATCGTCGAGGCGAACCGCTTTTTCGAGAGTTTCACCCGTGGCATGCAACCCCACGAGGTCCCCTGGATCGTCGGACGCATCTGCGGCATCTGTTGCGTCGGTCATCAACTGGCCGCCACCAAGGCGGTGGAGGATGCCCTCGGCTTGCAGGTCAGTTCCCAGACCCTGCTGTTGCGCAAGCTACTCAATGCTTCCCAGTTCTTGCAAAGCCATACCCTGCATGTCTACTTCCTGGCGGTGCCGGACTTCGTCGGTGTACCCAGCGTCTTGCCCCTGATCAAGACCCATCCCGAGGTAGTGAAACGGGCCTTGGGGTTGAAGAAACTGGCCAACGACTTCACCGCCGTCATGGGCGGACGGGCGCTGCACCCCATGTCCAACACCCTCAAGGGTTGGCGCAAACTGCCCAGCCTGGAGGAGATGGCCAAGATCCGTGACCGCCTTGTGGCCGCTCTGCCGGATCTGGCGGAGACCGTGGCCATCGTCAAAACGCTCAAGATCCCGCCTTACGAGCGGGAGACCGAGTTCGTCTCTCTCCATCATCCGGATGAATATGCCCTCTACGACGGCGACATCTACAGCTCGGATACCAAGGTGTCGGTACCGGTCGCCGAGTATCGCCGGGTCACCAACGAGTTCACCGTGCCTCACTCGACCACCAAATGGTCGAAGTGGCATCGTGAGGCCTATTCGGTGGGCGCCCTGGCGCGGGTCAACAACAACTTCGATCAGCTCCACCCGGCGGCCCAGCAGACCGCCGCCGATCTGGGTCTGCGGGTACCCTGCTACAACCCCTACATGAACAATGTGGCCCAGGTGGTGGAGATCGTGCATTGCGCCCACGATAGTCTGGCGATGTTGGAGCAGGCCCTGGATCAGGGTCTGGTGGAGGAAGACCTGGGTTATACCAAGCAGGCCGGGCGGGGCTATGGCGCCACCGAGGTGCCCCGGGGCATCCTTTTCCACGAATACGCCTTCGACGATCAGGGGCTCTGCTGCGACGCCAACGCCATCATCCCCACCAGTCAGAACATCAACAACATCGAGCAGGATATGAAGGACTTCGTTCCGCGCATGTTGCCATCGATGTCCAAGGAAGAGCTGACCCTGCACATGGAGATGCTGTTGCGGGCCTATGATCCCTGTATCTCCTGTTCCGTCCACATGCTGAATGTGGAGTTCGAGGACTAAGCCTGGATACCACACAAAGCCGGGGTAGGAATTGGATGGGACAAGACAAGCCTTTGACCCTGGCTGGAGTCGGCAGTCGCTTTTCCCGGGACGACGAAATCGGTCTCCGGCTGGTTGAAGCCATCGCCGGGCGGGGATCGACCAACGCCGTGGAATGCCGTCTCTGGGAAGATGCGGACGCCCTCACCCTCGCCAATGAACTGCTGGAACTCGACCGGGATGTCATCATCGTCGACTGTGCCGATATGGGGTTAGCGGGCGGAGTTTGGCGTCTGTTCGCGGATGAGGCGGCCCGTCTGCGTATCTGCAACGACCCCCTGTCCACTCACGGCCTCGGTCTTGCCGAGGCCCTCGGCCTCGCCCGCTCTCTGGGCTGCACCAGCTCCATCCGCATCTTCGGCGTGCAGCCCTTCGATCTCTCCCCAGTTCCCGGGCTGTCGGCCCAGATGCTGGCGGTCTTTCCCGATTTGCTCGCGGCCCTCGAAAACGCCCTCCCCAGGGAGGCCGGGTCCACCTCCCGGCGGAGTTAGGGATGAAACGCCTCATACAACTCTTCGACGTCGATTGGGGATCCTCCAACTATGACACCGAGCTGCGACGGACCGAGCTTCTGGTGCGCCTGCGATGGTTTGTCGCCCTGCGTTGGATTGCCGTCGTCTGTTGTCTCAGCCTGGCGGTGGCGGCCTATAGCCGGCTCGTCCCCATGCGCTTCGACTATCGGTTGTTGGCGGGCGCTTCGCTGTTTCTGGCCCTGACCAATCTCTTGTTCGGTTACTTCAATAAAACCATCAAACCAGACTTCGACCATACCCGGCAGGTGCGTTACCTCGTGATCGCGGAGACCAGCACGGATTATCTGGTTCTCTCGGTGGTGAGTTATGCCACCGGAGGTTTCGAGTTCCCCATCCTGGCTTTCTTTATCAGCGAGATCATCCTGGTCAGTCTCTTCTGCCGTCCCGCCGTCAGCCTGACCCTGACCCTGACCGCCGTGGTATTTGCCGCCTCCCCCATGGTACTGGAGCATCTGGGTATTTTACCGACGCTCTCCATCTTCGAGACTTCTTATAAATACCAAGCCATTGCCGATCCCTATTACACGGTCGGCTATATCGGCTGCATCACCCTGAGCTTTCTGTTTTGCTGGTATTTGGTAGCGGAAATCTCCCTCAGCCTCCGGCAGCGGGAGCATGAAGTGGAACAAACGCAACAAAAACTCATCTTGCTCGACAAGGAAAAGACTCAGGCCACCTTGCGTGCCACTCACGAACTCAAGGCCCCTCTGGCGGCCATCAACAGTTATATCTATACCCTGCGCGATGGGTACTGTGGGGAACTTCCCGAAAAGGCCATACAAGTATTGGAGCGTGTTCGCACCCGCGCCGATCTGCTGATGAACAAGATTGCCGACATCATCCATTTGAGCAATCTGCGCACCTTGGTGGGAGAGGAGGCATCGATCGCTCCCATCGATCTCAGCCGGTTTATGGTCAAGGAAATCAAGGAGGCCAACCTCATCGGGCAGACGCGGGGCATTCAGGTTCACAACCTGAGCCAGGAGAGTCCCAGCTATCACATCCTGGGAGCCTCGGTGCAGCTCCATTCGATGATCTCCAACCTGCTAAGAAACGCCATCAACTATTCCCATGACGGTGGCACCATTGAAGTCTCCCTGTCAGGAACCACCGATCAGGTTTCATTGACGATCGAGGACCACGGGATCGGCATACCGGAAGGAAATCTGGAACGCATTTTCGACGAGCATTTCCGCAGTAACAATGCGGTGAAACATAATCCAAACGGCACTGGATTGGGGCTCTCCATCGTCAAGGAAATCGCCCGACTCCATCACGCCTTGATACAGGTCTCCAGCAAAGTTGGCGTGGGGACGACATTCACCCTAACCTTCACCCTTCTGCAACCCACAAAAAGCTAAGGAGGTTGCCATGGCGCACGTTCTCATCATCGACGACGATCCCGACATCATCGACAGCCTGAGCATGATCCTGGAGGCCAATGGCCACAGCGTGGATGTAAAAACCGATACCGGCCAGCTTATCGAAGATGTAGTCAAGGCCAACCCGGACATCATCATCCTCGATGTGATCTTCCCCGAAGATCCCCAGGCCGGCTTCAAGGCGGCCCGCACCCTGCGCAAGAGCGAGCGGATCAGACACATCCCGGTATTGATGCTGTCGGCGGTCAACCTCCGCAGCAACCTGGCCTTCAGTATCTCCGACAGCGATATCAGCGATGACTTCATGCCGGTGGGGGCCTTCCTCGACAAACCGGTGGAGCCACGGGCACTGCTGGGGAAGATCGATGAATTGCTCGAGGTGCCGCAGACCAGCCATTAGCGACCAATCCGTGGCCTAGGGGAGAGGTCGCCCCTCTTCTTCCCGAGGCCAGGCCATCCCCATCCCCGACCAGAGCGGAAAGACGTCGCCTCGCGAGCCCCGGATGCCGACTCGCACTGCGGATAACCGGATATCCGGGCGCTGGAAACTCCGCTACGCCCTGCTCGGCGCCCTCTTGGTCGTCGTGCTGCTCACCACGCTGGTCACCGGGGCGATCGGCGTTTCCTTCATCCGTCAGAATCTGCTGCGGGAGGCCCAGACCCGGGTCAACCACGATCTTGGCACCCTGCAGATTCTCTACCGTGAGCGTCTTGCCACCACTGCCGAGCGTGTCGGCGCGGCGATGCGCGGTATCGATCTCGACTCCCCGAGTCTCGCCGCCGATCTCCAACAACTCCGGCAGAAACTGGGACTCAGCCTCCTCAACCTCTGTTCCGTGGAAGGAAAATCCCTCGCCGGACAATACCCGGACCCCGCGGTCAGGGTTCGGATCGATCAAGATCCCGTCTTGGCAATCGCCCGGCAAGGGACACCGAGTTGGGGCAGCCTGCGGCTCGATGCCGACCGCCTGGCCACCGAAGGCGGGACCGCCCTGCAGGAGAGCTTGCGGATCAGCGCACAGCCGGGAACCCCCGTCGTAGAGACGGACGCCCTGTTTTGGTGGATCGCCCAACCCCTCTTCGACGGCCAAGGCCAGGTCCAGGCCCTGATGTACGGGGGAATCGCCCTCAACCACAACTCTGGTCTGGTGGATGAACTCAGATCCCGGCTGTTCGTGGAAGATCTCTATGCCGGGCGTCCCCTGGGTACCGTCACCCTCTTTCTCGATGGGGTGCGGGTAGCGACCAATGTGAGGCGGGAGGATGGGTCGCGGGCGGTCGGGACCATGGTTTCCCCACAGGTGCGAGAGCTGGTGCTGAAAGAGGGGCAAATCTGGCAGGATCGGGCCTGGGTGGTGAACGCCTGGTACCTGGCGGCCTACGCCCCGCTCAGATCTCCGGATGGACGGATCATAGGCATGCTGTATCTGGGGCTCTTGGAACAACCCTATGCGGATCTCACCCGGCGACTGGTGCTGAGCTATATGGGTACCGTCGCCCTGGTCGGCGTTGTAGCCATTCTTCTCGGCTTGCTCCTCCTCGGGTACATCGTCCGTCCCTTGTCGGCCCTCGACCAGGCGGCGATCAAGATCGCCGAAGGGGATTGGGAGCCTCGCCTGGAAACCGGAAGCCGCTTCCACGAGGTAGATTCCCTGGTCAAAGCCTTCAAACGCATGCAGGCCGCTATCGTCCAACGTGATCAGGCCCTGCGGGAACGCAACCAATCCCTGGCGGAGACCAATACTCAATTACACCACGCCAATCAGAACTATATGGGCATGCTGGGCTTCGTCACCCACGAACTCAAATCCCCTCTCGCCGCCATTCAGACCATGATCGACGCCATGCTCTCCGTCTACCAGCAGCAACTCCCGCCGAAGGCCCAGGACTTTATGCGGCGGATCCGCCGTGCCTGCGAGGATCTCCAGGACATGGTGAAGAACTACCTGGACCTCTCCCGGGTGGAAAGCGGTGACTTGGTGGCGCACATAGGGCCGATCGATCTGCACGATGATGTCATAAGTCCGGCCATCGAATTGAACCGCCCCCTCCTGAGTTCCCGGGAGATCCAGCTCGACTATACCGGACCAACCAGGTTGGCGATCGAGGGGGACGCCGAACTGCTGCGGATTGTGCTCTCCAACCTGCTGTCCAACGTCGCCAAGTATGGGCGACAAGGGGGAGCGGCCAGACTCTCCGTCCAGATCGGGCCGGATCGACTCCAAATCCATCTTTGGAACGAAGGCCAAGGCTTCACCAAGGAAGAAGGAGCGAGGCTCTTCGGCAAATTCTCCCGGCTCGCCAACACCGCCACCCGCGGCACCCGGGGCAGCGGGGTCGGACTGTATTTGTGCCAACAGATCCTGGAACGGCATGGAGGTCGCGTCTGGGCGACCGCCGAACCCGGGCAATGGGCCCAATTCAGCCTGGAATTCCCCTTCGGACAGGACACCCCAACCGAGGAGATCCACCAACAAAGACACGGATAGGGCTTATACTTAAGCCAGGGATTTTGCTGTACTCCATCCCTTCCCGATGTCAGCAGATTGCCCCTTTCAGACTCCGGCCCGCTGCCCACGAGGAGCGGACCCACCCACGAGCACAATCCGTCAGTTGGAGGAACTCCTGTGAACAAGAGCTTGATGGCCTCTTGCGGCGCCATGGCTGTCATCGGCGCACTCGGCTTGTCGCAGATCGAGCCCGTTGCGGCCGAGGGATTCAATCCGATGAACATGATGAATCCGGGCAAATGGTTCGGTGGCAAAAAAGACAAGGACGATTATTACGATGACCGCTACGGGCCTGGGCCTGGGCCTGGGCCTGGGCCTGGGCCAGGCGCGGGATACGGCTACCCCGGACCGGGAGGTAACCCCGGTTACGGCGGTCCACCGCCCATGGGCGGACCCGGCTATGGGCCTCCTCTCGGCGGACCAGGGTACGGTGCCCCTCCGCTCGGTGGACCGGCTCCAGGTGCTGGTTATGGCGCCCCACCCCCAGGAGGGCCGGGCCTGTCCGCACCGGGTTATTCTGCTCCGCCGACCGGAGGGCCGGGTTATGGAGCGGTTCCCCCGGTATCTCCAGGCCCGGGATACGGGATGCCGTCCTCGCCGGGTTATGCCGCCCCGGCTCCCGCTCCGGCCCAAACGAACACCGGACCTTCGACCAAAGACCTGGAAAAGCGTATTCAGGCCCTGGAAAGCGCCCAGATCCAGACACCGGTAACGACCAGTCCACTTCCACCACCTCCTCCCCCGGGAGGCGACAAGGGGTATCAGTCTTTCCAGTCGCCCCAATACTGGCGCTGACCCCAGGGCTTCTTCCCGGCTCAGGGATCTTTGTGGGCAAGAGTTTCCATCCCTCACAAGGAGCCGGGAAAACCCAGTGATGGCCTGAATTCCGTTCAGGGATGAGGCATTCTGCGGCTGGAAAAGGTGGCAAACGCTAGGATGGGATACAGGCCACTTGAGCTTGAGGCGCGCCTCGGCGGTGGTAAACCGCAGTCGACGTCCTGTCGCGGCGCATTGCGCGCGGCGACCCGGGTCTTGATGTCCGGGAGGCGACGCACTACCGCGCCAGCCGATCAACCGCGCCTCCCTTCGCCTCATCCAACCAGGGGACACGCGAGGGACGCGACTGTCGCTTACGCCCCACGGCAGCCTCCAGACCTTCTTCCCCGCACACCGGGTTTACATTCACCGAGAACGCCGGCGCGATGAGTGCGTAGGCCCACCCCGGCCCATCTCGGCATCCGCGAATCGCGAAATCCTTTTGGGCCGCAAGGGCAACAATGGCCAAACTCAGCGCTGAAAAGGTACCCGGGAAACCGGGCCTCGGCTGAAAAAGATCATTTTTGTTCTGTTTTAAAGAACAACAAAACCTTTATTGTTCTTTTTATTAGAACAATGAATCGGCTCAACACCCCTGGCCCGTCCTTTTCTTGAACGAGAGATTGGTAACCCCGTGACCGAGATTGCCTCAGCCGAAAAGCCGCGAATGCTCTTGAAAAAGCCGAGGGTGTCGCCAATATCTTAGATACGGATGCCGTAACTGGGTCCGGACAGGGCGCGGTTCCATGAACGCGCATTTCGAGTATCGCTCTTTGGAGGATATGACCATGACGACCATCGACTTTACACCTCTGTTTCGCACCATGATCGGTTTCGACCGTATGGCTAATGCCATGGAATCCGCCTATCGATCCGATGCCAGCGGTTACCCCCCCTACAACATCGAGCTGGTGGGCGAGGATCATTACCGGATCACCATGGCGGTGGCCGGCTTCAATCAGGCCGACCTGGACGTGCAGGTGAAGGAGAACTTCCTTACCGTTTCCGGTGCCCGCCGGGAGGAGGAGAAGGATCGGCGCTTCCTGCATCGGGGCATTGGCACCCGCAGTTTCGAGCGTCAGTTCCAACTCGCCGACTATGTGCGCGTCTCCGGGGCTGAACTCAAGGACGGCCTGCTGAACATCGATCTGGTACGGGAGATCCCCGAGACGGTGAAGCCGCGTCGCATCGAGATCCAGGGCGCCGACGATCGCTTGATCGAATCTCGGCAAGCGACTGCGCGAGTAGCCGCCGTTTGATGGTCTGACCGGGAGGGGGCCGGTGCCCCCTCCCACTTCCTCAAGCCCCATCTTCTCACTCCAACCGCTCAACCGAACCCTTGACCACCATCAACGTGGAAGTCGTCGTGGTCGGAGCCGGGCTCGCGGGTCTAGCCTGCGCCCGCGAATTGCAGCGACACAAGGTGGAAGTCCTGGTGCTGGAGCCAGGTGACCGTCCCGGCGGACGGTTGCGCACCGAGTCGCGGCAAGGCTTCTTACTCGATCAGGGCCTCCACCTCCTGCATGAAGCCCTACCGGAAACCAGACGCTGGTTGAATCTCGCCTCCCTCGATCCCCGCCCCCTCTCGCCAGGGGTCCTCTGCCGTTGGAACGGCGGGTTCCATCTGCTCTCCGATCCCTGGAAACGCCCCCAGGCGCTGCCGAGCGCGCTTTTCTTTCCCCTCATCAGTCTGGGAGACAAGCTGCGCCTGGCCGGCTACCGCCGACAATTGCTCGGGCTTTCATCCACGGAACTTTTCACCCGGGAGGAGCTGACGGCCCTGGACAGGCTCAGATTGATCGGTTTCTCCGAAGCCGCCATCGACCGCCTCTTTCGCCCTCTCTGGGCCGGGCTCTTCCAGGAACCGGATTTGGGCCTCTCCAGCCGGGTCTTTGAATCCGCCCTGGTCTCCTGGTGGAGCGGCAAGGTCAGCCTGCCGGCTCGAGGCGGCGAATCCATCCCTCAGGATCTGGCCGCCGGATTGAATCCCGACTCGGTGCGCTATCAATGCCAGATCGAATCCCTGGGGGAAGGTTGGGTCCAGACCCGCGAGGGCACCAGATACGAATGCCACGCCCTGGTGGTGGCGACCGCGGCCAGGGAAGCGGCGCGGTTACTGGGACAACCAGTCCCCCCGTTGAATCTGGGCCGCCTCTGTTTTCACTATGCCGCCCCCACCCCGCCGTTATCGGAATCCCTGTTGGTGATCGACAGCGAGGGAAAGGGTCCGATTACCTCCCTGATCTGTCCATCTAATCTGTCCAGCCATTATGCCCCCGCGGATTGGGCACTGATTCAAGTCCATACCCTGGTTCGGGACCTTCATCCTGACAAACTCGAATTGCGGCTGCGGCAGCAACTTGGAGAATGGTTCGGCAGCGACGTGGCGCTTTGGCGATGCCTGGGTGTCCAAGCTGTGGACGAGGGGATACCCAGCCAGGCGCCACCGATCGGCGATCCAGGCCGACGCCAGCATCGGCTTGGAGATCGCCTCTGGGTCTGCGGCGAATTTCTGGGCGATGTCTCCATCGAATGGCAGCTCGGCTCCGGCCGACGCACGGCGGAAACTCTGTTACCAGGGTTGAACCGATAATATTCCGCCGTCGGGGCGCCCCCCAGCTCTGCTACAATCCCTGTCTCTCACCTGGGGTCAACCACATGCTCGAACGACTGATCGAAAAAGCCCTCTTTGCCAGCCGCTGGATCCTGGCGCCTGTCTATCTTGGTCTCTCCCTGGCCCTGCTGGCCTTGGGCATCAAATTCTTTGCCGAACTCTTTCACGCCCTGTTGCATATTTTCGCCACCAGCGAATCCGATCTGGTGCTGACCATTCTGGGGCTGATCGATATGGTGCTGGTAAGCAGCCTGATCGTGATGGTGATGTTCAGCGGCTACGAGAATTTCGTCTCCCGGATCGATGTCGCCCCGGATGAGGAAAAGCTCCATTGGCTCGGCAAGCTGGACGCCGGCACCCTGAAGCTCAAGGTGGCGGCCTCCATCGTCGCCATTTCGTCCATCCATCTCCTGCGCGCCTTCATGAATGCCCAACAGATACCCAATGACAAGCTACTGTGGTATGTGGTGATGCATCTCACTTTCGTCATCTCCGCCCTGTTGCTGGGTGTCCTGGACAAGATCGCCTTTGCCTCCCATAGATCTTCGCATTGAGGCCCGCGGGGGTATCGACGCCGGGAATCCACGCCGCGTCTCCAGGTGACACGACCAACGACCACCGAATCCCATGTCCGATCCACCTCCTGATCCCCAGGCACCCCGTCTGGTATCCCAAAGGATCGCCAGAGTCCGCCATCAGGTCGTGCAATTCGTGCAACGCGGACGAGCCCTGGCCCAGTCCCTGGATGATCCGGCCCTGAACACCGCCATCGAGGGACTGCTCGCCAGCGCCCGCAAGCCCTTTCTCTTCGTCATCGTCGGCGAGGTCAAATCGGGCAAGAGCAGTCTCATCAACGCCCTGCTCGACGCCCAGGTCTGTACGGTGGACACCACCCCCTGCACCACCCGCGTGCAAGAGATCAACTACGGTCGGCATCAGCAGCAGGATCTGGTCTCGGAGTACGAAGAGCGGATCTTCCTGCCCCACAGCATCCTCAAGCATATCGCCGTGGTCGACACCCCGGGCACCAATTCCATCGTTCGCGAGCACCAGCGTATCACCGAGGGCTATATCCCCCAGAGCGATCTGGTGCTCTTCGTCTTCTTCGCCAAGAACCCTTACACCGGCAGCGCCTGGGACTTCCTCCGCTATATCAAGAATGACTGGCAACGCAACCTTCTTTTCGTGCTGCAACAGACGGATCTCCTGGAAACCGGGGAGCTGGAACGCACCCTGGGTCTGGTAAACCGTCAGTTGGAAATCGAGGGCGTCACCAAGCCGACCATCTTTCCGGTCTCAGTGCTCACGGGAGATGGACTGGATAGCCTGCGCGACTACCTGCGGCGGGAAGTGGTGAAGAGCCGCCAATTCAACAAGAGTATCTCCACCACCCATAACCTGCTGCACTTCCTGCGCCGTTTCGATCAGGCGCTCGGGCATCACCACCACATCCTCGAGTGGGACCAACAACAGCTGGCCCAGATGAGACGGCGTCTCGATGAAACGGCGGGGGAAGGCGAGCGGACCTATCAGGAGCTGCTGCAACGGGTGCGCCACCAGGTCGAGGAGACTCGCCGTTGGCTGGACGAGCACCTGGGGACCAGGCTGGCCGCCAGTAAAAAGAACACCGGAACGTCCGGTTTCTCGTTCTTCCTGGTATCCAAACTGCCCCAGTCATTACGGCAAGGCCTCGATTTCCTGCGACAACCGAGCCTCTTGTTAGACAGTCTGAGCAGCGGCTGGGAGACCCCCCTCAAGGTGCTGGACCGCTTCGACCAACTCCAGAGCGAGCTGAGCCGCTGCCTCTTCCGTGCCCAGATCCGACACCTGGAGATCAATCGCCAGCTCAAAGAGGCGGCGCTCCAGGAGTTGGAGAAGCTGGCGGAGACCGCCACCGAACTGGAACCTTTACCCAAGGATCTGCTCGGTCGGCGGCGACAACAGAGCTTCAGCCGTGCCCGTCAGAAGCTCAGCACATGGAACGAGACCCTGCCCGAGCCACTGATGGCGCCCTTGAAGGCCCAGCGGACGCTCCACCGCTGGTCCTCGGTCTACCGTTTCTCCCAGACCGGCGGTACCCTGTCCGGCTTGTTGATCGGTTTTTATTTCAGCGGTCTGCTGACCGGCCTGGTCCTCGCCGCCGGCTGTTATCTGGGCATCGGCTACGGACTTTCCCTCCACGGTCGCCAACGTCTAGGCAGACAGAGCAAAACTGCCTTGGAGAATGTCTTGGCGGAAGCCGATCGCAGGCTGCGCCAATCCTTGCTGATCCAGCCGGGAAGGCTGCGGACCCTGCTCGAAGACATCCAGGGCAAATGCGGACAAAATCTGTTGGATCGTCGAGAGAGTCTTACCCATCTCACCGCCTCCAGCGAAGAACTCCGAACCGAGGTCAAGACCTTTCAATCCTCGATCTGGTTGGATGAGGTCCAGGGTGAATACTGAGCCACGCTTCCTCGCACACCACTGTTCCGACGGCTGCCGCCGAATCCAGGACTTGGGACACCCCGGCCAGGCGTTTTCTCTGTGGATTTTGCTATTGGGCCCAGAGGCTCATGATACCCTAGGTGATCTTGAATCCATCCTTGCCGGTTGTCGCAACGAGCCCTGAAACCCACATGCTGCGCATCGCCAAATCTCTGTTCGACAAGAACCTGGTGCCGAACGCGATCAATCAGCAACAGGAACAATTACTTGGACTCATCCGCCAGGGCCAGCAACTCGCCACCCTGCTCGAAGAGCCGGCACTGAGCGCGGAGATCGACCAACTCACGGCGGGGGCACTCAAGCCCTTCCTCTTCGTCATCGTCGGCGAGGTCAAATCCGGCAAGAGCAGTCTCATCAATGCCCTACTCGATGCCCAGGTGTGCGCCGTCGACACCGCCCCCTGCACCTCCAAGGTTCAGGAGATCAATTACGGCGAAGAGGCGCAACGGATCGAGGTTTCCGAATTCGAGGAACGCCTCTTCCTCCCCCAGACGATCCTCAAACACATCAGCATCGTCGATACCCCGGGCACCAACTCCATCATCCGCCAGCATCAGATCATCACCGAGAATTACATTCCCCAGAGCGATCTGGTGCTGTTCGTCTTTTTCGCCAAGAACCCCTATACGGGCAGTGCCTGGGATTTCCTGCGTTTCATCAAGCGGGACTGGCAGCGTCATACCCTTTTCGTGCTACAGCAATCCGACCTCCTACCGGCGGAGGAACGCAAGCGCACCCTGGAGCATATCCGTGAACAGCTCATCAAGGACGGCATCGAGGACCCGGTGGTCTTCCCGGTCTCGGTCAAAACCGGCGCCGGTATCAGCACTCTGAGGGATTACCTGCGTACCCAGGTGATGGAAGGGCGACAGTTCACCAAGATGCAATCTTTGACCCACAACCTTTTGCATCTGGTCGCTGGGCTCGAAAACCTACTGCAAAACCATGAGCGGCTCAATCAGCACGACGACATCTTGCTGGGCAAGCTCCAGGGTCTGAGCCTCAATCTGCAGACCGACGTCGACGTGGACAAACAGGTGGCCATCACCATGGACACTTGCCGTGCCCGCACCGAGGAAGGCAAAAGGCGCCTACGCAAACGCTTCGAGGGTCATCTTTCCCTGCTGGACAAGCTCGATACCTTGAAAAACGCCCTCGCCGGGGGGCACGAGATCCAGCAATGGCTACAGGAGTTCTTCGGACACCTGCAACAGGAACTGAACAATATCCTCTACCAGGATCAACTGCGTTATTTTTCCCAACTCCACCGGCGGGCGCAGGAACTAGCCAGACAGATGGCCGAGGTCCTGTCCAATCGCCCGAGATTCTTGAAAAAGACCGCCCAGGACCGGCTCAGCCGCCGCCGCGAACAGACCATGGAACAGGCCAGGCAACGCTTGGCCGCCCTGGACAGTATTCGTACCGAGGAATCTGTCCAACCGAAGACCGCGCTGACCCGCGTCAAACGTCTGCTGCTGATCTACCGCGTCGCCCAGAGTGGTGCCGCCCTCGCCCTGCTCCTCCTGGGCGGGTACTTCAGTGGGCTGATCACCGGACTCATACTGGGCGGCTTGGGTTATGTCGGCGTCGGCTATGTTCTATTTTCCCGCAATCGGGACAGCTTGCTGGGACAATGTCTGCTGGCGGTGGAGGGGGGCCTGGCGGATCTGGAACAGCAACTTCGCACCAGCCTCCAAGAGCATCTCACCACCCTACAGCAGGTGGGAGAGGGCGTGCGTACCGCCTTTGAACGGGACCTCAAGGAGCGCCGCACCCAGGTCGAGCAATTATCCTCGCAGATCAAGCAGCTGCGCGAGGCCCTACAGAGGTTTCAGGCTCTCGCAGGGCAACGTAAGGTCGAGGACAGCGCCCAGACGGCCGCGCCGGAGTGATCTGGGAGCGGAATCGCGATACTTGGCGGGCGAGAGGCTGGCCCATTGCCCTCCGGCGCTCTCGGGCTTGAGCGTTTTAGCCCGGTCATTGTTCTCTGATAGAGAACAATTCCTCTTGAAATTGCCGCATCGTTCTCTAAAAAAGAACAAAAACCAGCCAATTTTAGCCTATGCCCGGAACCGCTGAGGCCTGTAGGCGCGGCCTGGCCCGCGCTTATCCTTCCTGGCAGAGCGAAGACGCCTTAGGCGATTACCGGAAAAAAATCGCCTTATCCCTCAGCTTGGTCTACCCAGCCTTGAGTTGCTGCGCCAGTTTGACGACCAACTCCTTCAATCCCGCTTCCTCCAGACTCGCGATAGCCTCATCCTTTTCCATCCACAGCCTCCGCCGGTGGCCTTCTTCCCGATCCGGTTCGTCAACGCACTCGGTCACTTCCAGGACGTAGACATCCACGCTACAGGTGCCACCCCATTTTTCGTAGCTGTACCGGCCCAAGGGCTGGTCGCTGACCCGGCCCTTCACCCCGGCCTCCTCCCAGGCCTCCTTGGCGGCCGAATCACCTGGTGACATATCCGCTTCCTTGATCCCTTTCGGGATGACCCAACGAGTCCCGCGGCGGGAAGACACCACCAGTATCTGCAGCTTCCCCTCGATTATCCGATAGGGGATCACGCCGGACTGATCATAGTAATAGGCCGGACGTTCGACTTCCCGCGCCCCGGCCGAGGTGTCGATACGAAACAGCTCCGCAACCTGATCCGGGCGGGTAATGGAGAGGAGTTCGGCGCCACCCTGGCGCAGGCTGGCCCAGTCCTTGGGGATCTTGAGCACGGCCAGTGTGGCGGTCGGCAACAACTTGCCGTCATCGGACTCGGGCAGGGCACCGGCGGCAAGGTAAGCCACCAGACCCTCCAACCCCGGATTGTGCCCGACCAGCATGACCTTCTCGGCCTCCGCCGGGCAGTCCGCTAGCGTCTCCAGCAGATCTTCGACGGATCCCATGTAGATTCGCTCATCGAGGCGGATCTTTTTTTCTTTGAGACCCAAAACCCGGCAGGCCGCCTGAGCGGTGCCCAGGGCCCGCTCCGCCGGGGAACTGACCACCAGGTCTGGAACCAGTCCCCGATCCTGCATCCAAGCGGCGATTCGTTGCGCCCCCACCCGACCGCGATCGGTCAGGGGGCGTTCATGATCCGGTTTCAAAGTGCTCCAGTCGGATTTGCCGTGGCGCAAAATCAGTAGCTTGCGCTTCATCTCCTCGAGTTCTCCTGTGGATCGGTTATTTTCATTAGCTCTGTTATTACTGGATGTCCGGCACGCTCGGACGGACACAGATACCCCTCAACGCCGACGAATACGTTCCTGAACCCGCGCCAAAGACCGCGCCCAAGGACCGCCGACGCGCACTTCGGACGGAAGCTCGCTGATGGCGGCCTGGGCCTCGGCCATGGAAGGGAACACCCCATAGAGCAACATATTCCAGGAACGACCTTCCCGGACCCCGGTATAGATCGCCAATTCCCGGTTCCAGTTATGGGCGGCGGCCAACTTGAGCACCGGCCCCTGGGTGAAGGCGCCGAAGATCTGCAGGCTGTAGCTCCCCGGATCCTGGGTCAGCAACCAGTCTTCGCCTTGGATAGCCGCCATGCCGAGGGAGGATGGGGTCGAGGGAAGGCTTCTGGTGTTCAATCGACCAGCCATATCGGCCTGGGTCTGGCGCAAGGCGGTCAGATCCGCCGTCAGGCGCTCGATGCGCTCCTCAAGCCGTCCTTGATCGGCCCGTACCTGACCAACATCGCCCTGAAACCCGGCCAGGGTCTGTTGTATCCCTGTCGGTTCGGCTCGAGCCTGGCGCAAGGCGGTCAGATCCGCCGTCAGGCGCTCGATGCGTTCGCCAAGCTGGTTTTGCTCACCCCGCATCTGCCCGAATTCATCCCGCATCCCGGTCAGGGCCTGGAGCGTCCCCGCCGTTTCGACCCCGGTTTGGGGCTGGGAAGACGAGGTTTCCCCGCTCGGCCGGGCCAGCCTATCTCCCAGCTCGGTCTGGGTGGTACGCAAGAGAGTGATATCCCCCCGCAAGGCGGTGAGTTCCTGCCGGATACCAGCGATCTCGGTGCCGGTCTGGACCTGGGGCGATGGCTCGACCGGGAGAGATTTTTGCTCATTGATCCGATTGGTGAGCTTGACGATGTCGTCGCGCAGGGTCGTCTCAGCGGCTACCCGGGATTTGAGTTCACCGATATCCGCCCCCTGCTGGGCGATGGCCTGCCGCCAGGCCTCTCGATCCTGTTGGAGCAACTGATCCTGTCCCCGTTGCTCCAGGGACTGGCTCCAATACCAACCGCCACCCAACACCAGTAAGACCATCACCACCGACCAGAGCGCCCCCTGATGGGCCGTGGTGCCGCGGTAGACATCATCCAACCCCTTGGCGGTATCGGCGAGGCGTTGGCGAAGACCGGAAACATCGTCCCGCAGGCGCTGCTGGGTCGCATGCCCCATTTCCTGGCGGCGATCGAGCTGTTCCAGCCGCACCTCGTGTTTCTCGGTCTGGGCACGCGCCTGGTTGAATTCAGCTTCCAGGCGGTCGAACTTGCCCTGTTGGCGCTCGAGTCTGGATTCGGTCTGGGCGTGAGCCGCCTGCAATTGCTGCAACTGACCCCCGAGATCCGTACCCTGGGCCGCCACAGCGGACACTCTGCTCCCCAACTGCCCCAGCTGGGAGGCGGTGCGATCGAGATCCGTGATCGCCTTGCCTAGACCGGCCTGCAAGCCCGAAGTGGTTCCCTGCAGCTCCTGCTGGGTCTTCCCGACGGCCTGCAACTGATTGAAAAGATCCTCGATGGCGCGATGGACCTCTTCCATCCGCTCATCGATATTGAGTTGCATGGCCTTGTTCCGCGCCTGCAACAGATGGCTGCGATCAGTCAATGACCTAAGTTCCTGTACCGCCTGGTTCATGGCCCGGTGGAGCTCCTCCGCCCCCTGTTCCAGGGCGGCCAACCTGGTCTCCCCCTCCCGGATCCCTCGGCCCTGGGCCTCGACTTGATCGCACAGAGGCCCGATATCCAGCTCCTGGGGTGGCGGTATCGGACTCTCGGCTTGTATTAGAACCGCCTCGGCGTTTCTTTCCTCCCTGGGCAACCGCGCCACGAACTCAGCCAGATCGGCCACCTGGACCGCCAGTTGGTTACCCTGGACCTGGAGTGTCGCACTCCCCTCCTCCAACTGCCGTAGCCGTCTGACGACCGCCTCATCGGCCTCGTCCACCGCCCGATCGCCCGCCTGTTCGAGTAAACGTTGCTGTCGAGCCTCGATCTCGTCGAGGGTTGCGGCGAGTTGGCGATCCTTGTCTTCCAGGTCTTCCGTCGTATCTTCCGTGAGGTTGAGGCGACGCTCCAGTCGTTCGATGGCCTGCTGCTGGGACTCTACCAGGGTCCGCCAATCGTCCGGCTGGCTACGAGCCTCGTTGCGGCGGAAGGCGACCACATTGGTCAGGCGCGGGAAGCTCCCACCCGGCTCGGCCAGCAGGTTTGTCGTCAGGGTATTCTGGGCCAGGTTGTCCACCGCCAGGGAATTGAGTGTATCGGCCAGCTCCGTAAGGGTTTGCACCCGCTGCTCGACCTGTTCCACCCGGCTGGCGAGGGCATCGGCCCGTTCCAGACTGAGGGATGTCTGCTGGGCCAGTTGCGCCGTGCGTTCGAGGGCCTGGTCCAACTCCCGTCCATTGGCCGCTTTGGCCTGGGCCTCCAGGTTGGCCGCCAGCGTTCGTCCATGTTCACGGACGACGCGCATCTCGTCACGCAGGCTGGTCACCCGATCGCTGAGGCGAAACAACCTCTGGTCGATCAGGTGTCCATTCGTGTACCCCAGATCCTTTTGGGTGATCAGTGCCCTCTGCTCGGCCCGATAGCGTTTCAGTTTTTTGGCCAGTCTATGCAACTTTGTCTTGAGCTGATTCCGGAGCTGGGGGAGTTGTATCCGCGCAGCACCCTGGTTTGCCGGCTGCGGCGGTAAAGGCGGAGTGATTTCATTTTCCATCGACGGCTTCTCAATAGGGTCTGTGGTTGGAATGAACGAGGAATAGGTAGTGAGTCGGTTTACACCTCAACCGCGTAGGTCATGCCGGGCCTGGTATCGAGGGACACTCTTAGGCGATCCCGGTCTTTTGTGAGACGCCTTGATCGTTCAGATTGACATTGGCAAAAATCGACGCCGGCGCCGAACTGAACGAGGGCAATTTATGCGGTTACGGCCAAAGTGTAGCCAAAGATCGCCCCGATCACTAACAATTGACGAAGAATCACCCGTATTTCGCCCTTCCGCGATACCGGAAACAAGGGGAAACGCCCAGTCCAGACCGGGCGAGGCCCCCAAGAAGATCGCGAACAACGGCGGGAAACAAAGCCGGAAAAGTGGACGTCTAGGAATGGGGTTCGGCGGCCCCTGATGTCGACGACGGACGTTTCTCATCCTTGGTCCACCAACTGCGCTTGGCGCTGACGAATTCCTTCCAGCGCGCGTCAAAGGTGATCAATAGGTCGTAATACTGACAGGTCCGCCACCCGACCAGCCCGCCCGCGTACTGCATCACCTCCGAATCCCCCTGATCTTGCAGCACATGGGCCAGCAGATGCTTCATGACGGCCACGTCATTGAGGATACCGAGCAGATCCTGTAGCCCTCGCATGTGGTCGATGAATTCGTCCAGACCACGGATGACGGTCATGAAAAACTCGGCGCCATAGCGCAGTTTTTTGCATTCGATGCGCAGGCGGTGCATCTGCTCGGCAGAATTTCTATCCACGGTCCCCCCAGCCGCCAACACCCGCCCCTCAAGGCGGTCCAGTTGTTGGCGGGCAAAGAGCTGAATCGGCTGGGACAACCGCTGGCGATTTTTCTTCGGTAGCTCCGCCTTTTCCCAACCCCGAGCCACTACCCAGGCCAGAAAGTTCAGCTTGAACTGGGCATAACGTTCGCTATCCAGCATGGCGACTACGGTTTTGTACGCCTCTGCGCGTCTGGCCTCCGCCAGGGCCAGCAACTTCTCCTCGCCGGGCAGGGGCAATTTGCCATGGACGGCCCCCAGCCCCTCGCTGATGAAGACATCCAGATCCCGGGCCATACCGAGCTGACTGGCCAGCCAGCCGAGTTCGGCATACCAGTCGGCGGCGACGGTTTTGGGAACGGCGGAGCGGAAGGAACTCAGGGCGGAGCGCATCCGACGCAGGGCGACCCGCATCTGATGTACCCCCTCGATGTTCTCCCAGGATCGGGCCGCCTCCTGCCACTGCAGCAGATAATCGAAGTTGTGATGCAGGATCTTGCCCAGGGCTTCGCTGACCGTCTGGTCCGTATTTACCAGAGTTTTTGAATGGATTTTACTGGCTGACATCAGATAATGGCCTCTTGTTCACAGTAAAAAAATAAAAGAAAGGGGGCGATTATAAGGTGTGGGCGCCGTTACACCATGCGGCCCCGTTATTGCGGCGCACAAGATCCGGAAAATCAGCGGTTGCGCGCTCCCCTCGGCCCATCTCTGCGGAACCAAGGCCGATTGTCGCACCGAACCATCCCTGGGACGCCTACCGATTCTGCCACCCCCGCAGTCGATATCTCCAAAATAACGGCTCGCGGAAACGAAATAAAGGTGCATGAGAAAAACAGGCCTTTTCCGGAGCCACCTTGGTCTTCACCGATCTGGTCTCGATGAACCTTATCCCTCCATGAAAAACAGGCTGGAGAATCCAACTCAGCGAAAAAGATCAGAAACGATTCACCTTGTGCGCTGCAAGGATAATACTTATTTATATTATGGGCATTTCGGGGCCAGGTAGTGTCCCAGGAAGTGGTGTAAGAAACTGAGTAGTTTGGTTCCCCTCGGGTGCCCCGCATGCGGGGCACCCGAGGGGCGCGATTGGGAGGTCATCGAAAACTCCGGTAAGGTATGGGTTACCA
>JBPOHE010000015.1:0-11522 GCA_052035915.1 Pseudomonadota bacterium
TCGTGACTTGGATCGTGACTTCGTTGGGACGCGGCTGAAGGATGATGGCCATCAAGAGTATCCAGGCTGTTAATTAATGAGTTGTAGGATACATCTCGGAGCAACATTATCCAGAGGTCGCACCCGCCTAGGGCATCCACCATTTCTTTGGTGTGGCCCAAATCGTCGGGATTCGCGGCGCTCAGCGCCGCCTCAGATCCCGGCGATGGTCAGGCCGTCGATCAACCAGGAACCGGTATAGATACCACCACGGCGGTCCACATCCGTGCCCACCGCGGCCAGACGCTCGAACATGGCGCTCAGATTGCCGGCTATGGTGATCTCCTCCACCGGATACTGGATCGCCCCCTGTTCCACCCAGAACCCCGCCGCCCCGCGGGAATAGTCCCCGGTCACCAGGTTGATTCCCTGCCCCATGAGTTCGGTCACCAGTAGCCCACGATCCATCTCGCGGATCAGGCCGTCGAGATCGAGCTGGCCGGAATCCAGGCTCAGATTCCGCACCCCTCCGGCATTGCCGGTGGTTTGCAGGCCGAGCTTGCGCGCCGAATAGCTGTCGAGCACATAACCGAGCAGGATGCCCTGCCCCACCAGATCCCTGGCCCGCGTCGCCACCCCCTCGGCATCGAAACTGGAGCTGGCCAGGCCACGCAACAGATGCGGGTTCTCATGGATACGCACGAAATCCGGAAAGATTTTGCTCCCCAGCTTGTCGACCAGGAAGGAGGCTCGTCGATACAGACTGGCGCCGCGTATGGCCGAGATCAGGCTGCGCAACAGGCTGCCGGCGACCTCCGCCTGAAAGATCACCGGCGCCCGACAGGTCGGCAACCGGCGTGATCCCAACCTGGCGAGGGCACGGGTGGCCGCCCGCTCACCTATCCTGGCCGGGGGTTCCAACTCGCTGCCGCAACGGGACAGGCTGTACCAATAATCCCGTTGCATCTCCTCGCCCTGCTGGGCGATGAGGGCGCAGCTCAGACTGTAGCGGCTGCTGGGATAGCCGCCGAGAAACCCATGGCTGTTGGCATAGACGCTCAGCCCGGTCTCGGCATTGAAGCTGGCGCCTTCGGAATTGACCAGGCGTTCATCCAGGGCTAGAGCCGCCCCTTCGCACTCCAGAGCCAGTTCGATGGCCCTGTCCGCCCCGATCTCCCAGGGATGATAGAGATCCAGATCCAAGACTTCGCGCGCCATGAGTTCGGCCTCCGCCAAACCGGCGCAGGGGTCCTCGGCGGTAAAGCGGGCGATGTTGCAGGCCGCCCGCACCGTCTCTTCGAGGGCCTCCGGACTCAGGTCCGAGGTGCTGGCGGAACCCTTGCGGGTGCCGAAATACACCGTGACCCCCAGGCCGTTGTCGCGGGTGTGCTCGACCGTCTCCACCTCACCCAGGCGCACCGTCACCGCCAGACCGGCATCGGTGCTCACCCCGGCTTCGGCCGCGGTCGCTCCCAGACGCTTGGCCTCGGCCAGAGCCCGCGACAGGATCTGTTCGCAACGCTGTTGCCGTTGTTGCATGGCCGCGTCGATCATCGTCCCCTCCTCGCCGGCATTACCGGGCTACTGGGCACTGGTGCCACCCACGGTCAGGTCTTCGACCCGCAAAGTGGGCTGACCGACCCCCACAGGGATGCTCTGGCCTTCCTTCCCACAGCTCCCAACCCCCTGGTCGAGCTGGAGATCATTGCCGACCATGGTCACCCGGGTGAGTACATCCGGCCCATTCCCGATGAGGGTCGCCCCCTTGACCGGACGGGTGACCCGCCCGTTCTCGATCAGATAGGCCTCGCTGGCGGAGAAAACGAACTTGCCCGAGGTGATATCCACCTGACCACCGCCGAAGTTCACCGCATAGAGACCCCGTTCCACCGAGGCGAGGATCTCCTCCGGGGCATAGTCGCCGGGCAACATATAGGTATTGGTCATGCGCGGCATGGGCAGATAGGCATAGGATTCACGCCGGCCATTGCCGGTCGAGCTGGTTCCCATGAGGCGGGCGTTGAGTCTGTCCTGCATATAGCCTTTCAGGATACCTTTCTCGATCAGGACCGTTTGCTGGGTGGGGACCCCCTCGTCATCGATATTGAGCGAGCCGCGCCGCCCGTTCAGGGTGCCATCGTCCACCACGGTGCAGCCGGCAGCGGCGACCCGCTGCCCCAGCTTGCCGGCGAAGGCCGAGGTACCCTTTCGGTTGAAGTCGCCCTCCAGACCATGCCCCACCGCCTCGTGCAACAACACCCCGGGCCATCCCGGCCCCAAAACCACCGTCATGGTCCCCGCCGGGGCCTCCACCGCCTCCAGATTCACCAGGGCTTGGCGCACCGCCTCCCGGGCATAGCCCAGGGCACGGTCCTCAGCGAGGAAATAGTCCAGACCCTGACGCGCCCCACCGCCGCTGGAACCCTGCTCGCGCCGTCCCTGATGCTCGACGATGACGCTGACATTCAGCCGCACCAGCGGCCGCACATCCGCGCTCAGTTCACCCTCGCTGCTGAGGATAAGGACGATGTCCTGTACCGCGGCCAGACTGACGATGACCTGTTGCACCCGCGGATCGGCGGCCCGCGCCGCCGCATCCACCCGATGCAGGAGCGCCACCTTTTCCGGTTCGGTGAGCGTAGCCACCGGGTCAATGGCGGGATAGAGCCGAGCTGTCTGGAGCCCTTGCCGCACCTTCACCCGGCCTTCGTGGCCAGTCTGGGCGATGGCACGGGCCGTGGTGGCCGCCTCCAGTAAGATCGGCAACTGGAGTTCATCCGAGTAAGCGAAGCCGGTCTTTTCACCGCTCAGGACCCGCAGCCCGGCACCGAATTCGATATTGTGGCTGCCTTCCTTGACGATGCCGTCTTCCAACATCCAGGACTCCAGCCGACTGTTCTGGAAAAACACATCGGCCGCATCCAGGCGGGCGCTCAGGAGCACCCCCAGCAAGCGGTCCAGTTCAGCGTCTCCGAGCCCCGCCGGTTCCAGCAGGCGGCGGCGGGCGATCGTGAGGGAATCATTCATGGCTACCGGCCCCATCTCACAACAAATCTTTCATCTTCGATCAACTGGCGCCGGTTCGGGACATTTCAAGTCAAGCGGCGGTGATCGATGGTCGGGAAGGCACGGCGGATATTCCGCAGGCAATCGGGATCGTATTCGGCACAAACCACACCGGCCCCCCGGGCCAGCTTCGCCAGCACGTTCCCCCAGGGATCGACCACCATGGAATGACCGAAGGTCTGCCGCCCACTGCGATGGTAACCACCCTGGGCCGCGGCGACGAAATAACTCAGGTTCTCGATCGCCCGGGCGCGCAATAGCACCTCCCAATGGGCCTTGCCGGTGACGGCCGTAAAAGCCGCCGGCATGGCGATCAGCTCCACGCCATCATCCAGCAAGCGACGAAACAGCTCGGGAAACCGCAGGTCATAGCAGATGGCCAGACCCAGGCGACCAAAGGGGGTTTCCAGGGTCAGGGTCCGGGAGCCGGACTCGATGACGGCGGATTCGGTGTAGTGCTCGTCCGTCTGCAACAGATGGACATCGAAGAGATGGATCTTGTCATAGCGACCGACCTGTCGCCCCTGATCATCGAACACCAGGCAGGCGGCGCGCACCTTGTCCTCAACCCTGGCCCGCATGGGGATGGTGCCCCCCACCAGCCAGAGGCCGTGACGGCGAGCCGTCTGGCTGAGAAATTCCTGGAGTGGCCCCCCTCCCTCCTCTTCGCGGTGATCGAGCAGATCCCGCTCATGTTTGCCCATGAAGGCAAAGTTTTCCGGTAGGACCACGAGTTGGGCGCCCAGACGGGCGGCCTCGGCGATGAGTCTTTTGGCTTCCTGGAGATTCGCGCCCAGATTGGGGCTGGACGCCATTTGCACAGCGGCGATCTTATTTTTCTGACGGATCATGGGATGTATTTCTCGGCAGGCTGGTGGGTTTCCCGCTGGGTCCACTGGCGGCCAGCGAGCTGGTTGGGATCGAGGGTGCCGGATACCCTCCTCCTTGGACTGGAACTCCCGGCCATAGTATCACAACCCCTCGTGAGAAGCCGAAAACGCCCGGAACGCGGGCTTTGATCATAGAAAGGAGACTCTTTCCAGTGAGTCTGGCGCGGGCGGTGAAAACGAAATGGCGGACCACTTCTGATTGGCGTGGTGCTTTTCATCTGGGTATTTGTTAGACCAAAAGACCAAACTCAACCCTATTGATAACCAGCCCGATGGCAATATCATGCCTTCCTGCTGGTTTCAAAAAGCCAATCCTCTTTCTCGCGAGTCGCTTTATTCGCGTCCGCAAGATGAGATGTGCGCACGCTATTTTTGACTATTTCTCTTTCCCAATAACCCTTTGGCTCCCCTCGCCCCCTGCGGGGAAAAGAAGATCTGAACGCATGGATCGGGGGAAGCATTGAACGGGGAACCCAATGCTTAAGTTAGAGGACGTCCAGAAGAACGCCACCATCTCGGGCCTGGAGCCCGGGCAGGTGGTGCGCATCGTCACGACCGAGCCGGTCGGTGACAACGCCCTGACCGCCTATTACAAGACCGCCGACGGCAAGCTGCTGGAGCGGATGCTGTTCCGCGCCGACGAGGCCAAGCTGTCGCTGGCCGAAGCCGGCCGTCCCTGGGCCTTCGATGCGCCGGGTGAGGCATTCAAGCTCGCCGCCGAGGCCTATCGGATCAACCTGGCCCACCTGTTCGACCCGATGATGGCGGTGCATACCTCGAACGTGGAGCCGCTGCCGCACCAGATCACCGCGGTCTACGAGTCGATGCTGCCGCGTCAACCGCTGCGCTATGTGCTGGCGGACGACCCGGGAGCCGGCAAGACCATCATGGCCGGGCTGTTCATCCGGGAGTTGCTGATGCGGGCCGATGCCAAGCGCGTGCTCATCGTCGCCCCCGGCAGCCTGGTCGAGCAGTGGCAGGACGAAATGTTCGAGAAGTTCGGGCTGTCCTTCACCCTGTTCTCGCGGGAGCAGGTGGAGCAATCCCGTAGCGGCAACCCCTTCGACGACATCGACCTGCTGGTCGCCCGCGTCGACCAGTTGGCCCGTGCCGAAGACCTCCAGGAGAAGCTGCGCCTCTCGTTCTGGGACCTGGTCGTCGTGGACGAAGCGCACAAGCTGTCCGCCAGCTACTTCGGTAACAAGATCAACAAGACCAAACGTTTCCAGCTCGGCGAGCGGCTTGGCTCGATCACGAGGCACTTCCTGCTGATGACAGCCACGCCGCACAACGGTAAGGAGGAGGACTTCCAGCTGTTCATGTCCCTGCTGGATGCCGACCGCTTCTACGGCAAGTTTCGCGACGGCGCGCACAAGGTCGACGTCACCGATCTGATGCGCCGCATGGTCAAGGAGGACCTGCTCAAGTTCGACGGCACGCCGCTGTTTCCCGAGCGCCGAGCCTACACCGTCAACTACAAGCTCTCCGACCTTGAGGCGGCCTTGTACGCGGCGGTCACGGAATACGTGAAGACCGAGTTCGCCAGGGCCGACCAGCTGGCCGACGGCGGGCGCAAAGGTACGGTGGGTTTCGCTCTCACCGCCCTGCAACGCCGGCTGGCCTCCAGCCCCGAGGCGATCTACCAGTCCATCAAGCGTCGTCGCAACAAACTCAAGCGCCGTGTGGAAGAGGAAAAGCTGCGCCAGCGGGGTCAATCGCTGGCAGAGACCCTGAACGGCAACAATGGCCTCCCGGACGATATTTGGGAAGCGGCCGACGCGCTGTCGCCCGACGATTACGAGAACTTCGAGGAAGCCGTCGTCGACCAAGCTACCGCCGCGCAGACGATTCAGGAGCTCGAGGCCGAGATCATCATCCTTCAAGGTCTGGAGGAACAGGCCCGCGAGGTGGTGCATTCCGGCCAGGAGCGCAAGTGGGACGAACTCTCGCGCCTGCTGCAAGACACGCCGGAGATGCAAACCCCCACCCAACCCTCCCCCGCTGGGGAAGGGCATTTTTCCTCCCCCCAGCAGGGGGAGGCAGGAGGGAGGTTACGCAAACTCATCATCTTCACCGAGCACCGCGACACGCTGAACTACCTGGCCACCAAGATCCGCGGCCTGATCGGCAGCAAGGAAGCCGTGGTGATGATCCACGGCGGTGTCAAGCGCGAGGAACGCCGCAAGGTGCAGGAGCTGTTCCGCAACGACCCGACCGCGCGCGTGCTCGTCGCCACCGACGCGGCTGGCGAAGGCGTGAACCTGCAGAACGCCAACCTGATGGTCAACTACGACCTGCCCTGGAACCCGAACCGGCTGGAACAGCGCTTCGGCCGCATCCACCGCATCGGCCAGACCGAGGTCTGCCACTTGTGGAACATGGTGGCATCCGAGACGCGCGAGGGTGACGTCTTCCAGCGCCTGTTCGAAAAGCTGGAAATCGAACGCGAAGCCCTGGGCGGCCGCGTCTTCGACATCCTGGGCGAAGTGTTTGAAGACCGCAGCCTCAAGGACCTGCTGATCGAGGCCATCCGTTATGGCTCCGACCCGCAAGTCCGCGCCCGCCTGCTGCGCAAGGTGGAAGGCGCGCTGGACACCCGCCACCTGGAAGACATCATCAAGCGCAACGCCCTGTGCGAAGAGGTGATGGACGCGAAGCGCCTCTTCGCCGTCAAGGAGGAGATGGAGAAGGCCGAGGCCCGCAAGCTACAGCCCTTCTTCATCCGGTCGTTCTTCAGCCAGGCCTTCCAGCAACTGGGCGGCGAGCTGCGCCCGCGCGAGACGGGGCGCTACGAGATCACCCACGTCCCGGCCATCATCCGCGAGCGCGACCGGAGACTCGCCGGGCGCGACCGCCGCCATGCCGATCCGGTACTCCGCCGCTACGAGCGCGTCTGCTTCGAGAAGCCCTTCGTGCGCCTGACTGACCGCGTCGGCGCGCCGATGGCCAGCCTGCTGCACCCCGGCCACCCGCTGATGCAGGCGGTCACCGACCTGGTGCTCGAGGCCCACCGCAACAAGCTCAAGCAGGGTGCCGTGCTCGTAGACCCGAGCGACATGGGTCTGACGCCGAAGGTGATGTACATCATCAACCACTCGGTCAGGGAAGGCGCCGACCCGGTGCATGTGGTGTCGCGTCGCATGCAGTTCGTCGAGATCGACCCCAAGGACAACGCGATCAACGCCGGCTGGGCGCCTCACCTGGACCTGGAGCCCCTCGCCCCCGCCGATATGGCGCTGATCGAGGACGTGCTCGCGGCCCCCTGGATCGCCAAGGATCTGGAGCAGGTGGCGCTGGCCCATGCTTCCACCCACCTCGTGCCCGAGCATTTTGACGAGGTGCGCGTTCGCCGCGAGCAGACCGTCGACAAGACGCTGGCGGCCGTGCACGAGCGCCTGGTCAAGGAGATCAACTTCTGGTCCGACCGCTACATCAAGCTGTCGGACGACATCGCCGCCGGCAAGGACGTACGTCTGACACTGGAGAACGTGCGCCGCACCATCGATGACCTGACCGCCCGCCGCGAGATGCGTGAGAAGGAGCTGCTGGCTAGGCGCCACGTCATCTCCGCCACACCGGTGATCCTGGGCGGCGCGCTGGTGATCCCGCAGGGGCTGTTGCTGCAACGCAAGGGCCAGCCCGGCTGGACGGCTGACGCCGCCGCGCGGGCCCGCGTCGAGCAGGTCGCGATGCGCGCCGTGATGGACGCCGAACGCGCGCTGGGCCACGAAGTCATCGACGTGTCGACCGAGAAGTGCGGTTGGGATATCACCAGCCTGCCCAAGGCGCTGGACGGCCGGTTACCGCCCTCGCGTCATATTGAGGTCAAGGGCCGCGCCAAGGGCCAGACCACAATCACCGTCACCCGCAATGAAATCCTCTACGGCCTCAACCAGTCCGACAAGTTCATCCTGGCCATCGTCTTGGTCGATGGGGACCGCTATGATGGACCCTTCTATGTAACCCGCCCCTTCACCCAGGAGCCCGACTGGGCGGTGACCAGCATCAACCTGGACCTGGGCGAACTACTGAAAAGGGCGCAAATTCCATGCTGACACGGGAAGAGTTGCAAACCCTGCTGGGCGATCTCGAAGCCGATCGCGTCGAGCGCACCACATCCACCGGCAACACCGACAAATTCGCCCAAGCCGTCTGCGCCTTTGCCAACGATTACCCCAACCACCGGCAGCCGGGTTATCTGCTGGTCGGGGTCGATGACAAAGGCCAGCCGTCGGGACTCGTCGTGACCGATCAGCTCTTGCAGAACCTCGGTGCGCTGCGTTCCGACGGCAACATCCTGCCGATACCCGCGCTCTCCGTCGCTAAGTTCGAGCTGGAAGGCGGCCAGGTGGCGGTGGTCGAGGTCCAGCCCTCGGACCTCCCGCCCGTGCGCTACAAGGGGCAAGTCTGGTTGCGCGTAGGGCCGAGAAAGGCCATCGCCAGCGAACAGGAAGAGCGCATACTGATGGAGCGGCGGGTCGCCACCGCCCGCAGCTTCGACGCCATGCCTTGCCAGGAGGCCGCTCTGGCCGACCTGAACGAAGAGCTGTTCCTGCTCGGCTACCGCAAACGCGCCCTCTCCGAGGAGGTCATCGCCGCCAACCATCGCGACTTGGCGCACCAACTGGCCAGCCTGCGCTTCTTCGACCTGCGCGCCCAATCGCCGACCCACGCCGGGGTGCTGCTGTTCGCGCCGCGACCGGCCCATTTTCTGCCCGGCGCCTATGTCCAGTTCCTGCGCCTTGCCGGTACGGACCCCACCAGCGAAGTAATCGACGCCAAGGAGTTGCATGCCGACCTCGCCACCCTGCTGCACACCCTCGACCTGCTGATCGACGTCAACATCCGCAGTCGGCCGGTGTTCGTCTCCACCTTGCGCGAACAGACCGTCAGCGACTACCCCAAGACGGCCATTCGGGAACTGCTCCTCAACGCCGTCATGCACCGCAACTATCAATCCAACACCCCGATCCGCTTCTACTGGTACGCCGACCACATCCAGATCGACAACCCCGGTGGTTTGTACGGCGAGGCCATCGGCCACTTCCCGGAGCGCAACGACTACCGCAACCCCATCATCGCCGAGGCGATGCGCGCTCTGGGCTACGTGAACCGCTACGGGCAAGGCATCCTGCGGGCCCAAAAGGCCCTGCGCGACAACGGCAATCCCCCGGCGGAATTCCAGACGGACACCGGCTGGTTCTCGGTCTCCATCCAGGCGAGTAAGGCCGCGCCAAAGCCATGACCCCAATCAAAACCCCAAAGAAACTCATCGAGGTCGCTTTGCCGCTCGACGCCATCAACAAGGCCGCGGCGCGGGAGAAGTCGATCCGCCACGGCCATCCAAGCACGCTGCACCTGTGGTGGGCGCGTCGCCCCTTGGCGGCGGCGCGGGCGGTGATCTTCGCCCAGATGGTCAACGACCCCGGCTACGAACGCCACCTGGGACGCGGGGTGAACAAGGAGAAGGCCGCGCTGGAGCGCGAGCGCCTGTTCAAAATCATCGAAGACCTGGTGAAATGGGAGAACACCAACAAGGAGACGGTGCTGGAGCGCGCCCGGGAGGAGATCAAGAAGAGCTGGCGCGAGACCTGCGAACTCAACAAGAACCATCCCCAGGCGGCCGAGTTGTTCAACCCGGACAAACTGCCAGCCTTCCATGATCCTTTTGCCGGCGGCGGTGCGTTGCCGCTGGAGGCGCAACGGCTCGGGCTGGAGAGCTACGCCTCGGACCTCAACCCGGTGGCGGTGACGATCAACAAGGCCATGATCGAGATTCCGCCGCGCTTTGCCGGCCGTGCGCCGGTGGGACCTTTACCCCCCTCTCCCCAGCGTGGGAGAGGGGTCGGGGGAGAGGGGGAACTGTTCGAACAGGACTGGCCCGGCGCCACCGGGCTGGCCGAGGACGTGCGCCGCTATGGCGCCTGGATGCGTGAAGAGGCCGAAAAGCGCATCGGCCATCTGTACCCGAAGATCGAGGTCACCGCCGAGATGGCCGCCGAGCGTCCGGACCTGAAGCCGCTGCTCGGCCAGAAGCTCACCGTGATCGCCTGGCTGTGGGCGCGCACCGTAAAAAGCCCCAACCCCGCCTTCAGCCATGTGGATGTGCCGCTGGCATCGACCTTCGTGCTCTCCAGCAAGGCGGGCAAGGAAGCCTATGTGCAGCCGGAAATCCTGCCCCCCTCACCCTCCGGGAGAGGGGCCGGGGGTGAGGGTGGCTACCGTTTCACGGTGAAGGTGGGGACGCCGCCGGAGTCCGCAAAGAACGGCACCAAGCTGGCGCGTGGGGCTAATTTCCAGTGCCTGTTATCCGAATCGCCCATTGAGCCGAAATACATCAAGGCCGAAGGGATGGCTGGTCGCATGGGGGCACGGCTGATGGCGATTGTGGCCGAAGGCGCGCGGGGACGTGTTTATCTAGCACCGACGACCGAGCACGAGGCCATTGCAGCGCAGGCACAGCCGGCGTGGCAACCCGAAACTTCGTTGCCGGACGATCCGCGTAGCTTTTGGACTATTCCGTACGGACTGAAAACCTACGGGGATCTCTTCACCCCCCGCCAACTCGTCGCGCTGACCACCTTTTCCGATCTGGTGAGTGAAGCCATCGAAAAGTGCCGGCGAGACGCACTGGCGGCATGGGGGGCGGGCGTCCCGCCCGCCATTCAACACATTCCGCCTGCCATTCAAAACGGGCAGGATGCCCGTTCCCCTGCTGCCCGTCCCCCGACATGGTACCGCCGGGGAGACAAGCACCCGCCTCATTACGATGCCCCGCACCTGACCCAGTTTGTCACTTTTCGCCTGGCCGACACCTTGCCGCAGGAAAGGCTGCGGGAGTGGAAGGAAGAACTCGCCGCAGGCCGGATTTCCGATGCGCAATATCGCCAGCAGGCGGAAGACTGGCTGGACAAAGGCATGGGATCCTGCTGGCTCAAGGACGAGCGCATCGCCCACCTGGTGCAAGACGCCCTGTTGCATTTCGACGGGATCCGCTACAGCCTGCACGGCTGGGTGATCATGCCCAACCATGTGCATGTGGTATTCAGCCCCCACGAACCCCATCGGCTGGCCGACATCCTGCATTCCTGGAAATCGTATACCGCCAAGCAGGCCAACCGGCTATTGGGCCACACTGGCGCCTTCTGGCAGGAAGATTATTTCGACCGCTTCATGCGGGATGAATCCGAGCTGAACGATACGCTGACCTATCTGGCCTACAACCCGGTAGTAGCTGGATTGAGCGCGACGCCTGAGCAGTATCCCTTTGCCGGGGGACGGGCGTCCCGCCCGTCAGAGTTCGGGTTGTATGGGAAAGAAGACGGGCAGGATGCCCGTCCCCCGGAGGCCCGTCTCCCAGAGGTCGATGATCGTCCGCTCGCTGAAGGCGGCACCGGCGCGATGGCCTATGCCCAGGCGGTGGGGGTGTATTTGGCGTTTGCAATTAGCCGGACATCCGACCCAGGGCAATCGCGCTATGTGGGTGGTTGACAAGCGGCGGGAGGCCACCTATTTGGAAGCAAAGCTCGCACTGGATGGAGACCTTTATGTTGCCACGTCTGCTCGACCCACGTCCCTATTTTGCTC
>JBPOHE010000157.1:0-6122 GCA_052035915.1 Pseudomonadota bacterium
GTGGTAACCCATACCTTACCGGAGTTTCCGATGACCTCCCAATCGCGCCCCTCGGGTGCCCCGCATGCGGGGCACCCGAGGGGAACCCAACTACTCAGTTTCTTACACCACTTCCTGGGACACTACCGCCGTTCAGCGCTCATACCCATTTCTTTTTCTGCCAGGAATGAGACGCCGCTAGAACGAAAAAACCGGCGCGAGGCCGGTTTTCCGACGCCGGAAGCTATCGACCTCAGGCGGCAGCCGTCGCCATGGCCCGGATCTGGGCACTCAGGCGGCTCTTGTGCCGAGCGGCCTTATTCTTATGGACCAGCCCCTTGGTGACCATGCTGTCGATCACCGGCGTAGCCGACCTCAAGGCCGCCTGGGCCTTGGTCTGGTCCCCTGCCTGGATGGCATTGACGGTTTTCTTGATATAAGTCCGCATCATGCTGCGGAAATGCTGGTTGTGCTTGCGGTGCTTTTCCGCTTGGCGAGCGCACTTTTCCGCTTGCGGTGTATTGGCCAAGTTGAGATCTCCTGCTGGGATAATAAGGTTGTGAGACAGTCCGAGAGCCGGGGGAAAATATACCTTTTTTCCAGTTTCGTCAAAATCCGGGAACTTCTTGGCCCGAAAGCCGGCCTTCCAGCGGCGAACGCCTTCCCCATCGCTCCCGCTCTGATCGAAGCTGGCGGGGATCATCCAGGGTTCGGGTGGGGCTGGCAAACCGCGACGGCTTCAATGGCTTGGCCGGTGCGGTTACATTTGAATCCGACCTGACCAATGTGGGAGATCGAGATGCAAGCCGATGAGTTTCAGACCTTTGTCACCGAGCATGAGGAAATCCAAACGGCCTTGCGCCGCGCCGTGGCGGCCGTTCCCGCCAAAGGCTTCGGCGTCGCCGGCGACTTGGCGGCACTGGTGCTGCTGTTCCCGGTGGTCCGCTTCATCCTCATGGAAATCGGCCTACCCTGGCTCGTCACCCTCAAGAAATACTCCGAGGTGGAGCGCCGCCGGGTGGAGGACTGGATCGACCGTCACGCCCAGGCGCAGGGTCTCGATCCCGACGTGGTGGAAGCAGCGAGCCAAGCGCTGATGAAAGAGCTGGAGCAGACCACCGGGGCCCGTGCCCGCAAGCAGTGGGAGCGGCTATTGGAACTCTTGAAGAAGTAATGGGGTGCGCGCCTTGGAGTGCGCGCCTCGGCGCGCTTGTGTGCTTGCGCGCCAAGGCGCGCACTCCAAAGAGATAAAAAATGCCGGACCACAGCCGTAGCGCCTCGCCGACACGGCCGATCCATTTCTATGTGGACGACGCCCCCTACTTCATCACCGCCTCCACTTACCAACACCGGCGCTTGCTCACCGACGCGATCAAGGTCGGGCTGCGCGACAGCCTCCATCACACCTTTGCCGACTATGGCTGGACCTTCGACCACTGGGTGATTCTCGACGACCATTACCACCTCCTGGGGCGGAGTCGAAGCGGACGGGACCTGCCGCGTATTCTCAACAAGGTCCACCACCAGACCGCGCAACGGATCAATCAACGGCTGACGCCCGAGCGGCGGGAGGGCGGTCCCATCTGGTACAACTACTGGGACTACTGCCCGCGCACCGAGAGGGAATACAACCTCCGCCTCTGCTACCTGCTCAACAATCCGGTCAAGCACGGCTACGTCACCAACCTCCACGACTGGCCCTGGTCGAGCTTCGAATCCCTCTTCGGGGAGCGGCAGGACGAGGGGATGCGCCAGCTGTTCCTCGACCATCGCGAATACCGCACCCTGAGCCTCCCCGAAGACCAATGATTGCTGGAACGCGCGCCTTTGTCTTTGGAGTGCGCGCCTCGGCGCGCCTCTTAATTGTTCGCGCGCCAAGGCGCGCACTCCAAAGGCGCGCACTCCGAAATGATAGAATCCCGGGCAAGGCACAGGCTGAACAAGGAAACCCCCATGCCGACCCTACACCTCCAGCAATTCGAACTCGGCGGCGACCGCTACCGGATCGCCATCTCTTCTGACCAGCCGGGCCTCACCCTGCGCCATGAGGTGGAATTCGACTACCGCCTCGCCCCGGAGGACCAGGAGGCGCTCCGCTGGTACCTGGAAGACTATCTCCAGTTCCCCCAGGAGCCGAACCCCAGCCTCGCCGCCCGCACCGAGCAGCGTCTGGCCGAGATCGGCGCCGGGCTGTTCGAGACCATCTTCGACGGCCGCAAGATGATCGAGTGGTGGGGCCGGGCCAAAGACTCCCTCGACCGGATGCGCATCGAGGTCTCCACCAGCGTCGCCGCCGCCACCGCCATCCCCTGGGAGCTGCTGCGCGACCCCGGCACCGACGTCCCCCTCGCCATCCGCGCCGCGGAGTTCGTGCGCAGCCACCGCGACGCCAACCAGCAACCACGCATCCCCGAGGCCGCCGACCAACTGCGCCTCCTCCTCGTCATCTGCCGCCCCAAGGAGGACCTGGACGTACCCTTCCGCTCGGTGGCCAGCCACCTGGTGCGCGGGCTCAACGCGGCGGCGCGGCGACAGGTACGCCTCCAGGTGCTGCGCCCGCCCAGCTTCGAGCAGCTCAGCCGCACCCTGCACGACGCCAAGGACCGGGGCGAACCCTTCCATGTCGTCCACTTCGACGGCCACGGCCTCTACGCCGACACCGAGGCGGTCAAGGCCGCCCTCGGCCCGCTGGACGACCGCTGGTTCGACGCCGGCCGCCAGGGGCCACAGGGCTTCCTGCTGTTCGAGAACCCCGACTCCAAGACCAACAGCGACTATCGCACCGGCAAGGAGATCGGCGATCTGCTGGTCCGCACCCAGACCCCGGTGCTCATCCTCAACGCCTGCCGCTCGGCCCACGCCGAAGCCCGCTCTGCTGAGGGAGATACCGGGGCGGCGCCGGCCTTCGGCTCCCTGGCCCAGGAGGTGATGAACGCCGGTGTGGCCGGGGTGGTGGCCATGCGCTACAACCTCTGGGTGGTCACCGCCACCAAGTTCATCTACGAACTCTACCGCAACCTCGCCCGCGGCCAGAGCCTGGGCGCGGCGGTCAGCCAGGGGCGCCGCCAGCTCCACGCCGAGCCGCGGCGGCGCATCGCCTTTCAGGAGATCCCCTTGCAGGACTGGCCGGTGCCGGTGGTCTTCGAGGCCGCCCCCATCCGCCTGCTGCCGCCCGGCGACGCCGCCGCCGGCTGGCGGCTCGACCTCCAGGCCGACCAGACCCAGCAGGACCGGCTCCCCCCACCGCCGGACATCGGCTTCATCGGCCGCGACGAGACCCTGCTCGCCCTGGACCGCGCCTTCGACCGCGACCGCATCGTGCTGCTCCACGCCTACGCCGGCGCGGGCAAGACCGCCGCCGCCGCGGAGTTCGCCCGCTGGTACCGGGATACCGGCGGACTCGAAGGCGGCCCGGTGCTTTTCACCTCCTTCGAGAGCTACAGGCCCCTCTATCAGGTGCTGGGCGACTTCGGCGAGGTGTTCGCCGCGACCCTGGAACACCACGGCATCCACTGGGGCGCCCTGGCCGACCTGGAATCGCGCCGCCATATCGCCCTGCAGGTGATGGCGCAAGTCCCCCTGCTCTGGATCTGGGACAATCTGGAGCCGGTGACCGGCTTCCCCGAGGGCACGGAATCCGTCTGGTCCGCTACGGAGCAGGCGGAGCTGCTGGCCTTTCTGCGCGCCGCCAAGACCACCAAGGCGCGTTTTCTGCTCACCTCGCGTCGGGACGAGCACCCCTGGCTCGGCGACCTGCCGGTGCGCATCGCCGTGCCGCCCATGCCCATGACCGAGCGCGCCGCCTTGGCCGAGGCCCTGGCGCAGAAACAGGGCCAGCGCCTGGCCCTGGCGGACTGGCGGCCCTTATTGCGATTCACCGAGGGCAACCCCCTGACCCTGCTGGTGGTGGTGCGCCAGGCCCTGAACGAGGGGCTGCGGGAGGCCGGTCAGATCGCCGCCTTCGTCGAACGCCTGCGCGCCGGCGAGCTGGGGTTCGCGGACGAGGCCAGCGAACGGCGCGACCGCTCCCTGGCCGCCTCGCTCCAGTATGGCTTCGAGCGCGCCTTCGGCGATGGGCAGCAACGCATCCTCGCCCTGCTGGTGTTCTTCCAGGGGTTCGTGGCTGTGGATGCGTTGCAGATCATGGGCGATGCGGACAAGGATTGGTCCCTGCCCGAACTGCGCGGCCAGAGCCGCGAGGGGCTGGTCGCCCTCCTCGACCGCGCCGCCGGGATCGGGCTGCTGGATGGGCTCGGCAAGGGCTATTACCGCATCCACCCGGCCCTGCCCTGGTTCTTCCGCCGTCTCTTCGACCGCTTCTATCCGGACCACGAGGCACAAATACCCCCTCTCCCTCCGGGAGAGGGCCGGGGTGAGGGCGCAAACGCCCAGGCCGCCACCCGCGCCTTTTGCGAGGCCATGGGCGGGCTGGGCAACTACTGCCTCTGGGAGTACAACGGAGGCCGCCGCGAGGTGATCGGCTCCCTGCGCGCCGAGGAGGCCAACCTGCTCCAGTCCTGGCGGCTGGCCCGGCGGCTGGGGTTGTGGGATCTCGTCATCATGACCACGCAGGGGCTGTGGATGCTCTACGGCCACAGCGGCCGCCGCGCCGAGTGGGCGGCCCTGGTGGCCGCGGTGGCGCCCGATTTCATTGCCGCGGACGACGGCCCATTGCCGGGGCGGGAGGAGGAGTGGGGTCTGATCACCGAGTACCGGGTCCGCCTGGCCCGGGAGGGGCGCGACTGGGCCGGGGCGGAGCGGCTGCAACGACGGAGGGTGGCGTGGGACCGGGGACGCGCCGCGGAGCTGTTGGGACGCCCGGCCGCGGGGCTGAGCGCGACGGAGCGAAACCGGCTGCGCAGCCTGACGGTCTCGCTGCATGAGCTGGGCGAGATCCAACGCGCGCAGGAACGCCCCGAGTGCGTCCCGGCCTATGAGGAGGCCCTGGGGCTGGCCGAGCGCATCGGCGACACCGCGTTAGTGGCCGTCTGCGCCTTCAACCTGGGGCATGTCTATTACGGGGTCGGTGGCGGCACGGGCGGTATCCCCGCCTTGCGCGATCTGGGGCAGGCCGAGCACTGGTACCGGCGCAGCCTGGAACTGACGCCCGAGACCGACCGCCAGGGCCGGGCGCGATGCCTGGGCCAACTGGGCGCGGTGGCCTGGGAACGGGCTCTGGAGGCCCAGGCCGCCGGGAATACCGTGGAGGTCGAGGCCCAGATCCGCGCCGCCCTGGGCCACTATCACCAAGCCCTGGAACTGCTGCCCGCGGATGCGGTGAACGATCGCTCCGTGGCCCACTACCAATTGGGGTACATCTACCTGGGCATCGGCCGGCTCGACGCCGCCCTGCGGCACTTTCAGGAGGTCATCCACCTCTGCGACGACTCCGGCGATCACTACGGCGCGGCCAGCGCCCGCTTCAACGTCGCCATTGCCCTGCTCCAGGCCAATCGCCGCTTGGATGCCTTGGACTACGCCCGCGCCGCGTTGCAAGGCTTCCAGCGCTATGGCGGGCGAGCGCAGGACATGATCGACCAGACCCAGGCCCTGATCCAAGACATCCAGGGCTGACCGGGGCTGGAGAGAAAACAGCCAAAAGGCGTTCATTATTAGAGAACAATGGCGTCTTAAAGCTCGTCATTGTTCTCTGCATGAGAACAAGTAGATGGCTCAGGGCGCCTGGCCCCGGTGCTCGATGGCGCCACCGCCCAGCCACTAGGGATGGCGCCTGGCGAGCTAGAGCCCGCACCGGCCCCCGGAGCCGGGGGTCGAGGTGGTCGCGAGCGACAAGAGAGCCGTCACGGCTCGCCAGTCCAGCTTTGCGGCGCTCTGGGCCTGGGCGTTGTGGTCTGATTTTCTGTTCTCCAAAGAAGAACAATGCCTCTTTAATAGAAAGCATTGTTCTCTTATAAAGAACAGAAAATGGCTGTTTTTCGTCGAGGCCCGGAGCCGCCGGGTGTGAATATCCATTCCCCTCGGCTCTTTCTCGCGGTTCAGCAGCGGATTCTGGGCCCGCGCCCGACCACGCAGAAGCCGAACCTAGATGCAGACAAGCTCCAGGGTACTCCTCCACTGGCCTCCCGGATGAGAAACGCCATCCAAAAAGAGCGGGCGGACGCCCGCACTCCGTACCCCGACTC
>JBPOHE010000024.1:0-5569 GCA_052035915.1 Pseudomonadota bacterium
TCGGTAAGATGATGGTAGGGCATCGTGAGGCTCCCGTAGGTTTTGGTTTGAGTAACCTCAATCCTACCTGATTCTTCACGGTGCCCTCCTTACTCTCCGTGGTGCACTTGGAGGTTGAATCCGCCGAATACTCGTTTCTTTATCAGTCGCTGACACCAGCCGCTCATCCACTTCCACCCTTGATATCCACCCAGCTATGCCGGAGTGATTATCGACCCGGATTTCATAGATGGTCCCCTTCGAGCCATAACGATAGATCAAACGATAGTTGAGTAGGTCGGGCAAAACACAATGTTACCCGACATTTTATAGCAGATGTCGGGCACAGGTGCCTGACCTACCCGGTTGCACGCTACGATGGACAGGCCGCCCCGATGCAATTGGTCATCGAGTCAGCCAAGGAACCGACCGATCAAAAAATGCCCGACTAAAGAGAATCCGCCAGTGCGTGCAAAAAGGCTTGGTTCTCGTCCGCCCGCCCCACCGTCACCCGGAGACAGTCCTGCAACTTGGGATGGGCCCCATGCAGGTTCTTCACCAATACCCCCTGCCCGATGAGTTGGCGGTGAATCTCGCTCCCCTGCCCCGGGGGCATCCTACAGAGCAGGACGTTGGCCTGGCTGGGATAGACATGCAGCCCGGGGAATTCCTGCAAGGCTTGGTAGAGCAGTTCGCGATCGCGCCGGATAGTCTCGGCCTGGTGTTGGAACAGATCCTCATGGACCAGCGCCAAGGCCGCGCTCACCTGGGTGAGGACATTGATGTTGTAGGGTAGGCGGGTCTTGTCGATCTCCGCGATCCATTCCGGTGGCCCGCACAGCAGCCCCAGGCGCAGCCCGGCCAGACCCAGTTTGGAGAGGGTCCGCATCACCAGGAGATTGGGATAGCGGCCCAGCTCGGGGAGAAAACTCACCTCGGTGAAGGGTCCATAGGCCTCGTCCACCACCACCAGTCCAGGGGCGGCGGCGATGATGGTCCGGATGGCGTCAAGATCAAAACAATTTCCGGTGGGGTTGTTGGGTACGGCAAGAAAGATCACCGCCGGTCGTTCGCGCTCGATGGCTTCGAGCAGCCGCGGCAGGTCCAAGGCGAAATCCTCCGCCTTGAGATCCACCCCTACATAGGACAGGCCGGCGAAGGTCGCGATCATCCGATACATGACGAAGCCGGGTTCCACGGACAAGACCACCCGCCCCGGCTGGGCCAGGGTGAGCAGGATCATCTGGATGATCTCATCCGAGCCATTGCCGAGCAGCAATCCCTGTTCTTCACCGAGCCTCAGGTGGTGGCGTAGTCGGGCCTTCAAGGCCCCGGCCTGGGGGTCCGGGTAGCGGTTGACGTCCGTTTCCCGCAACAACGCCGACCATTCCAGGCGCAAGGCTTCGGGCCAGGTATAGGGGTTCTCCATGGCATCGAGCTTGATCAATCCGCCCGATTCCGGGACATGGTAGGCGTTGATGGCTCGAATGGGCGCCCGCACCCAGAGTCCCACCCCTTCAGTCACCGACTTCACGGAGTTTCCTCCGCGGCGGGAACAAAGCGGTACTCCGCGGAACGGGCGTGGGCGGTGAGACCTTCTCCCCGTGCGAGCGTCGAGGCGATGCGTCCGAGGCTATCGGCTCCCCGGGGGGAGACCATGATGAGGCTGGAGCGTTTCTGAAAGTCATAGACCCCGAGCGGCGACGAGAAGCGCGCCGTGCCCGAGGTGGGCAACACATGGTTGGGACCGGCGCAATAATCGCCCAGGGCCTCGGGGGTATGACGTCCCATGAAGATGGCGCCGGCGTGACGGATGCCAGGCAGGAGGGCCTGGGGATCGGCCACCGAGAGTTCCAGGTGTTCGGGGGCGATGCGGTTGGCGACCTCCACCGCTTCGGTCAGATTCCGGACCTCGATCAAGGCCCCGCGTCGACCCAGGGCGGTGCTGATGATGTCCTCCCGCTCCATGCTCGGCAGCAGACGCTCGATACTCGCCCTGACCCGGGCCAGAAAACCCTTGTCCGGCGACACCAGGATGGCCTGGGCGTCCTCGTCGTGCTCGGCCTGGGAGAACAGATCCATGGCGATCCAGTCGGGGTCGGTATGACCGTCGCACACCACCAGGATCTCCGAGGGACCGGCGATCATGTCGATACCGACCTGACCGAATACCGCCCGCTTGGCGGTCGCTACATAGATGTTGCCGGGGCCGACGATCTTGTCCACCCGCGGCACGGTCGCCGTCCCATAGGCCAGGGCGGCTACCGCCTGGGCGCCGCCGATGGCGAACACCAGGTCTACCCCGGAGACCTTGGCGGCCGCCAGCACCAGGTCGTTCAGCTCACCCCGTGGCGTCGGCACCACCATGATCAGCTCGGGCACCCCCGCCACCTTGGCCGGGATGGCATTCATCAATACCGATGAGGGATAGGCGGCCTTGCCGCCGGGGACATAGAGCCCGACCCGATCCAAGGGGGCCACCTGTTGGCCGAGTAGGGTGCCGTCGGCCTCGGTATAGGACCAGGACAGCATCTTCTGCTGCTCGGCATAGGTACGGATGCGTCCCGCCGCCGCCTCCAGGGCGGTGCGTCGCTCCTCGCCGATCACTTGCCAGGCTTGTTGCAGTCGCCCCTTGGAGAGGAGCAGGTCGGTTCCGGCGCTCGGCGTCCAGCCGTCGAAACGGGCCGTGAATTCCAACAAGGCGGCCTCGCCCCGGGTCTTCACCTCGTGCAGGATGGTCGTCACACTCTGCTGTACCTGGGCATCGGACACCGACTCCCAAGCCAGGAGCTGTCCCAGTCTGATATCGAAATCTTCATCCGTGGTAGACAGTTCCAGGATCTGCATAACAACGACCCTCCTCAATCGCTATTGGCTGCGACCGCGGCCCGCAGGGTTTCAAGCAATGACGCCAGCACCCGGTGTTTCATCTTCCAGGCCGCCTTGTTGATGATCAGTCGCGAGCTGATGTCGCGGATCAGCTCGATGGGTACCAGGCCGTTGGCCTTGAGGGTGCTGCCGCTCTCGACCAAATCCACGATGAGATCCGCCAGTCCGACCAGGGGGGCCAACTCCATGGAACCATAAAGCTTGATGATCTCCACCTGCTGGCCCTTGGCGGCGAAATGGCGGCGGGTGGAATTCACGTATTTGGTGGCGACCCTTAGCCGCTGCCGGTCGAGATCAACCTCCGGGGGCCCGGCCACCATGAGGCGGCAACGGGCGATACGCAGATCCAGGGGCTCATACACCCCTTCGCCGCCGTGTTCGAGCAGGACATCCTTGCCGGCGACCCCGAGATCGGCCACGCCGTGCTGGACATAGGTAGGGACGTCCGTCGCCCGAATGATGACCAGATGCACATCGGGCCGGTTGGTGGCCAGGATGAGCTTGCGGCTGGTCTCGGGATCTTCCAGCGGCACGATGTCCGCCCGCGCCAGCAGGGGGAGGGTCTGTTGAAAGATGCGTCCCTTGGAAAGGGCGATCCTGAGGCTGGTGGCGGCCGACATCGAAGTTCTCTGCAAGGGACTCAGCCCGAAACTCGTTGAATCTGGGCGCCCAGGCCGGTCAGCTTCTCCTCGATGCGATCGTAGCCCCGATCGACATGGTAGATACGCGAGACCTCGGTGGTCCCCTCCGCCACCAGACCGGCCAACACCAGACCAGCCGAGGCGCGCAGATCGGTCGCCATCACCGGGGCGCCGGTCATACGCTCCACCTCGCGACAGATGGCGGTGTTGCCCTCCAGGCGGATGTCCGCGCCCATGCGGCGCAGCTCATGGACGTGCATGAAACGGTTCTCGAACACCGTCTCGGTGATGGTTCCCACCCCGGAGGCGGACGCATTCAGCGCCGTGAACTGGGCCTGCATATCGGTCGGAAAGGCGGGATAGGGGGCGGTATGTACATCCACCGCCCGGGGTTTGCGGCCCTGCATGTCGAGGCTGATCCAGTCGGGGCCGGTCTCGATCAGGGCGCCAGCCTCCCGCAGCTTGTGCAACACCGCATCCAGCAATTCGGGCCTGGTATTCAGAGTCTTCACCCGTCCCCCGGTGATGGCGCCCGCCACCAGATAGGTGCCGGTCTCGATACGATCCGGCATCACATCGTAGCTTGTTCCCTTCAGGCGCTTGACCCCCTTGATGCGGATGCGATCCGTCCCCGCCCCGGTGATCTTCGCTCCCATCTGGTTCAGACATCTGGCCAGGTCTACCACCTCGGGTTCGCGGGCGGCGTTCTCGATCAGGGTTACCCCATCGGCGAGGGAGGCGGCCATCATGAGGTTTTCGGTGCCGGTCACGGTGACTAGATCCATCACCAGACGCGCGCCCTTCAAGCGCTTCGCCTTGGCTCGGATATAGCCCTTCTCGACCCGAATCTCCGCGCCCATCTCCCGCAAGCCGTCGATGTGCAGATTGACTGGACGGGAGCCGATGGCGCAGCCACCCGGGAGCGAAACCTCGGCCTCGCCGAATCTGGCCAACAAGGGGCCGAGTACCAGGATCGAGGCGCGCATGGTCTTCACCAACTCGTAGGGGGCCACTCGGTTCTTGACGCTGCCGGCGTCCACCTCCAGCCGTGGTGAGCCCGTTTCCTCAGCCAGTTTTACTCCCATCCGCTTGAGGAGCTCTTTGGTGGTGGCGATGTCTTTCAGACGTGGGAGATTGCCCAGGCATACGGGAGTTTCGGCGAGCAGGGTGGCGGCGAGAATCGGCAAAGCGGCATTCTTGGCACCGGAGATGATTACCTCGCCGTCGAGCCGCGGCCCACCTGTGATGAGTAATGTATCCATGGAAAGCTCGTTGCCCCGTGTTGCGATATGAGGAAGAACCGGGACCCCGGCCCCACAAAGGGGTAATGATACTAAGGCGGGCGAAAAGAAAGCCACCACTCCAACGAGCTGGAGAGAAGAGGGGGCGTTCTCCAAGCAGGACTCATTTACCTTGAGGCGCGTGAAAGTCCTTCAGCCTGAGCAAAGTTTTGTGCCCAACACCGCCCAGACTCGCCATGGGTATTCTGTAACCGGGCAGGAGAACGGATTGCTTGCGTCAAAAAAGCTTTTTATCGGGCCGTATCCTTGGCCGGTCTGGAGGACATCCATCCTCATGACTTGAGACGCACCTGTGGAAGTTGGTTGGTACAGGCAGACATCCCGATCCACTCAGTGAGTGCCTTGTTACGACACTCTGATATACGGGTCACGGATCGGGTCAATGCCCATCTATCGCCGTCAGAGATTCGGGCGGCGGTCGATACCCTGACCACCCAGACTGGGTACGGAGTTTCACGTTACCGGAAGGAGGCTGAAAGCCACTCCTAAGTGATTGAATTTGGTGGGCGATGCTGGTTTCGAACCAGCGACCCCTGCCGTGTGAAGACAGTGCTCTCCCGCTGAGCTAATCGCCCCCATGAAGCGAGAGAAGGATTTTAGGGGCGTCCCTGGAGGAGGTCAAATCATTCTCGCTCACCACCTATCAGTTTTAGGTAAACTTTGACGCTGATGCGACTTTACGCTGAAAAGAACCATGGGAACCGTAAGAACACTAGCTGACGAAGTGGAAAGGGGGCTTGGCGAGGCGCATCCGCGACT
>JBPOHE010000136.1:0-4392 GCA_052035915.1 Pseudomonadota bacterium
CCGGCTCCAATAATAATAGGGTAGCGAAAGCTTGCCATTTTTCATTTTTCCCTGCGCTACGTAAGCAGGCTCAACTCATTCCGACAACAAGTCCGGGGAGTGTCTTGGCTGTTGTGGGGGCAAGTTACTGAGAGCACGGAGGTAAAGTCATCTGTACCGTACGCCCTTGAGGGCTCTCGACACCACTGCAGGCAGTTTACTAAGCTTAAAGTTATAATTGTCATATTGCCGCATATTGGCAATCGGGGTGCTGAAAGAACGACCTCACCACATTGGGTAGTTTCTGCAAACGCCGCAGTGCGCTCATGACACGACGCTTCAAGGCTCTCTGACGTTTGGAGTGGAAAGCTTCAAAGGGTGACGGCTTGAGCAAAGGGATTGGCCGGGAGGTTTTGGAGCTTGCCTGTGGTCAGGAAAATGATGTTGGTGAGGTTTCTGAGCGATTTGAACCCTCTTGCCCTGACGATGGCCGCCTGAATCTGGCTGTTGATGTTTTCAGCTACAGCGTTGCTGGCTCCAAGCCGGTAAGCGGCCAGCATGCCGGGCAGATGAGCTTTCAGTGTCTTACCCAACCGCTTGAATGGCTCAAGGCGGCTGCGTCTTGCCCAGGAGATCCAGGAACGCAACAAGGGCTCGGGGTCTACACCGGCCCTGCAGAGATGGTGAATCTCCTGGTAGCGCTCCTTCATGCGCCAAGCCCTGGCCACTTTCAGTCCTGACCTTTGGAGCCAGTGCATCTCGGTAATTTGTTGGAAGGACCAGTCCTTGGGTGACTTGAGGAGCGCCCAGCGTGAGCCTTTGAGGGAGGCCTCTTGTTTGACCTCGCTGCGTCGCACCTCATCCAGAGCGTCATGAACCAATTGGGACACGTGGAAGGCATCGAAACAAATCGCGGCGTTTGGAAACTGGTTCCGTGCCCCGGCCTGAAACGATCTGGACATGTCCATGGTGATGAAGCGGATGATTTCGGGCTGCCCCTGATGGGCCTCAAAGTCCGCCTTGAAGATCTTGAAGGTGTCAGCCTTACGTCCCTCCACGGTGCCAATGGTCTTGGGACTCTGCGGGTCATGAAAAATCGTCAGATAGCCCAGACGGCGTCCGACGAATTTCTCATCGACGCCCAACGCCGCAACTTCCGCATAAGAGGCATCGGCGCGAGCGGCCTCGACATGGATATTGATGGCTCGCCAGATACGGTTTTCGGAGACATCGAACAACCGGGCAATGGCGGATACCGGCAGCTTCCTGGCCAGAATCAGGACCAGTGCATCCATCAGGGCAATCGCATCAAGCAACTGCTTGTAATCCCAACAATTTCTGTCTATAAGCATCATCGGCACTAGCCAACAGGCGGCGCGTCTTGACGCCGGCCTTGACCGATTTATCTTGGCGGAACAAGTTCAACGCCAGGCGGCGCAAGATCGAGAAGTTTTCTGCCGCGTGGCCCGCCCGCATCCGGGACTGGTCTTCGCCGAAGGTGACGTCCAGCGACCAGTGCAACTGATTTTCGATGCCCCAATGGCCCCGCACGGCTGGGCCGAGGGTCGCAGCATCAGCCAGGCGTGAACAGAGGTAGTAGCGGCGTTCGCGGCTGACCTGACCTTGCACATCCCGCCGGGCCTCTACCATGACCAACGCGGTCAGGCCCGGCCAGTCTGCGCGCCGGTCACCTAGGCTAGTCAAGTCCGTCGTCACCACGCAGCGGCGGGTTTCGAGGCGGCCATGGTCTTTTTCGACCCATTCTGCGGAGGTGTGCGGCAGGTGCTGGTAGCCGGTGGCTAGGGCCGCGTCAAAACACTGTTCAATGGCGGCCGCCAGGATCGGCTGATTATTCTTGACCATCAGCAGGTAGTCGCTCTCCTGCTGGATAATCTGGGCGGCGATGGCTTTCTGGCAACCCATGGCGTCGATGGTGACCATACAGCCCTTCAGTAATAAGGCATCGAGCAGTTCCGGAATAGCCTTGATTTCATTGGACTTATCGGCGGTTTTGACCTGGCCCAACGTCAGTCCCAGACCGTGGGCGAAGGCTGAGACCAGATGGATCGCCGAGGCTCCAGCGGTCTTCGCCCGGCGAATCGTCTTGCCATCAATGGCCACGTGGAGCCCGTCGAACGCCCCGCAGACGCCCTGCATCCAACGGACGAAGCAGGCCTCAAACACGCTGGCGTCGAGCAGGCTGAACACGCGGCCGAAGGTGTCGTGGGCGGCAATGCCGTTGGCAAAGGGCAGGAACTGCCGCAGCCAGTCCAGTTTGGCCCGGCCCCACAGGGCGACGCTGACCCACGTGTCCGCGCCACTCAAGATGGCGCTGACCGCCGTTAGGAGGAGTTCATCCAAGGCATGGGGGCATTGCCGGGTACGGGGGTCCCGGGTTCGACATGGGTGAGCGCTATCCCATTGATAGAAATGGGATCTATTGTTAAAAGTTGTCACTACACGGCGGGAGCGACCTCCTTATCGTTGGGAACCGGCAATTTGCAGGCCGCGAACAGGTCAAGCTGTTGAGGATTAAGCCGGCTGACGCCCTTGATCTTCTCTCCTTTCGACAAGGAGACTTCATGCCACTGAATGCGTCCAGCCATTTCTATAGCCCTCTCCGGGCTTAACGCCGATTTTGTATCCTTCAGGCGCATCCGCAGGACTCGATGCATGATGAGTGCGAGAAAACAGATCATCGCGTGGGATTTGATCCGCTTCGGCAAGCGGTGATGCATGGGGACAATATCGAGCTCATGCTTCAGAACCCGGAAACCCCGCTCAATGTCGGCCAGCGCTTTGTAGCGGGCTACCACATCCTGAGGCTCCAAGCCTTTGGCATTGGTGATTAACAACAATTTGCCGTCCATCAGGCGTTCTCGCTCCAGGGCCTCCTCATCAACCTCGTAGGTGAAAACGTCACTGGTCAAGTTGACCTTCAGGATTTTGCAAAGCCGATCGTCCTTGACGGCATTGTAGAACTTGGCGGTGGCGCCACCATCGGACAGTTTGCGACCTCGGTGCTTTTTGCCATCATCCTGATCATCGAGTTTCCCGGCCAGTTTCGCGGCGAGATCAGTCAGTGCCTGAATGCGCTCATCCCGTGATGACCCCGACTCGCAGGCCAACTCCGGATGGTGTGCAACGATTAAACGTTGACCCTGCCATTCGAATTCTCCAAAAACCTCTTCTTTGGCCGGCAGGCAAATCGTTTCATGCCAGGCAGTCAGGATGGCCTCGAAGTCGTTATAACGCCGACCGGGGACAGCGAGGATGAATTCCAGGGGAGCGCCATCATCCAGCTGCGTTTCCAGAAGCTCTTTGAGGTTATCGAGCGAGAGCAGTCCACGGTCAGCCACCAGGATGAGGCGGCGGATACGATAGCGCTTGAGCACCTGGCGAAAGGTGGGCAGCAGCGTTTTGGTCTCAGCTTGATTGCCGCTGAAGACCTCGTGATAGATCGGCAGCCCCTCTGCCGTTTGAACGATCCCCAGAAGGCATTGCCGGCGAATTCCGCCCTCCTTGGAGACGCCATACTGACGGAGCTCATCGTTCTGCTGGGCGTTTCCCTCTACCCGAAGGGTGGTCAGGTCATAGAAAACCACCGACAGCTCCTGATCCAGCAAAGATCTGAGCTGATCGGCCAGACGCTCGTCCAGATGGTCGCGGGCTTCTTCAATGCTATCCATCGTCCGGAGGAGCCTTTGGTGGGTCACCTCCGCGACAGGAACACCGGGCATCAAGCTGGACTCCAGCCAGCGCAGAATGCCGAGCTTGGACTCCGGATCACACAGGCGATTGAAGACCATGACTTTGAGTAGCCCCTCTGCGTCAAACGTAGGATGAGCATGCTCAAGGGTAGCGCGAAAGACCTCGGTAAAGCCCAGCTGTTTCCAGAGGCTATGGAGCAGCCAGGTCGCACCCACAGAGAGTGCGTTATTGAATCCTGCGATACCCGGCTCGGGCGCTGCGCTCCCAAAGCACAATTTCTTCATGCCGTTGCCGAGCGCGCTGTCGGGGGATTGGATCGCATCGACGCGACCCAGGTTGGCGATGATGCGCTGACGGCTGATGCCGCGGTCGTCCCGGTAGGCTTCTGCAAGCTTGGCGTAGCGACGGCCGCCGGATTCGGTTATCTTGATGAACATGTCCATACGATATCAATCTATCGGCAACCCTATCAAGGCCTACAAAATCCATGATTGTCCCTACATGGTGTTTTTGGAGCCACTAAAATACGCCGATAACCCATTGATATTACGAAATCCCTCCGGCACTCCGGGGTCGGATTTCGGCTTTTTGGGCACAACCTTGTCGAACCTGGGAGCCCCGCGCCGTAGAGGAGTTCCGCCACCGGTGCGTTGGCCCTTCGAGCCGAGACAGAACGGTCTTCACTTCGTCCAGCGTCAAAAC
>JBPOHE010000012.1:0-48695 GCA_052035915.1 Pseudomonadota bacterium
TTTCCCGTTGGAAAAGGATGGAGAAGGGGGATTTTCTGGCCTGAAGCCCCGCGGCCAGGATGGCTTTGTCAGGGATTTCGCCGCTGTGAACCCCCCTCAATCCCCCCTTATCAGGGGGGAAACAAACCGATAGGTGGCAAGGTCTGAAGGGTTACCTCCCAGCGGTTTTGTGACACTGTTATAAATCCGGAGAAAGGAGATAATTATGGCCTGCGCCGGACTCACCGAGGCCGGAGCGCGGAGTCAAGGTATTGACGAGGACAACGGAGCCTGTTCATGAACCCCGCCAATGTGGCTAGCGGTAGCGATCCCCCCACGGCCTCGAGACTCAGGATCGTCCTGCTCTACGCCTTTTTGGCGATCCTCTGGATCCTCGTCTCGGACTGGGGACTGGAATGGCTGCTCAAGGATTCGCCCTGGCTCCTCCTGGCCGGCACCTTCAAGGGGCTGTTCTACGTGGCGGTCACCTCCTGGCTGCTGTATCTCCTGCTGCGACGCCAGGGCCGCGCCATCAGGGTCAATCCACCTATCAGGACGCTACGTACCCTGCCCTTGGTCCTCCTGGCCCTGGGCCTTTTCGCCCTGACGCTGGGGGGAATGCATTACGTCTTCCAGGCGCAAAAGACCAAGGAAGTCGCCCGCTTGCAGGCCATCGCCGACCTCAAGTCCAGGCACATCGCCGACTGGCTGCGGGAAAGGCGGAACGATGCCCATTTCGTCCAGACCAGCCAGTTTTTCGCCGAACAGTATCGCCATTGGCGCGATGAGGGCGATCCCGCCGCCGGAGAACTCTTGCAACGGCGACTGGAGCAATTCGCCCGCTTCCGGGGGTTTTCCACCGTCCTCCTGCTGAATGCCCAGGGGGAAGGGCTCTGGACGGAGGGCACTTCTCACACCGAAATCGCCCCCCTCCTCCAGGAAACCGCCCGCAAGGCGGCCCTGGAACCCCAGGTGTTGTGGCTGGGACCCTATCGCGACTCGAGGGACAGGCTGCATCTGGATTTTATCGCCCCTTTGGCCGCCGCAGGGGCCAAACCGCCGCTGGTGGTGCTGCACAGCGATCCCCAGGACTGGCTGTTCCCAAGTCTGCACGACTGGCCGGTACCCTCCAGCAGCGGTGAGACCCTGCTGTTCAGGCGTGACGGCGATCAGGTCCTGTTCCTGAACGAGTTGCGCGGACAGCCGGATTCAGCGGCGAAACAGCGTCTGCCCCTGGATTCGCCCCGGTTGCTGGCCGCCCAGGCGTTGCGCGGCCAAGCGCCGCGAGGGGAGGTACTGGAAGGGGAGGACTATCGCGGCGTGCCGGTTCTGGGGATGTTCCAACCCATCCCCGACAGCGATTGGTTTCTGATCGCCAAGATGGATCGGGAGGAAGTCTACGCCGACGCGGTCAAGGAGGCGATCTGGGTCGGTTTCGTCGGTTTTTTGCTTCTCTTCATGGCCATCGCCGGTCTCCATCTGTGGCGCCAGCGTCAGGAATTGTTGCTGGCCACCAGCGTGCAACAATCCCAGGCGGAACGCCTGCGCGCGCTGCAACTCCTCGACGCGGTGGCCAACAGTTCCACCGACGCCATCTTCGCCAAGGATCTGGACGGCCGCTACATCCTTTTCAATCAGGCCGCCGCGACCGTCGTCGGCAGATCCGCGGTGGAGGTGCTGGGCCAGGACGACCGCGCCATTTTCTCCGCCGATCGGGCGGAGAAGTTGATGGCGCAAAACCGCCAGGTGATCGAGGAAGCGGTCATCCTCACGCATGAAGAAATCTTCAACACGCCCGCTGGAAAGCGTGTGTTCCTCGCCAGCAAGGCGCCCTTGCGCAATGAACATGGCGCCATCATCGGTCTCTTCGGCATCTCTCGGGACATCACCGAGCGCAAGATCGCCGAGGAACGCCTGCGCCAGAGCGAAGCCTTCAAACAGGTCATCCTGGACTCCGTCGGCGCCCATATCGCCGTGATCGACGCCCAGGGCGACATCGTCACCGTGAATCGGCCCTGGCTCGGCTTCGCCATCGAAAACGGACCAGCTCCCGGCGTACCGGCCCGGCATACGGAGGTGGGGGTCAATTATCTGGAGATCTGTCGCGCCAGTGTCGGGCCGAGTTCGGAAGGGGCGCGAGAGGCGATGTTGGGCATCCAGGCGGTGCTGGAGGGGCGACGGTCCTTCTATACCCAGGAATATCCCTGCCATTCCCCGCGCCTGGAGCGCTGGTTTTCCATGAACGTCACCCCCATAGGCAAAGGCCGGCAAGGCGCCGTCATCACCCATATCGACATCACCTCGCGCAAGCTCGCGGAACAGGCGGTGCGCGACAGCGAGGCGCGCTGGATCATGGCCATCGACAGCGCCGGGCACGGGGTCTGGGATTGGGATCTCGTCACCGACAAGGTCTATTACTCGCCCCGTTGGAAGACCATGCTGGGATATACCGAGACGGAGATCGGCGACGATCTCGTCGACTGGGCCAATCTGGTGCATCCAGACGACCTGGGCGCCTGCCTCGAGGAACTGGAGCGCCATTTTCGTGGCGAAACCGGCATCTATATCAGCGAGTACCGCCTGCGCGGCAAGGACGGCCGGTACCTATGGATCCTGGATCAGGGCCGGCTGGTGGCCCGGGACACCGAAGGCCGACCCCTGCGGGCCATCGGCACCCATACGGACCTCACCTGGCGGCGGGAGACCGAGGAGCGGCTGCGGGAAAAAGAACAGCGCTTTCGCACCCTGTTCGAGTCGGCCCTGGTATCCATCATCGTCCACGACCCCGAGACCGGGGCCATCCTCGACGCCAACCGGCGGGCCATCGTGTCCTATGGTTTCGACACCCTGGAGGAATTGCAACGCAACGACTTCTGGCTGGAACCGCCCTACTCCTTCGTGGAGGCCCTCCAGTTCATCCGCCAGGCCGCCCGGGAAGATCCGCAACGCTTCGAGTGGAAAAACCGGGATCGCCAGGGGCGCGTCTTCTGGGAGGATGTGCTGCTCAGCCGTGTCACCCTCAACGGCATCGACCAGGTGCTTTCCATCACCATCGACATCACCGCCCGCAAGGCCGCCGAGGAAGAATTGCTGACCTACACCGAGGAACTCCATAACCGCAATGTCGAGCTGGAACGCTTCAACCGCGCCAGCGTCGGGCGTGAGTTGGACATGATCGAGCTGAAGCAGCGAGTCAATGCCCTCTCCAAGGAACTTGGCCGCGCTCCCCCTTATGAGCTAGCCTTTCTCGATTCCGCAGACCAGGCCACGAAAGTGGCGCTACCATGAGCGCCCGTCCCCTCATCCCGGAGGCCGTGGCCGGAATTTCGCTGCATGGCTTTCTTTCCCGGCTGATCTGGCTCTGCATCCTGCCCTTGTTGCTGTTGGGGGCCTGGCTGGCCGTCGACAGCGTGCTGACCGAGGGTGCCGAGCGCGACCTGGAAGCCACCAATCTGGCGCGGAACTTCGCCACCGCGCTCGACCAGCATCTCAGTGCCCGCATCGCCGCCCTGAACATCCTGGCGGTATCGCCGCTCATCGATGACAAGAGCCGCTGGAGCGATCTCTACCAGGAGGCCCAGGGATTCCAGCAGAGTTTTGGCTCCCATGTCATCCTCGCCGAGGCCGAGGAGCCGAGACAGATGCTGTTCAATACCCGTGAGCCCTTCGGCACCCCCTTGCCGCCCTTGCCCAAGCCCAAAGGCCAGGCCGCGGCGCCGACCGCTCTAGCCACCCTGAAACCCGCCGTGGGCGATACCTTCTTCGGCCCGGTGGCGAGGGAACTTCTGGTCGCCATCGCCGTACCTGTGCTGCGCGAAGGCCGGGCGGCCTTCGTCCTGATCACCACCTTCGAGGCCCGTCAGTTCCAGCAACGCCTGGAGCAGGTGGCCTTGCCAGCCGGCTGGGTGCTTTCCCTGCTCGACGGGCGCGGCGACCAGATCGCCCGCCGAGCCCCGCCTGGGTTGGATCCGGGGCAGGAAGTCGATACCTCCGCCCGCTTCGTCGTCAAATCGAAGCTGGCACCTTGGTCGGTGGTGTTGGAGATCCCCCGCCTTACCTATCGAATGCCGCTGGTGGAAGCGGCTCTCTGGCTGGTGACCGCGCTGCTGGTGGCCACCCTGATCGCTGTCCTGGGAGGTCGCCTGGCGAGCCGCCGTCTGAGTCGGGAAGTGGCGGCGCTGGTGGAATCCCCGGCCAGCCCGGTGTCACCGCCGGCTATCCGCGAGATTGACGCGGTGCGCCATCTGCTCGAACAGACCGCACGGCAACGTACGGTGGCGGAGACCCGACTGCGGGAGAGCGAGACCCGCTACCGCGAATTGGTGCAAAACGCCAACAGCGCCATCATCCGCTGGTCGCGAGATGGCCGTATCCTGTTCTTCAACGAATATGCCCAGGCGTTCTTCGGCTGGAGCGCCGAGGAGGTAATCGGCCAACATGTCGGCCTCCTGGTGCCCACGCAGGAATCCACCGGCGTCGACCTCTCCGGTCTGGTCCAGGATATCGTCGATCACCCGGGGCGTTATCTGAACAACGTCAACGAGAACATCTGTCGCGATGGCCGCCGGGTCTGGATGACCTGGACCAACCGGGCGATCCACGGCGAGTCGGGCCAGGTGAGCGAGATCCTCGCCGTCGGCAACGACATCACCGAGCGCAAGCGGATCGAGGAAGCCTTGCGGGAAAGCGAGCGGATCTATCGCTCCCTGTTCGAGGGTATGCTCAACGGCTGTGCCTACTGCCGCATGCTGTTCGAGCAGGGCGAGCCGGTGGATTTCATCTATCTCCATGTCAATCGCGCCTTCGAGACCCTGACCGGCCTGCGGGATGTCGTCGGCCGCCCGGTCAGCGAGGTCATCCCGGGGATCCGGCAGTCTGATCCCGGTCTGTTCGAGATCTATGGGCGGGTCGCCCTGGGCGGCCAGCCCGAGCGCTTCGAGATCTATGTCGAGGCCCTGAGGATGTGGTTCGCGATTTCGGTGTACAGCCCGGAACCCGGGCATTTTGTCGCCGTATTCGATGTCATCACCGAGCGCAAGCTGGCCGAGCAGGAGATCCACCGCCTCAACGCCGATCTGGAGCGACGGGTGGCCCAGCGCACCGCCGAACTGGCCGCCGCCAACCGTGAATTGGAAAGCTTCGCCTACGCCGTATCCCACGATCTGCGGGCGCCCTTACGCGCCATGAGCGGCTTCAGCCAGGCGCTGATCGAGGATTACGGCCACCGACTCCAAAACGAGCCCCGGGCCTATCTGGAGCAGATCGACCTCGCCGCGCACAAGATGGCGACCCTCATCGACGGCCTGCTGACGCTCTCCCGCAGCACCCGGGGGGAGTTGCGGCGGGATACCCTGGACCTCTCGGAACTGGCGCAACGCCTGCTGGGCGAGCTGGCCCAAGGCGATCCCCAACGCCGGGTGGCGGTGGAGATCCAAAGCGGGCTGCTGGTGCGCGGCGATGGGCGCCTCTTGGAAGTGGTTTTGCGCAACCTGCTGGGCAATGCCTGGAAATACAGCGCCCGGGCGGCGGAGCCACGTATCCGGCTCTACGCCGAGGAGCGGGACGGTTGCCGCTGGATCTGCCTCGCCGACAACGGTGCCGGTTTCGATATGGCCCATGCCGCCAAACTGTTTCAGCCCTTCCAGCGCCTGCACCGGCAGGAGGAATTCCCCGGCCTCGGCATCGGGCTGGCCACGGTGCAACGCATCCTCCACCGTCATGGCGGCGAGATCCGCGCCCGGGGCGAGCCGGGCCAGGGGGCGACCTTTTGTTTCAGCCTCCCGGCGGAACCGGGAACGGATCAGGCATGATCCGGTTCATAGCGTCGAATATGGGACAGGACTTCGGCCAGGGTGTCCTTGACGCGGGCCGTGTCGTGATCCGTTTGCAGGCCGATCCAGAACCCCTCGCTGGTACCGAAGAACCGTGCCAGCCGCAGTCCGGTATCCACCGTAATGGCGCGCTTGCCGGAAACAATCTCGCCGATCCGTCGTTGTGGTACGCACATCTGCTTGGAGAGGAGGTAGTGGCTGATACCTAGAGGTGTGAGGAATTCCTCCAGAAGAATTTCGCCGGGTGTTGGGTAAGGTATCTCTCGCATGAGGGTAGCTCGCTAATGGTAATCCAGGATTTCCACATCCCAGACATGGCCACCTTCGAACCGAAAGCAGATCCGCCATTGTTCGTTGACACGGATGCTCCACTGACCGGCGCGGTCGCCGGCGAGGGCTTCCAGCCGGTTCCCCGGGGGTATTCGCAGATCATCGAGCCGCTCGGCGCGGTTGAGCATAGCCATCTTACGCAAAGCGACTGTGGCTATGTTGGTAAAACGAGGAACGCGGCGACCCTTGAACAGGGCTTCGGTGTCGTGGCACTTGAAGGTCGCAATCACCAATCCATGCTGGCGCTTCGCGTTAGTAACGTCAAGCACCTAGGTGCGGTGAGGTATGAACAGCATCATTCGCGGATGGAAAATACCCCTCAACCACACAACCGACGTTTCCGGAAGAGGAAAGATCGAGATTGAACCTTTGACAGCAATGGCTAAAATATGACCATTATTCTGGTCATTACGAGGCACGCATGATCTCTCAAACTGTCGCCGAAGCCAAAGCCCACCTCAGCGATCTCATCCGCCAGATCGAGCAAGGCGAATACGTTGTCATTACCCGCCACGGTAAACCGGTAGCGCATCTCACTCCGGTTCGTATCGAACCGACCGCACCGGACTGGCAGGCCATTCGCGCCGTGCGCGAGGCGCTGCCCAGCGTTCAGGAGCCTGCCGCGGACCTGGTCCGGCAGGTTCGCGAGGCCCGCTACTGATGCTTTACCTCGATACGGCCATCCTGCTCACGCTTTTTCTGCCCGAGCCAAGTTCGCGAGAAGTCGAGGCATGGCTGGAACGGCAGGAAGGTGGCTTTGCCTGTAGCGACTGGGGCCTCACCGAAGCCGCTTCGGCCCTGGGTATCCGTGTACGCCGAGGCGATTATGCTCCAGCTCAAGCCATGCGCACCTGGCAGGCCATGGCCGGATTTGCCCAACGACATTGCCGGTTGTTACCCGCCAATGCCAGCCACCAGGGCGTCGCCCAGTCCTGGCTGACCCGCTGCAACCTCAACCTGCGTGCTGGCGACGCCCTGCACCTGGCCATTGCCCAGTCGCACGGACTGCCGCTGGCGACTTACGACCAATTACTGCTCGACAGTGCCGCCGTGTTGGGCATCGCCACCCGAAACCCCTTGTGCCAGTGAGCCTCATGACTGATGTTGCGCGTTAGCATCGTCAAGCATCCGCTACCCAGGAGTCCGTCATGACCCCCAAGACCCTTCTCCTTGTCGAGGACAACCCCCAGGACGAGCTGCTCACCTTGCGCGCCCTGCGCCGCGCCAACCTGGCCAACCGGATCGATGTGGTGCGAGACGGTCAACAGGCCTTGGACTACCTGTTTCGGGAAGGGGAATTCGCCGACCGGGATGACCCTGAGCTGCCTACAGTGGTGTTGCTCGACATCAATCTGCCGCGCCTGTCGGGCCTGGAGGTGCTGGAACGGCTGCGCGCCGATACGCGGACGAGGCTGCTGCCAGTGATTGTCCTCACCTCCTCGGACGACGAGCTCGATCGTCTCAGAAGCTATGAGAACGGCTGCAACAGCTTCGTGCGCAAGCCGGTGGAGTTCGGCGAGTTCGCCGAGATCGTCGCCCGCCTGGGTGTCTATTGGCTGGCCACCAACGAGCCCCCACCAAGGCCATGACCCAGCCATGAACAACCCGCTACGAATCCTTGTCATCGAAGACGTCGAAGCCGATTTTCTGTTGTTGGAACGCCATCTGCGCCGACAGGGATTGAATGTCGAATGTCGGCGCGTCGACGGCCAGATCGAGCTGGTGACGGCGTTGCAAAGTAGCTGGGATCTGGTGCTGTCCGACTACAAGGTCCCGGGCATAGAGTTCCGCGCCTCATTGCAAGCGATCCACGCCTCGTATCCGGATCTGCCGGTGATCCTGGTCTCCGGCAGCGTCGGCGAGGAAGCGGCGGTGGAACTCCTGCGCCTGGGGGTGAACGATTTTATTTTCAAGGACAACTTCATCCGCCTGGTCCCGAGCATCCATCGCGCCCTGCAGGAGGTGGAGGAACGCCGCGCCCGCCGGGCCGCCGAGGCGGCGTTGCGCAACACCCAGATAAACGCCCTGGAAGAACAGCGCCGAGGGCGCCTGGCGGCGCTGAACCTGATGGAGGACGCCATCGCCGCCCGCGCCACCGCCGAGGCGTCCAATGTCGCCCTGCGCGAGAGCGAGCAGCGCTTGCTGATGGCCCAGGAGGGCGCCCACGTCGGCATCTGGGAATGGGATCTCGAGACCGATCGCCTCTACTGGTCGAACGAGTGCGAGCGGTTGTACGGCGTGGCGCCGGGAAGGATGCCGAGCATGGAGGACTGGCGGGCCCTGGTGCATCCCGAGGATTTGCTCCAGATCAACACCCAGGATGTGCGACGCCTGGCCCCGGGGGAGACGTTCGAGCTGGAGTTCCGCATCCGTCGCCCCTCGGGGGACACCCGCTGGCTGGCGAGTCGTGGGCGCGCCCATCACAACCCGAACGGCGAGGTCATCAAGCTGAGCGGTGTCAACCTGGATATCACCGAGCGCAAAGCGACCGAGGAACAGTCGCGCAAACTTGCCCAGGCCGTGGAACAGAGCCCGGAAAGCATCGTCATCACCAACCTCAAGGCCGAGATCGAGTATGTCAACGAGGCCTTTCTGCGCGCCACCGGCTACCGCCGGGAGGAGGTCATCGGCCAAAACCCGCGCGTGCTGCAATCCGGCAAGACGCCCCGGGCAACCTATGCCGAGCTTTGGGCGCACCTGAACCAGGGCCATCCCTGGCAGGGGGAGTTCGTCAACAAGCGCAAGGATGGCGCCGAATACATCGAGTCCGCCATCATCAGCCCGCTCTGCCAGCCCGATGGTCGCCTTACCCATTTTGTCGCGGTCAAGCAGAACATCACCGAAAAGAAACAGCTCGAGGCCGAACTCGAGCGACACCGTCACCACCTGGAGGAACTGGTGGAGCAGCGTACCCAGCAGCTCATGCTGGCCCTCGATAAGGCGGAATCCGCCACCCGCGCCAAAAGCGCCTTCCTGGCCAACATGAGCCACGAGATCCGCACGCCGATGAACGCCATCCTCGGCCTCACCCATCTGTTGCGACGGGACGGCGCCTTACCCCAGCAGATCGAGCGTCTGGAAAAGATCGATGCCGCCGCCCAGCACTTGCTGTCCATCATCAATGACATCCTGGATCTCTCCAAGATCGAGGCCGGCCGGTTGCGACTGGAACAGACCGACTTCGCCCTGGAGGCCATGCTCGATCATGTGCGCTCCCTGATCGGCGAGTCGGCCCGCGCCAAGGGGATCGCCGTGGAGTTGGAGGTCGAGGCGATGCCCACCTGGCTGCGGGGCGATCTCACCCGGCTGCGTCAGGCGCTGCTCAACTATGCCGCCAACGCGGTCAAGTTCACCGAGCGCGGACAGATCCGCCTCGGCGCCCGCCTGATGCAAGAGCAGGAGGAGTCTCTCCTGGTACGATTCGAGGTCAGGGATACCGGCATCGGCATCGATCCGGAAAAATTGGCCAACCTCTTCCAAGCCTTCGAACAGGGCGATGTCTCCACCACCCGCAAATACGGCGGCACCGGGCTGGGATTGGCCATCACCCGCCATCTGGCCGAGATGATGGGCGGTGAGGCCGGGGCGGAGAGCCAACCCGGACAGGGGAGCTGTTTCTGGTTCACCGCCCGCCTCGCCCGGGGACAGGGCCTCATACCCGCCTTACCCCAGGCCAGGGTCGAGGATGCCGAGCAGAGACTCCGCCACCAGCCTGCTGGGACCCGGCTGTTGTTGGCGGAAGACAACGCCATCAACCGGGAAGTGGCGCTCGATCTGTTGCAGGGCGTCGGCCTGGTGGTGGATACCGCGGTCGATGGTCGCGAGGCGGTGGCCAAGGCGGGAAGTTCCGACTATGCGCTCATTCTCATGGATGTGCAGATGCCCGAGCTGGACGGGCTGGAAGCCACGCGGGCGATCCGCGCCTTGCCGGGTTGGGCGAACAAACCCATCCTGGCCATGACCGCCAACGCCTTCGACGAGGACCGTTTGGTCTGCGAGGCGGCCGGCATGAACGGCTTCGTCGCCAAGCCCGTCGAGCCGGAATCCCTCTACGCGGCACTGCTCGAATGGTTACCCAAACAACCCCAACCGCTCCCCCAGGCCCAAGCGCCGGCAACCGCCCAGCCGACCACGCTGCAGGAAGCCTTGCAGGGTATCCCCGGGCTGAATCTCGAATTCGGTCTGAAGATGACCCGGGGACGGGTCGAGCGCTATGCCGAGCTGTTGGGAATCTTCGCGGCGCATACCGTCCAGGATCTCCCCCGGCTCCGGGAACAAGTGCGACAAGGGGATCTGACCAACGCCGAGCGCACGGCCCACTCCATCAAAGGGGCGGCCGGCACCATGGGCCTGGTCGCCATGCAGTCCCTGGCGAATGCCCTGGATCAGGCCATCCGCAATGCCAGACCCTTTGCGGAGCTCGAAAGCGATCTGACCGAACTGGAAGCGGCGGGACAGCGAGCGATCGAGGCCATCCACGCCTTGCCGTCCGCCGGTATCAAAAATCCGGCAGGGCCTTCTTGACCCAGGTCTCGCAGACCCGTCGGTATTCCGGCATCAGCGCGGGATCAGGACAAGGCAGGGCCCGGGAGCGATCTTCGAGTTCCTTGGTCGCCAGACTCAGGATCAATGAGGGGAGACTGCAGGCTAGCACGACCATCAACCCGGTCAGACCTTCCTCCATGGTCAGATAGAGACCGCCCGCCAGCAGAACCGCTCCACCGACCAGAAAGGCCAGGGCGCCGTACATATTCCAGCGGGCGACCACTTTGAACTCCGCCAGCACCTGGCGATTCGAGATCGAGCCGTGGCGGTCCAGAAAGCGCCGCAACACCAGCCTGGCCCAAAAGAGCAGGACGAACAACACCAGACTCAAGACGATGTAAGCGAGGATCATGGCTTTCTCCTTGGTTTGCCGTTCCCCCGGGATGGGGATAAAAATCAACCGGATCGGAAGTGGAGGATTATACCCCCCAGACTCTATCCTTCCCGGCCCCTTCCATTCATTCCCAACGAGTATCCCCTCGCCCTAGCCCGCCCCCACCAGGGCAAACGCGCAATCCGAGGCTTTATACCATTTCCTATTAGTTTATCCGCCTGAAAGCCATGGAGTAGGCTGGCGATGAGCAAAGCGAATCCCAGCTACTGAGAAGCTGGGTTTCGGCGCTTCGCGCCTCAACACCAGCCTACGAATATCGATAATACCTATCGAGAAATGGTATTACATCGATGGGATATCTGACATCGTTATTCTTTTCCGCGGAGGCAAGAGCCATGCCGGTGGATTTCTTCACGCCCTTCTCGGCGCTGAAGGTTGGGAAGCGATTGAGAAGTTTGGGAAAGCCAAGATCGTGTGGTTGCGGCGGTTCTTACCCTTTACCAATGGGGTGCCTTCCCATGACCGAATCCGGGTGGTCATGATCTCGCTGTCGCCCAAGGGACTCCATGTTTCGCCAACTGGATCAGTGCTGTGGCCGGCGCGCTCCCCGCTGAGACCCTGCGACGTTCCTAGCGGGTTCATCCCCGCGGGCGCGGGGAACACCTGTCTGGGAGGCGGTGAGCACGAGATAGGCGCGGTTCATCCCCGCGGGCGCGGGGAACACGCCAACTCTTTCAGGGTCGGGAGCTGGGAGACCGGTTCATCCCCGCGGGCGCGGGGAACACGGCTTGCCAGGAGAGGAGGACGCCGAGGATATCGGTTCATCCCCGCGGGCGCGGGGAACACCTATTGCTCGCGCGCTTCTCTTGGAGCGTTTTCGGTTCATCCCCGCGGGCGCGGGGAACACATGGCTTGACGGCTTCAGGTCCACAGCGTACACGGTTCATCCCCGCGGGCGCGGGGAACACCGGCGGCTGGGGCACCAAGAGCCTGCCATCGCCGGTTCATCCCCGCGGGCGCGGGGAACACCATACACATACCAACCGGCCACCCTCGCGGACCGGTTCATCCCCGCGGGCGCGGGGAACACTAGCCGGTCGAATCCAGCAGCGACAGCCCGAGCGGTTCATCCCCGCGGGCACGGGGAACACTCATGTGTCACTTATATCGTGATCCTGAAGATCGGTTCATCCCCGCGGGCACGGGGAACACTCATGTGTCACTTATATCGTGATCCTGAAGATCGGTTCATCCCCGCGGGCGCGGGGAACACTGAGTGTGGCGTTGCCGTTATAGAGTACGGGTCGGTTCATCCCCGCGGGCGCGGGGAACACGAACGCAGCCTCACCGACGCCCTGATGCGCGGCGGTTCATCCCCGCGGGCGCGGGGAACACTGTCCCGGGGCGCTTTTTTATGCCCTCCACGCCGGTTCATCCCCGCGGGCGCGGGGAACACGGCGATGTCCTCTCGCTCCATCCCCGCCTCGACGGTTCATCCCCGCGGGCGCGGGGAACACGCGGCTATCTGCGTCGCAAAGGGGTTGAGGCCCGGTTCATCCCCGCGGGCGCGGGGAACACGCGCGCCGGCAGCTTCAAGGGCTGATCGGGAGCGGTTCATCCCCGCGGGCGCGGGGAACACCCCGGCTGGAACTGTAGGCCCTGGGGCCGGGGCGGTTCATCCCCGCGGGCGCGGGGAACACTGCTTATACGGGTTGGCCCGGTTCCGGGAAATCGGTTCATCCCCGCGGGCGCGGGGAACACAGGGACACCGAGGTGCTGAGCTGCGCCCCGGTCGGTTCATCCCCGCGGGCGCGGGGAACACGAGCACGATTGGGAAATCCGAGGCTACCAGGGCGGTTCATCCCCGCGGGCGCGGGGAACACCCCACACCGGGGGGGGCCTGCTCTGCCTTTTCCGGTTCATCCCCGCGGGCGCGGGGAACACTCCTTCTCGGTGGATCAGGGCAACACCCCGGTCGGTTCATCCCCGCGGGCGCGGGGAACACTCAGCCGGGTACATCGTCCAGTTAGATGCCGACGGTTCATCCCCGCGGGCGCGGGGAACACTTCCTGGGCCTGAAAGTCCTGACGTGTCAGGACGGTTCATCCCCGCGGGCGCGGGGAACACATCCCAACACTCCGGCAGCACCCAGCAGATATCGGTTCATCCCCGCGGGCGCGGGGAACACCTGGTCGAAAGGCGGAATCTAAGAATGGTGAACGGTTCATCCCCGCGGGCGCGGGGAACACATGTTGATGTCGTCCATGATCTCGGCCAACAACGGTTCATCCCCGCGGGCGCGGGGAACACCTCTGGGTGTCTAGGCTGACATCGTGCCGGTCCGGTTCATCCCCGCGGGCGCGGGGAACACCATTAGGTCGGTCGACCGTTGAGGTAAAACGCCGGTTCATCCCCGCGGGCGCGGGGAACACCAGCGCTTGGTTCATGTACTCAGGGTCGACTACGGTTCATCCCCGCGGGCGCGGGGAACACCCGCCATGGCTCAGAGTACCTGTTTTCCCTGCCGGTTCATCCCCGCGGGCGCGGGGAACACGCCAATGGCTTATGCCTTCGCGATCGATGCGGCGGTTCATCCCCGCGGGCGCGGGGAACACTCAGTGTGATCTAGGTCGACACTATAGCAACACGGTTCATCCCCGCGGGCGCGGGGAACACCCCATTCTTTGAGGTGCTTTTCTTACGCTGGTCGGTTCATCCCCGCGGGCGCGGGGAACACTTAGTTCTACTTTGTCAGATTAGGTTGTTCTGCAACCCGTTGAATATAAGTACAATCCCACTGTTCAATGTATAGATAGATAACGGAGAACCGGTCAAATGACAGCCCCAAAGATTATTTTAATATACTAATGCACGTATCAATCCGATTAATGAGATCGCGGTCCGTTTCCTTCAGTTTCACCACCGCTATTGCACCCACTTCCAGCGCAAGACCCGCTCGGTGTTCCAAGCCGCGGGTGATTACCTCAAAGGGTTGATGCAGGCGAAGCGCAAGAATATGGAGCGTATGGAAGAGACCGTGGTCGAGGCCAACGAACAACGCTTGCAGCACATGCTCAGCGATTCGGATTGGGATCACCGGGCGGTGCTCGATCAAGTGGCGGTGGAGGCCAATGGCTGGCTGGGTGGTACGCCGGACAGTTGTTTTCTGGTGGACGAATCAGCGTTTGCCAAGAAGGGCAAACACTCGGTTGGTGTGGCGCGGCAGTGGAACGGGCGCCAAGGCAAGGTGGACAACTGCCAGGTGGGGGTGTTCGGTGCCTTGGGCAAGGGGCATTTGGCGACGCTGACGGACCTGCGTTTGTATCTGCCCAAGGAGTGGGTGGCGAGCCCCGAGCGGTGTCGCCAGGCGGGGATCTCACCGCCCGAGCGCACCTTGCGCACGAAGACCGAGCTGGCCTTGGAGATGGTGCGCCACCAGCGGGAGCTGGGGGTGGGCTTTGCCTGGGTGGGGGCCGATGGAGGCTATGGCAAGGAACCGGCGTTCCTGCGGGGATTGGAGACGATGGGTGAGGTCTTCGTGGTGGATGTGCACAAGGACCAGCCCATCTATGTGGACGATCCGCAACCGCAGGTTGTGGCCGATACGGGAGGACGGGGCCGTCCTCGCCGCCGTTTACAGGCCCAGACGAGCCCGCAACGGGTGGACGAATGGGTGGCGAGCCTGGCGCCGTCGGCTTGGCAACGGGTGACGCTACGCGAGAGCACCGAAGGGCGCCTGGAGGTCGAGGTGGCCCACCAGCGGGTTTGGCTGTGGGATGGCCAGGAAAGCCAGGCTCAGCACTGGCACCTGATCGTACGCCGGGAGCTTGGCTCGCCCGAAACGCTCAAGTACACGCTGAGCAACGCCGCGGCAGACTGGCCCATCCCTCGCCTGGCCCTGATGCAGGCCCAGCGGTTTTGGGTCGAGCGGGCCTTTCAGGAAGCCAAAAGCCACTGCGGCATGGCCGAGTATCAGGCACGCAAATGGCGCGCCTGGCACCATCACATGACCTTGGTGGCCATGAGCCTGTTGTTCCTGCTGGAGGAGCGCTTTGCCCAACAAGACAGCTACCCGCTGCTGAGTTGCTCCGACATCGAAACGCTGCTGAAAACCACCTTACCGCGCCGGGACTTGGAGTTGGAGGAGGTGATTCGCCAGATGGAAAAGCGCCATCAAAAACGCCTCGACGCCATGGAGGCGAAGTACCGAAAACAAGGGTTGCCACTGCCAAACATAATCGGGGCAGTTAATCTGACAAAGTAGAATTAGTCACTCAGGATTTAGGTCAGATATCATCTGGTTCATCCCCGCGGGCGCGGGGAACACCTGTACCGCTGCTGCCGTAGCGGATTTCAGGGCGGTTCATCCCCGCGGGCGCGGGGAACACCCGGCTTTATCGCTCGCTCCGAGAATCAGGTCCGGTTCATCCCCGCGGGCGCGGGGAACACGAACCCGGCGGTTTCTTGCCCGCTCCCGTTTTCGGTTCATCCCCGCGGGCGCGGGGAACACCCCTCCAACAACGCTAAAACCGACGCCGAAAGCGGTTCATCCCCGCGGGCGCGGGGAACACGTGGGTTGTCCGGCCTGTAGGCTCGGATCGTTCGGTTCATCCCCGCGGGCGCGGGGAACACCGTGGGATAGTCCAAAACGACGGGAACTAACCCGGTTCATCCCCGCGGGCGCGGGGAACACTACTGAAAATCGCGTTTGCGTCGATATGGATGCGGTTCATCCCCGCGGGCGCGGGGAACACGTGATGTCAGTACGAGTCATTTTTAGAAAAACCGGTTCATCCCCGCGGGCGCGGGGAACACCTCTCTCCCTCCTCCCTTCCTCTCCTCCCCTCCGGTTCATCCCCGCGGGCGCGGGGAACACTCGCACACGGCGATATCCAGATCGGCCTGCAGCGGTTCATCCCCGCGGGCGCGGGGAACACGATGGCCGCGGACGCGATTCGGCATATCCGCCCGGTTCATCCCCGCGGGCGCGGGGAACACTCGATCGAGCGCCGACTGGCGAACAGGGTCGGCGGTTCATCCCCGCGGGCGCGGGGAACACTCTGGATTGGTCGGCGAACCGGCTTTCCGGGCCGGTTCATCCCCGCGGGCGCGGGGAACACCCACGCCATGGCCCCTGGATGACCTGGGCCGACGGTTCATCCCCGCGGGCGCGGGGAACACAAAGAATCAGCGGCGGGAATGTCGGCCTGGCCCGGTTCATCCCCGCGGGCGCGGGGAACACCGAGCGGCGCATGGCCCCCTGGTCGAGGATGTCGGTTCATCCCCGCGGGCGCGGGGAACACCCTCTCCCTTCCCGTCCTCTCTCCTCTTCCTTCGGTTCATCCCCGCGGGCGCGGGGAACACACTTCCTCCATCTTGCTGAAAATCCAATGAATTTCAGCCGATCCAAATTCTACCGGAAATAAGCGCTGTTGTGGGCACCGCCGACACCCCACCTGGCCACCTTCGGTTTCTTCAAACCCGTCGTTCCAGCTTTGGCTGCCGGAACCCAGTCAGCATCGATAACTGTTTGATCCATGAACCCTCACCCTAACCCTCTCCCAGAGGGAGAGGGGATTTTTGGAGGGGGAGTGAACGCCTATGTGCAGATCACCTCCCCGTGGCCTGGATACCGGCTATCCGTGCCGGTATGACGCCCCCTCGGAAGGTTCGCCGCGAAACGATAGGTAGTAATCGTACTCGCGCTCAGTGGCTCCGGGCATTGACTGAAAATGGCCGTTTTTGTTCTTTTAATGAGAATAATCCATCTTAATATTGATTAATTGTTCTCTATTGGAGAACAAAAAACCGGGCCAAGGTGCCTGTGCCCGGGAGCCTCGACAGGCCGGCCATGTCGGCTCCTTTCTCTCGGGGTCAATCTCCCGGCCTCCTGCCAGTTTCTTCAAACCTGTCGTTCCGGCCAGGGTAATCAGGGTGAGTACCAGATTGTTAAGGATCAGTTCCCTTCCCCTCTTCCGGGAGAAAGCTCACGAGCTTGGCGCCGTCGAGTTCGACCGGTATCCGCCGGTTCCTGCCCAGGGTGACGAAATCGAATCCCGCTTCGTTGTTCGTTTTCCAGGCCATCACGGCATTGCCCTCTTCCAACCCCGCCTCGACCTGCCCCCAGATGTAGTCCCGCACCTTGGCGGAATAATTGCCGACATAGACACCGGCGCGGATCTCCAGCAGCCAGATCGCCAATCGGCCGCGCAGCCGCGGCGGGGCGTTTTCAACCACGATGACCAGCATCGCCCAACGGCTTCGGATCGGGAAAGGCGGGGCCGACCTGTTCCGGCTCGGCCTGTGGTGGTTCGACCCCGGCGGCGGACAGGATCGCCTCGATTTCGGGGATGATCTTTTCGAGCAACCGGGTTTGACGAAACACATCACGGCAACGCAGGCGCACCTCTCGCTCGACTTCCCTGGGTTGCCGGGCGGCGACCTGAAAGGCCACCGGCACCACGGTATCGAATTTGTAGATGTCGGCGATATCGTAGACGAAGGACAGGGGCTTGCCGGTATGAATGAACCCTACCGCCGGGGCGTAGCCGGCGGCCAGTACGGCGGCCTCGGTAACGCCGTAAAGACAGGCCGTGGCCGCGGAGAGGCAACGATTCGGCAGGTCGGAGGCGTCCCAGTGGTCCGGGTCATAGTCGCGATGCTTCCAGGTGACGCCGTATTTGGTCGCCAATCGCTTATACATCTCGCGTACCCGCACCCCTTCGATACCGCGCAATTGCTCGACCGAGCGCCGCTGGGGCGGTTCTTCGCCGAAACGCAGGGCGTACATCCGCCGCACCACCTTGAGCCGCAGCTCCGGGTCCAGGGCCAGACGGGCCTGATAGAGCAGGCGATCCGCCCGGGCGCCGCCGGGCTGACCGGCGGAGTAGAGCCGCACGCCCGCCTCGCCGATCCACACCAACAGGGTGCCGACCCGCGCCGACAAGGCACAGGCGGCATGGGAGACCCGGGTGCCGGGCTCCAACATCAGGCAGGCGACCCCGCCTACCGGGATATGGGTGCGCACCCCGGATTTGTCGACGACCACGAAGGCGCCGTCGAGGACATCCAGTTGGCCGTGCTCGATATAAAGGATCGACAGGCGTTCTTTGATGGGGATGGGACGCAGGGGCGGCAACAGCTCGGTCATGAGGCGCGCCAGTCGGCCAGAGCCAGAATATGCCCGGCCGCCGAGGCGCGCTCCAGATAGCGCCCATCGGCGGTCACCATAACGCCGCTCAGCGAGATGGCCAAGGCATGGTAACTCGCATCATAGAAAGTCACGCCATAACGACGCACGAGTTCCAACGCCAGCGCTTGCCATTCCGAGGTCGGCCCCTGGGTCCAGGGCAGGAGCATGATATGCAGTTTCTGCAAGAGCTCGTCGGCTTGGGTTGGAAGATGGCGCGAAACAATATTGCCGACTTCGTAATACCAAAGCGATGGCAGTCGCAACAGGATCCGGCCCCCCAATGCCGCCTCGGCGATGGCAAGCGCCTGGGGAAGATGAGCCTCCCGCTCCTCCGGCATTACCCATTTGAGTACCACGGAGGCATCAGGCACATAGATGTTCATCCGTGGCTATCCCGGTCAGCGCGTACCCATTCCTCGCTACAACCCGATACCGGCTGAAGTCTGTTACGCAGGCTTTGCATCGCCTCCCAAGCCTCGCGCTGGCGCCTTTCAAGCAGCTCCCGGGTAATGACCTGGTTGAGGAATCGGCTGCGCTCTCCCAAGGGGATAACTTGGAATTGTTCCCAAACCTCGTCATCAAGCAGGACATTGATCCGATGGGCCATGACTCATCCTCGTGCGTAGAGCTATTACACATTCATTGTACCCTCTACCCGCCGCACCAGTATGAGTCCGCAGCCGAAGGACTTGGCAGGGCCGGGGCTTTGTATCTCAACCAGGCAATCTGGCCAAGGACAGCATGCCCAGCCCAAACGCCTTGGCATGGCCGAGGCCCTGGAGTATCGCTTGGCATAGAAGGTCGGGGGCGACGGCTTCCAGCACACCCTCGAACAAGGCCGTGTCCAGCGTGATCCGGTTTGCGGTTCGTGCTTTATGCAGATGGAGGCGTTCGCTCGCACCCCGTACGCAGCCTAAAACCTTGAACCCATACCGCTCGCCCTGGCGGACAAGCCAGGCCAGTTGTTCCTCCTCGCGCAACAAACCGTAGCGTTTCCCGGCGCGGGTAACGGTTGGATTGGCCAGCAGGCGGAAACGATACCGCCCGCCCGCGTGAATCAGCCGAGCCAGATCGACCGCTTTGTTGCCGAGGATTTCGAGGGCATAGCCAGCCAAGGACTCAATCACACCCCAGTCCGCCGGCAAAGTGGATTGCACCAGCACGACGCAGGAAGTCCTGTAGGAAGTCCCTGATTCGAGGCGCCAGAGAAAACGGGCGGGAGGCACATCGGCGGCGGGTGCGAAGGCTCTCGCCAGGGTGCGATGCATTTCGTAGGCATTGCCCAGATCGCGTCGGCTCTGGGGATGGCCGGCATCGAGGGTCAGTTTAGACAGGTACATGGATCGGCTCCGAAAGGATGTAGCGCGGACCAAAGCGGCGCTCGGAAAAAGGCGCGACCGGCTGATCCAGGCGCACGGCGCCTTCGTTCTCCTGTTCCATAACCAGCCGTAAGGCTTGGTTGTTGCCACCGTAGCGGGACCTGGCGATGAGGGGCCAGGCCAATAGGGCCGCCCGCAGCCCCTCCGGGCGGATGGCCTCCGGCAGCCAGACCGGCTCGCCGGGTGGAAAGCTTTTGCGCCCCAAGGCTAGGGGCCAACGCGGTGCACGTAGCGCCGCGTGGATCCCTTCCAGCAAGGTCGTGTCCTCGCCTTCCAGTCCCACCAGAAAAGCGGCATCGGCAAGGTAATAGCGGGGGCTGACGACGGTGCGATCCAGATCTACCTTGCCGGCGGCGCTCAGGACGCCGGTGGCGGTTTGGTAGTCGCGCATCAATACACCTTCCCGATCCACCCGCGCGCCCATTTTCAAGCGGGCGAGATCATCCAGCGGTTCGCTACGATCCCGTCCCAAGGCGGCGCAGATCAGACCGAGCACACCGGATTTGGATGGCTCCAACTGGCTGTCCCGTTCATCGAATCGGCTGGTGGTCCCCCAGGCTTGCATAGGACCGGCCAGCCGCAAGAGCAGCGTAGACATGGGTCAATCCCCCAGTTCGACACGGACCTGACCAGTCAGCCATTCCGCGAGGGCGTCGAGATTGGCTGGCGCTATCCCTTTGTTCTGGGGCCAGGCACCGGTCAGATCGAGATAGGCCCAAACATCCCGGCCATCGCCATAGCAGACGGCGAGCTGGTCGTCGTGCGCGGCCAACCTCTCCACCGAGAGACTGGTCAGTTCCCGGTCGGCCCTCGGCCACACGGGCTTCTCGAAGGCATTGGCGAGGCTGCAAGGGCTGGCGTGGCGCAATACCAAGCCGACGAAGCTAGGCGGATTATGGGCCGCAAAGGTATTCTGCTTGCCGGTGGGGATGGCACGCGCCATGGCCTGGGTGAAGGCCACAATGGCGGTGAGCGCCAGTTCCTTGTCGTCATGCAGGTTCTCCACCAGCTTGTCGGCATGGATCACGGCGTAACGGTAATAGGTGGCGGAGTTGAATTCGATCTGGCCGATCATGCCGGCGCCGGTCTCATCCTCATCGCCCTGGTCATCCACGGCGGTGAAATAGTCGAACTCCCGTTCCACCTTGTGGGTGGAAATGGCGTGGGCGACCTGGCAGGCGGCGTTTTGATTCACACCTGGCATATCGGCCAGCATGCGACCAAACAACGCCACATCCACGGCTTTCCTGCCATCCAGCAAGGCTTTGGCCTCTCGGATCACCTCAGGAGGCAGTATCGCCTTGGCCTCTTTCTTGGATTTTTTGGCCTCCGTAGAGGGCGTTGCCGCCAAAGTCTCCCAGTGGGCGTGGATCAGTTGCGCCAGAGCCTCGATCTCGCCACGCCCCAAGAACAGCAGGTATTCGGTTTTGCCGTCTTCCTTGACCTTCAGGCCCGCCGCCGCCAGCGCGCCTTCAATATGAAGCCCGGCGTTCGACCGTCCCAGTTCCGCCAAACGGCGTTCCAGCAACGACTTCAACTTCTTGGTGCGAATGCCCTGATTGGCCTCAGGGATGGCGGCGGTCTGCGCCGAGTGCAGGCGGATCGCCCGCTTGAAACATTGGCTGCTGACCCGCGCCCGGCGATGTCCACCGAACAGGGCGTCCTTGGGTGCGCCGGTATCATCCCGGTTGAGGTTGGAAGGGGCGAAGTTCTGGATCAGATGGAATTCGATAAACAAACTCATGACGTCCTCCGGTCAAAGGTATTGTGTTTCAGACGTAGTAGCATCCGCGCCTATCTCGACAGCCGTGTAGGGCTCATAGGTGCGGTAGAAATCGCGCGCCCAGCGTTGACGCAGCCGGTCTCGGGCTTCCTGGCCCCAGGGGGCAAGCCAGCGGGTCAGGTCATCCAACAGACTGACGTAGTCACAGGGCTGGCTGTCGGCAGCGAGCAGCGAGACGGCTTGACGCAACAGGGTGGGCAGATCGTCCGGTTCGGCTCCCAACAGGGCGATGAAGCGTTGCTCGATGCCGCCGCTATCGCGCGCATGGCCAATCCGCCCCAGGGCGGCGGCAAAGCTCAACCCTTCCTGATGCAGGGGATGCCAGGCAAAGAGGCCGGCGGTGAGATACAACGCCTTGCGCCGGGGGTCCTCCGCGTGCCTGTCGGCGCCGACGAAGCGCTCGACATAGGGATAGGCGCGCGGATAGGCGCCGGGATCGAAACCCAGGCCGCGCTTGAGATGCGCTAGGGCGCCTCGGTCGCTGTCTTTGAGGCCGATTAGATGCCTGATGAAGGACTGAGTGTGCTCGCTCACGCCGATACTTCCTCGGTGGTGGGTTGAATCAGGGTTTTCAACAAGCCCCGGAACCGGGGCCAGGTGCGCGCATCCGCCCGCAGGACGGCGGGCGAATCGCCCAGGCTCTCGCGGGTGGCATGCCAGGACTGCTTTGCCGCCGCGATCAGGGTCGTCTTCCAGTCGCGGTCGGCGGTGTCGATTTCCCCCTCGGCGATCTGGCGCATGAGTTTGGGCAGGGCACGCTCGGCGGTGCTGAAAAACACAGCGGCGGCAGGGCCGTTTGTCAGGATGTCCCCGGCACGCGAGCGGGTGTCCTTGTGCGTCGGGTCGGGCATGGTCTGGGCGATCATTTCCGTAAGGATAGAACGCAAGCGAGCGTACACATCTTCCCCGTAGCGAATGTGCATACGCAAGTACGCCGCCGCCTCGGGCTGCGTCAACAGGGCTCGGGGCAATTCGATGCGCTCCGCACGCCAACGCAGCAGCTTGGCCTGATCACTGGAGAGCCCCGCCGTCAGAACTTGTAGCGGCGCATCCCATTCACCCAAGGCTGCCAATAGGTTGGTGGCCCAGTCGAGGATGGCGGGCGGGATAGCATGGGTATGGCCGGGATCGGGCACCAGCGAGGGAAGTTCACGCCACAAGGCGCGGCCTTCGTTGAAGGCAACCCGGATGGGCCGGCCCTCCCGATTGATGCGATAACAGGTCATCGGATCGGGGGCATTGGGATCTTCCTGAACCGCCAATCCGACAGCGAAGCGGATGTGCCGGATATGGCACCCTTCCTCGTCCGGTAACAGCAAGACGGCTCGACATTGCCTGGTGTAGCGGTCATTGGGGCCTGTGGCAAGGGTGGGAGCGGCGCGAAGTTGGGCGATGGTCGGCGCGGGACGTTCCCAGCCTGGCCGGTCGGCCTGAGCGTTGGCATCAGATGGATGCAAACCCAGCAACAGGGTTTCAGAGAGATCGGCGCCGGTGGGCATGACTGCGGCACTGTTCGCCAGTGGGGCGGCGTTGTCCGAGGTCTTGAGAATCTTGACCAAACCACCGGGGGTGAATTGCAGAAACCCCAGCAGATTGCAGCAGGCACGGGCCGGCGTGATGGCCCGGGGGACATCGTCCATGGCGTGATCGAAGAGGACTGGCGTGTTGCCGTTGGCGCCTTCCAACTGTATCTGCGTCCAGGGCTTGGTTTTGTCGCGTGTTTCCTCGGCGGTTGCCAAAGCCGCCACCTGCATGAAGGGTTCGCTGGGATGAAACAGCCAGAAGCGTTCCCGCCACTGATCAAGGTAGGCGCGGATAGGTGCTTCCGGGAGTCCCTCCCGGAACCAGCGCGCGCGATCCTTGTCACCCCACTTGCCGTGGTGGGTGGTGAGCGCCCGATGCAGCATGGCCAGCAACAGACGGTAGAGGGCGATCAGGTTGGGCGGTGAGGTCTCCGCCAGAGCGGCGTAGTCACGGGCTTTGAGCAGGGCAGCGCGCAGATCGATGTCGAGCCTCTCACCTGTGGTGGTTCGCACGGGTATCCATGGCTCATCCAACAAGTTGAAGGTGGGGATCATTTCTCCTCCGTGGTCAAGGTTTCGTAAATCAGGCCAAGTTCAGGATCGAGCCGCACCCGCAGCGGCCCAAATTCCGCCATGGCTTGGCGAAGCCGCAATGGTCGCAGATCGCGCAGCAACGGGTGGGTCTGAAAGGCGGGGACAACTGGTTCATTCAGCAGCGCAAGGACGAGATCCTTGCGGGAGACGCGCAACTGCCGTCGGTGGATACGCCGGGCCAGCTCGTCGTCCAGCTCGGCCATGGAATCGAAGGGGGGATCGCCGGGCACGAGACACCAGCCCCCGGCCTCCACATGGACAGGCACGAGGAGTAGGCTCGGGTCACCCAGGCGGGTAACGACCTGCAAGCCTTCCCCCTCCCCGGCCTCATTGGCGCGCGGTTTGGTCAGATAGGCATTGGTGAGGTCGCTTTCCGCATCCAAGACCACGTTGCGGGCATGCTGTCGTTGCTCCTGAACCATGGCGAGATGTTTGCCCAAGGCCAGATCCAGGGGTTTCAGATACTCCTCGCGATCCTCGGCAACGAAGGGATCACCGGAGTAAACCGCCTGCACCAGGCGGTCGATATCGCCCGGCATGCGCCAAAGGGTTTCAGACCCGGCGATAGCCCAGGTGCGATAGAGCACGTAGGGGTCGTAGACAAAGCCCCAGGCGGTCTCGATCAGTTCCGGCAAGCGCTCTTGCCGAAAACCAGCGACGATCAGGCGGGGTATCCGGTGCGCTTCGGGGCGCTCCCGTTCGTGTCGATGCAGGCGTCCGGCGCGTTGCAGCAGCAGATCCACCGGGGCCAGGTCAGTGATCATGAAATCGAAGTCGATGTCCAGGCTTTGTTCGACTACCTGGGTGCCGATCAACAAGGCGCATACCGGCCGCGTCCCGCGGCGTCCGAATTTCTCTAGCACGGTCTTTTCCCGCTCCCTTCGCTCATCCGCTGGATAGCGGGCATGAAAGAGGAGGAGTTCGGCATCGGTCTGGGTGTGCATCAGGCCATAGAGTTCTTGCGCCCGTTGCACTGTATTGAGGATGACCAAGCCACAACCGCCTCCGGCCAGTTTCCGCAAGGCGGCTTCAGTGATGGCCGATAGCTCTTCGCCGATACCGGATACCTCGATCGGGGCCAGCGCCCGACAAGAAACCGGCTCACCAACAATCTGGCCACCCGAGGCCAGTAACAGGCGGGGATAGGTGATCGGTGGTTCTTCCACCGCATCCCAGGCGCGTAAAAACTCGGCACGGCGGCGATCGGGCAAGGTGGCGCTCATCAGCACTACGGAGCAGTTCATGGCCTTGAGCCAGCGCAACAACGCCTCGATCAGACCGCTGGTGTAGGTGTCGTAGGCATGCACTTCATCCAACACCACCACCCGATTGGCGAGACCCCACAAACGCACGAAATGATGTTTGACGTTGAGGATGGCGAACAGGGCCTGGTCGATGGTACCCACGCCATACGGGGAAAGCAGGGGCCGTTTGCGCTGCGAAAACCAAGCCGAGGAGGCGATGGAATCCCCTTCCGAGTGGTTGATACCCTGCAAACGGTGGACCGGCTCGGAAAGTCGGGCGCCGCCATGGGCGAGTTGCAGATCAATGGGTATCTCCGGAGAGAATGCACGCAAAAAAGTCCGGGTGCGTTCGAACATGGCGTTGCCGGTGGCCTGGGTGGGCAGGGCCACATAGAGTCCGCGATGCCCGTTTCTGGCCTGGAGCCGCAGATGGGCGAGAAAGGCGAGTTCTGTCTTGCCCTCACCCATGGGAGCTTCGACGATCATCAGCGCTGGACCCTGGGCTTGGTCCAGCAACCGCTCGGCGACAAGTTGCAAGGATCGCGCTTCGACCCCAGGGCGATTCATGGCTCGCCCGAGCAAGACATGGGTAGCCACCGCTTCGGTAAGCAAAGGCCGGTAACGCGGCCAGCCGATCTCGTCCAGGGCCCGCTCAGCCAGTTCCAACGCCTTGGCGTGATGGTCAATGAGTAAGTCGGCGCGCTCACCGGGCGGAAACCAATCCTGATTGGAGCCGATCCAGTCCGCCACGCTGGTCAAACCCGCCAGCCAGGTCAGTACGGGGAGCGGGATCTCTTCTGCGGTAGGTGGATCGCCGGGTTGCAGGGTATGCAAATAGCTATCCAGCAACTGGCCTCGGGCGGCGGCCCACTCTGGTCCTTCGCCGATCAGTTTGGCCTTTTCGTCCTGAAGCTCGCGGGTGCTGTGGACGTAGCCATGATGCGCGGCCAGGACCTGGGCTACGGCCATGGCCCATCCCGCTCCGGGAAAATGGCGCAAGAACTCGGGACGGAGTAGGGCACCGCTGGCCAGATCATGCCGGTCCGCTCGAAACGTGGAGGGTTTGAAACGTAACCCCGCTGCCATGTCTCCTGTCCGGCCTTCCGGCCATTTCGCCTGGAAACCCGAAATGGCCTTACCGAAGTCGTGCAGCCCGGCCAAGGTGGCCAGCCACCGCGGTACACCGGCTGCCGGCAGACCGAATGACCGCGCCACCCAGTCCCGGGTTTGTGGCGATTCCCGGTCCACAATGGCTTCCGTAACGGCGGCGACATCCAACAGGTGCGCCACCAAGCCATGCCCCTTCGGCTCACCGCTTTTTGCCCACAGGGTTCTGGTGGTGTTCGAGAGATCGGCAAAACGCATTCCCTTTTACCTCATGAAGCGAAAATATTAAAAATTATCTTTTATATCAATAGTTTTTCTCCATCAAAGAGGGCTTGGCATGGGGCCGGAAAAGCAATTGGACGGCTCCCGGGCCGGAGCGCTTGAGGCCGGTTTTCGTTCTCTTTCCGAGAACAAAGTAACTCAAAGAATGATGTATTGTTCTCATGAAAAGAACGAAAACCAGCCATTTTTCGTCCATGCCCGGAGCCACTGAGCGCGAATAGCGATCCCTGACGGCGCTGTCTCCCAGTGGCGGATGAGGGGCCGTCGCCCACATCCGCTACACCACCAGGAAACCCGGGATGTATTCGGCAAGACTTACGAGTCCCCCGAATCTTCAATCATCGATGCGCATGAGCCAGCGTAGCGGGGGCGGTGCCGCTCCCGCTCCCGCTCCCGTTAAGCCGCCTGACACTCGGAATGGAGAACGGCGAAATACCCACCCTGGGGATCTTGCAGCACGGCAATGCGTCCCTCACCGGGAACCTTCATGGGCGGCAACACCAGCTTGCCATCGAGGGCCTGAGCCCGCTCCAAGGTGGTCTCCAGATCCGCCACGGCGAAATAGACCATCCAGTTGGGCGGCACCTCGCCCCATTCGGGTTGGATCTGCAACATGCCGCCAATCGCCCGCTCCCGGCAGAGAAAGAGCACATAACGCATGGGCATCTCGCCCTCGAAATCCCTCAGGTTCCAGCCGAACAGGCCGCTGTAAAAGCGACCGGCGGCTTCCAGGTCGGTGGTTTGTAACTCGGTCCAACAGAGGGCGCCGGGTTCGTTCATGAGTTCGGCGCCCTGGTGGGATTTTGGCTCCCAGAGGGAGAGCACCGCCCCGGTGGGATCACGGATCACCGCCATTCGCCCGACGTCCATCACATCGAAAGGCGCCTGCAACACCGTCCCGCCCAGACTCCAGGCCCGCTCCGCGCTCTCATCCACATTGGCCACGGAGATATAGCTGGCCCAGTAGGGCGGCACTTGCTGGTGCTGCTGCGCCTCGGGCATGCGATAGAGGGCGGCCACGGTTTTGCCGTTCTTGGACAAAATGCCGTAGGTACCGGCGTCGCCGGTTGGGATCTCCATCGCGGTCCAACCGAACACCTCGGTATAGAAGGCCGTCGCCGCCTGGGTATCGGTAGTGGCCAGGTCGGCCCAGCAGAGCGTCCCTGGATCGTATGCAGTCATCTCAGCCATGGTTTTTCTCCTAAATACATATCACCCCCATCACCTGCGGATGCCGATCGCCGCTTCTCGCCACCAGCCTCGGGGCATCGGCACCTCGTCCCGGATACGGCCTGCGGATGGTCCCTCAAGATTCGCCCTTCCATTGGCGGCTCCGGTGAATACCAGCCTAGCCGAGGGAGATGACGAAATGCAGGGGGAGCAGGAACACAGGTCCATACGAAATCAGCTTTTGTAATACCCATTCCTTCTGGGCTTCTCTCTCAACGGCCAAGGAGGGGCCGCTACCCGCGCCCGACGGCTTCTTGGGAGCCCACAAGGTATTCTCAATTCGGTTCGCCGGGGAGACGAGGTCGATAGCCGCGTTTGGGTCGGTAGACCTTGAGCTGGCCCGGGGGACGGGTCTTGAAGCGCCGATGGCTCCAGAGATATTGCTCGGGCGCCTCCTTGATCCAGGTTTCCAGAATCCGGTTCATGCGTTCGGCGTCCTGCAGCGGGTCGTTGCTGGGGAAATCCGCCAGCGCCGGTTCCAGGCGAACCAGATAGCGCCGGTTGCCTGGTAAGCGTTGGTTGTGGAAGGGCACCACCGCCGCGCCGCTCAGTTTGGCCAGCCGCGAAAGGGTGGTGGTGGTCGCCGCCGGGATCCCAAAAAAGGCGGCGAAGACACTATATCTGGGACCGAAGTCCTGGTCGGGGGCGAACCAGAGCACCTTGTTCTCCTTCAGATAACGCAGCATGGCCCGCGGATCGCTGGCCGGGGCGCCACCCGCCGCCCAGTGATCGCGACTGCGGCGGACCACCAGATCGAGTAGGGCGTTCTTCTGTTCCCGATAGGAAAAGGCGGTCTTCACCTCGTGTTGCAGGATACGGCCGCAGACCTCGAGACAAGTGACATGGGCGCAGAGCAGGATGACTCCCTTGCCCCGGGCCAAGGCTTCATGGAGGTGTTCGGCGCCCTCGACTCGGCCGTACCTGGCCAGCCGCTCGTTGGAGACCCACCAGCCCATGGCCTCCTCGAACAACCCCATGCCGAAGGACTCGAAGGTCCGCCGTTCCAGATCCAGTCGCTGCCAGTCATCGAGTTGGGGGAAACAGAGTTCGAGATTGGTATGGACCACATGACGTCGGTAGTCGGCGTGATGCCAGATGACCCTTCCCAGCCATCGCCCCAGGGCCAGCAACCAACTCAAGGGCAGGCTGACCAGCGCCCGGGCGAGGCCCAGCATGAGCCAGGTCGGCCAATGTCGCGGCCCGAGAAAGCGGCGATAGGAGGAGGGATCGCTCACCGGCGCTCAGATGACCTTGGAGAAACGCGGCTTTCCCGCGCCGGCCTGGTTCAGGTAGGCATCGAAGGCCATGCAGATGTTGCGGATGAGCAGACGACCCTTGGGACGCACCTGGATGAATCCGGGTGATAATTCCACCAGTCCATCCGCCTCCATGTCGCCCAGTCGTGCCAACTCGGTGGCGAAATACTGGTGGAAATCGATCCCCCAGCGCGACTCGAAACGCCCGATATCGAGGCTGAAATGACAGATCAGACTGGTGATGAGATCGCGCCGGAGGCGGTCGTCCAGGCTGAGTTCCACACCGCGAAACACCGCCAGCTCGTTGCTGTCCAGGCACTGGTAATACTCCTCCAGGGTGCGCCGATTCTGGGCGTAGGCCGAGCCCAGCATGCCGATGGAGGTTACCCCCAGGCCGATGAGATCGCAGTCGGCGTGGGTGGAATAGCCCTGGAAGTTCCGGTACAGGGTCCCTTCCCGCTGGGCCTTGGCCAGCTCGTCGTCGGGACGGGCGAAATGATCCATGCCGATGTAGAGATACCCGGCGCCGGTCAGGCGCTCGATGGTCAGCTCCAGGATATCCAGCTTGTGCTGCGGGGAGGGAAGCTCGTCCGCGTTGATCCGGCGTTGGGGCTTGAACAGCTCCGGCAGATGGGCGTAGTTGAACACCGAGAGGCGGTCCGGGGCGCAGGCGATCACCTTGTCGAGGGTGCGCCCGAAGCTTTCCACCGTCTGCAAGGGCAGTCCATAGATCAGATCCAGGCTGATGGAGCGGAAGCCGAGTCTGCGGGCCTCTTCCATCACCCCCAGGGTCTCCTCCTCGGTTTGAAAACGGTTGACCGCCGCTTGCACCCTGGGCTCGAAGTCCTGCACCCCCAGACTGACGCGGTTGAAGCCCAACTCGCGCAAGAGCTGGACGATATGACCCTTGGCCTCCCGGGGATCCAGTTCGACCGAGAACTCACCGCTTTCCTCATCGGCCAGGGTGAAATGGCGACGGGTGGCCGCCATGAGCTGGGCCATCTCCGCCTCGCTGATGAAGGTCGGCGTCCCGCCGCCCCAATGGAGTTGCTCCACCGGACGGGTCCCGTCGAAGAGTTCCGCCTGCAAGGCGATCTCCTGCTCCAGGCGCTGGAGATAGGGCGCCGCCAGCCGCCGATCCTTGGTCACCACCTTGTTGCAGGCGCAGTAGAAACAGACGGTGTCGCAGAAGGGTAAATGGAAATAGAGCGACAGCGGACGCGGCTGGGCGTTGGTTGCGCGGGCGATGCGCCGGTAGTCGGCGACGCCGAAGCCGGAATGGAACTGTACCGCTGTGGGGTACGAGGTATAGCGCGGACCGCTCTGGTCATATTTCGCGATCAACCCCGCATCGAAGATCAATGATTGATCCATGGACAACTACCTCATGAGAAAACCCGTTCCCTCGGCCTAATCTTCCTCCTCGGGGACATCGAGACCCTTACGGTGGGTTTCGTTGATCTGCTTGAGCAGGACGTAAAAGGGGATTTGTTCGGCAAACCGGGTGGCCACATCCATGAAGGGCAGATCCTCCCGACCGAAGGCATAGCGGCCTTCGCGCATACTCTGGTAGACCTGCTTGATCCCTTCATCCAGGGGTTGCAGAAAAGCGGGGAATTTCTGCAGGTCCTCCAGCTCGAATTCGAGACAATCGCGCAGGTCATCCACCTCGAACACCGCCTGTTTGACCCAGTCCACATACTCCGCCACGCTTTTGGCCCGTCGCACGCTCATGACTCACCCCAACTCAAATACTGAACGATATTCGTATAATTGCTCGGCGCTCAGCACGAATACCCCCTCGCCGCCGCGACTGAACTCCACCCAAACGAAGGGAACCTCTGGATAGCCTTCGACCAGCGCTTGGGCGCTCTCGCCCACCTCCACCACCAGCAACCCATCTTCGGTCAGATAGTCGCCAGCCTCCCGCAGAATGACCCGTACGGCGTCCAGCCCGTCGGTGCCCGCCGCCAATCCCAGAATCGGTTCATGGCGATACTCCGGCGGCAGTCGTTGCATCTGTTCAGCGCTGACATAGGGTGGATTGCTGATGATGAGGTCATACCCCTGGGGCGGGAGATCCTGAAATAGGTCCGACTTCGACAAACGTATCTGTCCTTCCAGTCCGTAGCGTCCGCGGTTGATCTCCGCCACCGCCAGGGCCGCTGCGGAGATATCGGTGGCGTCGACCAGGGCCGAGGGAAACTGGAGCGCACAGGCGATGGCGATACAGCCGCTGCCGGTGCAGAGGTCGAGGATTGCCCCGGGCTCCTGGTTGGTCAGCCAGGGCTGGAAGTGGTTCTCGATCATCTCGGCGATGGGGGAGCGGGGAATGAGGACGTTCTCATCCACATGGAAGCTCAGGCCGGCAAACCAGGCCTCATGGGTGAGATAGGGCGACGGCAGACGCTCTTGGATGCGGCGCTCGAAGATGGCCCGCAACCCTTCCTCTTCCTCCGGGGTCACCCGACAATCCAGATACTGGGGGGCCAGATCCAGGGGTAGATGGAGGCTGTGCAGAACCAGGTAGGCGGCCTCGTCGATGGCGTTGTCAGTGCCATGACCGAAGGCCAAGTGCGCGGCGTTGAAACGGCTCGCGCCCCAACGGATGAAGTCTTTGATGGTTTGCAGCGCGGCGGACAAGACGAAACTCCCGGGGTGAGGAATGGTGATGGATCATAGCCGATTTCCTGTCTCCCACTAAGACAGTGAATACTGCGGGAGTGTGATGGGCGTTTTTCGCCTTTTCACCCCGTCCGAGGTTCCCAATCAGGCGAAAAAGCGCAATCTCTATACGGCCATGGCGCCAAAAATCGGCTATAGTGTAGGGCAGTGTCCGGCGGAGACACTGGTAAAACAATAATCCCCATGGCTTCAGTGCCATGATTCTGTTCGCCAAAGCCCATGGCTCACTCGAGCAGTACGCAGCATGAGGGTGGAGAATGGTCGGAAACGCATCGGGCAAACGCCCAATTCTGAAATATATTTTGATTTTCGGCGGGATTTTCGCGGCTGGCGCCGTATTCGCCGGTTTGTTCAACATGGGTCTGCATCATACGAACCAACTCGAGTTCTGTACCTCCTGTCATTCCATGTCGATTCCCTACGAGGAATACAAGAAGTCGGTTCATTACAAAAACAAATCCGGGGTACGGGCGATCTGCTCCGACTGTCATGTCCCCAAGGAGTTCGGCCCCAAGATGGTCGCCAAGGTCATGGCGTCCAAGGATGTCTATCACGAGATTCTCGGCACCATCAATACCGAGGAAAAATACGAAAAGCTTCGTTGGAACATGGCCAATGTCGTCTGGGCCAAGATGAAGGCGACGAATTCGCGCGAGTGTCGTTCCTGTCACGACTTCTCCCAGATGGATGTCAGCGCTCAATCCCGTAGCGCACGCAGCCAGCACTCCCAAGCGGAAGACAAGGGGAAAACCTGTATCGACTGCCACAAGGGCGTCGCCCACAGCGAACCGGAAGAGCCTGATGATGGCACCACGGCAGGCGAGGGGGGTAAGGCCAAGGCCGGAGAAGACAAGGATGGTCAGACGGAAAGCGCTACCAGTAACACTAAAGGCTAAAACGGGGCAGAAAGACAACCCATGAGCGCGAACAATCGACTTGGCAAACCTGTGGTGAGGTTCATGAAAGGACTCGGCCTGCTCGGCTGTGGGTTGGCCCTCGGGTTCGGTAGTGGTTTGGGTTGGGCCGGAGATACACCGAAGGAAAAGGAGTTTCGCAACGCGGCGACGGTTGGCGATAGCCTGATCATCGTTCGCTTGCTCGACGAAGGCATGGACGTGGACTCGGCCAACCAGTTCGGCAAGACCGCGCTCATGTCCGCCATCGAAACCGGAAACATAGATACCGTCGCCCTCTTGCTCAATCGGGGGGCCAATGTCAACGCCCGCATGCGCGACGGTTGCACCCCCCTCACCTTCGCGGCGGAAAATGGGCACATTGCCTTGACCGCCCTGTTGCTGGAACGCCGGGCCAGTCTCCATGATCGCACCCGACAGGGTTGGGATGCCCTCATGATCGCCTCGCGTTACGGCATCTACGATATGGTCGATCAGTTGCTGTTCAAGGGCGCCGATCCCAAGGCCTCCGATAAGGAAGGCAAGACGGCCTTGATCCAGGCGGCGGAAAAAGGGCATCCCCAGGTTGTCCGCCTGCTGATAGATCATGGCGCCGAGATCAACAGCCGCGACAAACAGGGAATGACGGCCCTGGCCCTGGCCGCTTATCTGAATCGGATCGAAGTGGCCAGGTTGCTTTTGGACAAAGGAGCCAACGTCAACGCCGTGGATAACGAAGGGGCCTCGGTGCTTCTTCAGGCCGCCAGCAAGGGAAACCTGGAACTCGTCAAACTGTTGGCCGAGCGCGGAGCCAATGTCAATCTGGCGGATAAGAACGGCGTTACACCCCTCATGGAAGCCGTATCCGCGCAAAAACCCGATTTGGTCGATCTCATGCTACACCTGGGAGCTGATCCAAAGCTCAAGGACCGTGACGGCAGAACAGCCTGGGATATCGCCAAGAAGAAAGAAAACGCCAAGGTTACCGAACTCCTCAGTGCCGTGATGCGCTAGCTCGATCAGGACGATGACCGCATCACTGGCTTGTCGAGGGTTTTGTCATCTTGTGCCTTCACCAAACCCAGGCGCGGCGCGTACCTGCGCCGATCCGCTACAGGGTACTTTGTAACAATCAGGAGGTCAGAGGTGTATAACAAGCTCTATCCCACCCTACTTACAGCCTGTCTGGGATTCGCGGCATCGACAGCGGCCTTGGCCGAGGGCGGTCCCAGCGCGACCATGCTGGCGAATAATTGCACCGGCTGTCATGGCACCGATGGTGTCAGCACCGGTCCGGCGATACCCAGTATCGCCGGACTGTCGAAACAATATTTCACCGATCTGATGAAGGCCTATAAGGAAGGCAAGGCCTATTCGACCATCATGACCCGTATCGCCAAGGGATATTCGGAAGACGATTTCAAGGCCATGGCGGAATATTACTATGCCAAGCCCTTCGTCAAGGCCAAGCAGACGGCTGATGCCAAACTCGCAAAAGATGGCAAAAAGCTGCACGACAAGTATTGCGAGAAATGTCATGCCGAAGGCGGCACCTCCCGCGATGACGATTCCGGCATCCTGGGCGGCCAGTGGGCGCCTTACCTGAAATGGACCATGGCCGATTTCAAGGATGGCCGTCGGGAAGCGCCGAAAAAGATGCAGAACAAGGTCGAAGAGATGCTCCAGAAAGAGGGTGACGCTGGCATCGACGCCTTGATCGCCTTCTACGCCAGCCAGAAATAATCGGGAGGACGGACGCCATGAGTTTTACACGTAGAGGTTTCTTGACCACCGCTGGTGCCGTGACCGCGGTCGGTATGTTCGGCTTCCCCTATATCGCCCTGGGTGCCGGGAAAAAGGTCGTCGTCGTCGGCGGTGGTACCGGCGGCGCCACGGCGGCCAAGTACATCAAGATGATGGATGCGAGTATCGATGTGACCATCATCGAGGCCAACAAGGAATACTACACCTGTTATATGAGTAACGAAGTCCTGGCCGGCGACCGTAAGCTCGACTCACTGAAGTTCGGTTATACGGGCATCGCCAAGCGGGGGGTCAATGTCGTCAACGACATGGTGACCGCCATCGACACCGAGAAAAAGATGGTGAAAACCGCCGGTGGCAAGGAATTCGCCTATGATCGCTGCATCGTGGCCCCCGGCGTCGACTTCAAGTGGGACGCCATCAAGGGCTATGACGAGAAGGCCGCCGAGACCTTCCCCCATGCCTGGAAGGCGGGTCCCCAGACGGCCCTGCTGCGCAAGCAACTGGAGTCCATGGCGGACGGTGGCGTGGTCATCATTTCCGCCCCGGGAAATCCCTACCGTTGCCCGCCCGGCCCTTACGAGCGCGCCAGTCAGATCGCCCACTATCTGAAGCAGCACAAACCCAAGTCGAAGATCCTCATCCTCGACGCCAAGGACAAATTCGCCAAGGAGGGTCTGTTCAAGCAGGCCTGGGAAAAACTCTATCCCGGCATGATCGAATGGCGCCCGGGTCCGGACAATGGTGTGCTTGAGGTCAAGGCGGGTGAGAAATCGGTTGTCACCAACTTCGACACCATCAAGGGGGACGTGATCAACATCATCCCACCCCAAAAGGCCGGGAAGATCGCCCAGGAGGCCGGCCTAGCCAATGATAAAGGTTGGTGCCCGATCAACCCCAAGACCTTCGAGTCCACGCTCAAGGCCGGGGTGCATGTCATCGGCGATGCCTGCATTGCTGGCGATATGCCGAAATCCGCCTATGCCGCCAGCAGCCAGGGCAAGGTGTGCGCCGCCGCCGTGCTGGATCTGCTCAGTGGCAAGGAGCCGGGGGTGCCTTCCTACCTGAACACCTGCTACTCCATCGCCGGCCATGACTACGCCTTCTCGGTAGCCGGGGTGTACAAGATGAGCGCCGATGGCAAATCCATCGTCTCGGTCGAGGGTTCAGGCGGCCTGACCCCCAAGGATGCCTCCGTGGAGCAGCTCAAGCGAGAAGTGCAATACGCCTATAGCTGGTTCAACAACATCACCCAAGACATCTTCGGCTAAGGTCGGTCACAGTCATAAAAAAAGCGGGCCTAGCCCGCTTTTTTTAGGCTCTCTCGCCGCGACCCTTATCGACCAGGTGGTCGCACGAACGCCGGAAAATCCGGGTTGACCCAACCCGGCTGGGCGAGCTTCTCCGCAGGTGGTGGCAGCCGGGAGACATAATCCAGCACCGCCATCTCATCCTTGGGGGAGAATCCCTGAATCTGCTTGACCATTTTGGGATCGGAGTTCCGCCGTTTGCCGATGCGGATCCAATCGAATTCCCGCACCAGATAGCCGAAATGCTGGCCCTGGATCAGAGGCACATGGTTCTCCGCATCGCCCTGCCCCCGATCGCCATGGCACTCGGCACAATTGTCCTCGTAGAGCTTTTTGCCATGTTCCAGGTCCACCCCGGGACCCTTGGTGTTGTCCGGATTCATGGGCAGACGGGCGATGTAGGCGGCCACATCGGCGATGTTCTGCAACCCGCCCAGGGTGCTGGGGATAGCGAAGGGGAACATGATGGGATTGTCCCGATTGCGTCCCCGGATATCCGCCAACTGTTTGATGATTACCGAGGGCAACTGCCCGGAGATCTGGGGATACGCCCCATCCGCTGTTCCCCAACCTTCAGGCATGTGACACACAGCGCAGGTTCCATAGACCTGACGCCCATTGTCGATATTGGGTTGCAGATGCAAAGCGCGTTCGACCTCCGCCGCCGCTTTGGCGGAATCTTCGGCCAGGGCCGGTAGAGCGGCAACCGCGACCATACCGGCAAGACCCATCAGACCTTTCTGTATTGTTCTCACACCTTTCTCCTAGCGAAGGCGCCCAACCGGCTGGCACCGGTTCAAGAGGGCGAACCCATGGCTCAAAACCGCGTTACTCTAGCCCGATTTTTTATTCAATTCCATGGGCCTGGAGACCTGGGCTCGCGCCCCGCCGATTCTCTGTAGAAGGCGTTTTCTACTCACCTGCGATTCGGGCCTGGGCTGTTTTACCTAGTTTTTCGTTCTCAAATTAAGAACAATACCCATAAAATTGACAAATTGTTCTCCTTATGAGAACGAAAAATAGCCATTTCCAGTCCAGGCCCGGAGCCGCCGAGCGCTTGGGCCAGTTTCTGCTTGGTCTTTCCCTTCATCGGCGGATTCGGGATCGGCGCCCGAGTCAGACCCGTCTATACGATTATCTCGATCCATTCGGGTAACGGCGGCATGGAGCAAGCCGTCCCCCGCGGATTCGAGGCCATGATTCCGCGGTCATCCCTCAGAACAGATATCGACTGGCTTCCGTGAGCAGATCCGGGCGTGGCAGCAATTCGGCGGTGGGATAACTGACCAGGAACAGGGTGGCGCTCCTTCCGAGGATGGAATGTATCTCATCGAGTTCAAGCTCGGGCGCGGTGAATGAGGCCTGATCGCGCTTGATGCCGCTCCGATCCATAATGACCTTGATTCGACTCCCCCATAGCTGTTTTTCAGCCGTATTCAGGGTCTCGGTCAGGGTGTCGAGCCGACCGGTGAGAGAGATCTCATCTTCCACCAGGGTGTTCAACTCCTGCTCGATGGCCGCCAGATGCCGTTCCAATCCGGCGGCGTCCAGGGGCTCCTCGGTGGCGTCATCATCCAGCCCCCATCGTCCTGCCCGGAGCGCCCTCAGCTTTCGTTGCAGCAGATAGTGTTGCTGTTTCAATTCGGCATGTTCCTGGTCGGCGGCGACCAGGCGATGCAGGGCGATTTCGAGCAGGCTGTCGAAGGCCCGACGCTTGAGTTCACGGCGGGTCTTCGCCTCGCTGCCGCTGGGGTCGACCAGCCGATGTCCGGAGAAATTCACCATCACCTGGGCCACATCCCGCCGCAACATCTCACCCTGCATCTCCATGCCAAGCACTCGCTTGTCGCTCCGCTCCATGACCAAGAGGGCATAAAAGCGATCCGGAACCAGCTCCCCGGCGGCATCGAGATAGTCGCGCAACTGGCTATCGAAACTGAAACACTGTTGCAGTCGCTCTTTCGAGGCGAAAAAGGCCGTGAGTTCGGGATCTTCGCCGTAGCGCTCCGGGTCTGCCTCCCGGGCCGGCGGCAAGGCCTCGACCATGGCCACGACATGGTCTATGGCATGGATGACGGCAGGACGAAGGGTTCTTTCATAGCCACTGACGGCCCGAATCCTGGGATCCGTGGCCTCCAGGGCACGTTCGATCGCCTTTTCAATGAGGACATCGGGATAGACCGACTCCTCGGCATGGGACTCGAGGCCGAAGAAGGAACGAAATAGCTCGAACATGAAGCCACCCCTGATATTTAAAAGTTGTCATGGCCCCCGGAACACCCATCAGGCCGGGCGTTTTCCGAGGGGGAGAAAGGAAATTGGCTGTCTACTCGATTTCCTATCAACGCCTGGGTCGGCACCCTCCTGCCGGCGGAATAATGATGAACTTTCCCGCCTGAGGTCGTTCAAATGGCCCATTATGCCTGCCCAAGCGGACGGCACCCCGCCGATTGATATCCATCATGGCCCAACCAGGTCCGGCCGAATAGGGATCTTCCACCCTGGGTAGAGTGGGACAAGGGGCCGTCTGCGGATTGAAAAATCGCGCGGCTGTATTGGTGAAACCAAGATGCCGTAGAATAGGCCGTTTATTTGAATTGCCTTGGTTGTCCGCCGTGGGGCGGTTGTGCCGGCCAAGCTTTCAGCAGATGTCGAACCTCTCTTCGATTATGTCATTCAACCGGAATACGGGGTCATCCATGTTTTCATCAGGGGTCGGGGTTGGGCGCTCAGCGGGGCGCAGCCGTTTAGGTGTCGCGGCAGCCGGATTGTTGAGTCTTTGTTTAGGGATCTGCGGCCTGTCGGCGGTCTATGCTGTCAATCCGGCGCCACCGCCGCAGGGGGTCGACAAAGGCGGTGCCTTCACCTTCGCCAATGTCCACCGCCGCGCCGCCGAGCTAGCCAACCAAGCCTATCAGGACACCAAAGGCAACTTACCCGAGTATTTCCGCAACCTCAACTACGACCAGTTCCGGGATATCCGTTTCAAGCGGGATCGCGCCCTGTGGAAAGAGGAGGGCCTGCCCTTCCACGCCCACTTCTTCCCCCGCGGTTTTCTCTTTCATGACAAGGTCAGCATCAACATCATCGATAACGACGAGGTGAAACCCGTCGCCTTCAAAACCGATCTGTTCGATTTCGGCAAGAATCCGGTGCCTACCGAAGTTCCGGCCGATATGGGGTTCGCTGGCTTCCGCCTGCATTACCCTCTCAACAGCGACAACTATTTCGACGAACTCATCGTCTTTCTAGGCGCCAGTTATTTCCGCGCCTTGGGCCAGAAGCAGAATTACGGCATCACCACCAGGGGTATCGCCATCAACACCGGCCTGCCTCAACCGGAGGAGTTTCCCGCCTTCCGCGAATTCTGGATCGAGAAACCGGCCAAGGACGCCACCTCAATCACCATCTATGCCCTGCTCGACGGCCCCAGCCTCACCGGCGCCTACCGTTTCGTTGTCAGGCCCGGTCTGCAGACGGTGATCGACGTCAAAGCCAATCTGTTCATGCGCGAGAAGGTGAAGAAACTTGGGCTTGCCCCCCTCACCAGCATGTTCTATCACGGCGAGAATACCGAGCGATGGGTAGATGACTTTCGTCCCGAGGTGCACGATTCCGATGGCCTGCTGATCGAAAGCGGTACCGGAGAGTTGATCTGGCGCCCGCTGGTGAACCCGAAGAACCTCTTGATCAGCCGTTTCCAGACCGAAAATCCTCATGGGTTCGGCCTGTTGCAACGGGACCGGAAATTTTCCAGCTATGAGGATCTCGAAGCCTTCTATCACAACCGGCCCAGCGCCTGGGTGGAACTCAAGGGCAACTGGGGGAAAGGCGCGGTCGAGCTGGTACAGATCCCGAGCAACTCCGAGCGCTACGACAATATCGTCGCCTACTGGATACCCGATCAGGAAACCCAGGCCGGTCAGGAGTTCAGTCTCGAATACAGGTTGCGCTATGCCCTGGACCCCGAGGCCCGCACCCATGGTGGTCGTACCATCGCTACCCGCATCGGCGGTGGCGGCACGGACATGCTGGATTCCAGCGTACGCAAGTTCGTTGTCGATTTCGCCGGCGATACCCTGGCCGGGTTGCCCGAAGACGCCAAGGTCGAGGCGATCGTCACCACCTCGGGGGGACAGATCTCCAGCGCCATCGCCCACCGCAATCCTTTCCTCCCCGGCTGGCGCTTGTTCTTCGAGTTGACGCCGCCGCCTGGCCCCGAGGCCGTGGATCTGCGCGCCTACCTGAAGTCGGGCAATGACGTGCTCACGGAGACCTGGAACTATCAGTGGACCCGAAACTGAGTGCCCATCCCCGGCGCTCGGGGCGGGTACTACGCTGGCCGGCGCAGATCAGCGTACCGAGCGTCGAGGTATCGCCTGATCTCTGGGCTGACATCCAGCCCAAGGTCATGGCCTACCTCCTCGCCCTGGGCATGGGGGACGAGACCTTGCGTAGCGTCTTTGCCAAGGAAATCCAGGCCAGATTGCCGGGGCGCATCCGCGCCTCCTTTCCCACGGAACCGACCGAGCTGGCCATCGACGAGGCCCAACAACTGCTCGATGACTGGCTGGCGCGGGAGTTGGGGGAGGGGCAACGCCCTTGTGAGTCCGGGCTGCTGGCCGCTCGGGCCGCGCTTCTCAGTCGTGCCTCCAAGGACTGGGTAGCGGCTTGGGGCAACAGCCGTCCTGGCCATATAGGCGAGATCCTCTGCGCCAACATCATTACCAATGTGCCGCCCCAGGCCCAACTCGCCATGCCGATACAACCTATCCGCTTGCGATCGCTCCGCCTGCTGCGAGCCTTGTTTCGCATGCTGGCCTCCCGCATCCGCTCCGGCTCGCCCAAGTCCTCCTGAATCATGACGCCACAGATCTCCAAACCCGTCGGGCGCAGACGACGCCGCAGCCTCTATTTTTCCCTGGTGCTCGCCACCACTGTCTTCGATCTGGCGCTTCTTACCGGTGCCTATCGACCTGGTGGCTTCAGCCCTCTGGAACTCTTGCTGCTTGTCCTCTACACCATCCTCATCGCCTGGATCGCCGCCTCTTTCTGGACCGCGGTGATGGGCTACTTCACCCTCTTTACCGGCAAGGACAGGCTACGCCTCGGTAACCTCAACGCCGCACCCAGATCCATCAGCGGCGGCGAGGAGTTCAGAACCGCCATCGTCATGCCCATCTACAATGAGGATCCGGTGCGGGTCTTCGCCGGTCTCAGGGCGATCTTCCACTGCCTGCAGGAGACCGGGAAAAGCGATCATTTCGATGTCTTCATCCTCAGCGACACCCGAGACCCGGATATCTGGGTGCAGGAGGAGCTTCAATGGCGTCAATGGTGCGTCGAGGCCAACCTTGGGGGGCGGGTGTTCTACCGTAACCGGGTCGAGAATACGGCGCGCAAGAGCGGCAATCTCGCCGACTTCGTCACCAACTGGGGTGGCCGTTACCGTTACATGATCGTGCTGGATGCCGACAGCCTCATGTCCGGCACCACCCTGGTGGAAATGGTGCGGCGCATGGAGGCCAATCCCAGGGTGGCCCTTTTGCAGGTGCCGCCGGTGCCGGTCAACCGGGAATCGCTCTTTTCGCGCATGTTGCAATTCGCCAGCAGCCTCTACGGGCGCATGTTCACCGCCGGCCTGAGTTACTGGCAGCTCGCCGACTCGAATTATTGGGGCCACAACGCCATCATCCGCGTGCGCGCCTTCGCTGCCCATTGCGGTCTGCCCCATCTGCCCGGACGGGAACCCCTAGGAGGGGAGATCCTCAGCCATGATTTCGTCGAGGCGGCCCTGCTCAGACGGGCGGGCTGGGAGGTCTGGTTGGCCTATGACCTCAACGGTAGTTATGAAGAGATCCCTCCGACCCTGATCGATTACGCCAAGCGCGACCGCCGTTGGTGCCAGGGCAACCTGCAACACGCCAGACTGGCCGCCGCCCGCAACCTGCGCCCCTTGAGTCGCTTGCATCTGGTCATGGGGGTGATGTCCTATCTGGCCTCGCCCTTGTGGTTCATTTTTCTCGTGGTGACCGGCCTGGAGGCCTATGTCCAGACCATCCAGGAGCCGATCTACTTTTTCGGCGACAACCTCTTTCCGGTGTGGCCGGAGTCCTACCGGGTGGAGATGACCACGGTGCTGGTGGTCACCCTGGCGATGCTGTTCCTGCCGAAGATTCTCGCTTGGGCGCTGCTGTTTCGCGACGCGGATCTCGCCAGGCAATACGGCGGTGTCTCCAGGGCCAGCCTCAGCGTCATCATCGAGAGCCTGTTCTCGGTACTCTTCGCCCCTATCCTGATGCTGTTCCAGACCAAATTCGTCACCGCCATCCTGTTGCGCAAGAATGTCGGCTGGCCCCCTCAGCAACGCGGTGACCACCAGACCGGTTTGGTCGAGGCCTTTTCCGCCCACGCCGGACAGAGCCTGCTGGCGATCGGCGCCGGGCTGTTGAGCTATTACCAGGTACCGGCCTTTTTCTGGTGGTTCACCCCGGTGCTGGCCGGCGCCGTGATCGCCGTCCCCTTATCCATGATTACCAGCCGGACTTCGCTCGGGCGCGGCACGAGACGCCTGGGGCTGTTCAAAACACCGGCAGAACACCAGCCGCCCAGGGTGTTGGAGCTGATGAAAAAGGAGCTGAAACATCTGGCTCAGAGCCCTGCCGCCTCGGCTAACTGGTACCTCGCCGCCTTCGATCCGGCCATCTATACCTTCCATGCCTCGCTGCTCCCCGATGTCCAGCCCAGCCGTAAGCGACGCCATTATGTCGAAGGGCTGATGATCCAGCTCGAAGACGAGGGGCCCAAGGGCTTGAGCAGCAGCGAGAAACGGGCACTGCTGTCCCATCGGGACACGCTGCGGGAGCTGCACAACATGTTGTGGGCCTTGCATGCGATGGAATTTACCGAGAGCGAAGGCTCCCCAAGCGGAGCGGAAACCAGCTGACTCCCTTTGACGAGGCGGGATACACGAGCGATCGAGACAGGAGATCCATTATGTCCTTGCTGAGAACCAAACCCATCGATGCCAATCACTCCGCCGATACCGGGCTGCATCGTTGCCTCACCGCCTTCGATCTCACCCTGCTCGGCATTGGTGCCATCGTCGGCGCCGGTATCTTTGTTCTCACCGGCGTGGCCGCGGCCAAGTATGCCGGGCCGGCCATCGTGCTCTCCTTCGTCGTTTCGGCCCTGGCCTGCGGTTTCTCCGCCCTGGCCTATGCTGAACTCGCGGCCAGCGTCGGTGGTTGCGGCAGCGCCTATGGCTATGCCTATGCCGGGCTGGGGGAACTGGTGGCCTGGATCATCGGCTGGGATCTCATCCTGGAGTATGGCGTGGCTACCCCGGCGGTAGCCATCGGCTGGTCCGGCTATGTCGGCAATGTGCTCGCCGCCATGGGCCTGGCGCTGCCGAAGCTATTGTTGCACGGGCCGGCGGAAGGCGGTTGGATCAACCTGCCCGCGGCGGGGATCATCCTCTTTCTGGCCGGACTCCTGGCGGCAGGGGTGCACACCAGCGCCCGTTTCAACCATATCATGGTGTTCGTCAAGTTGACGGCCATCCTGGTGTTCATCCTCGTCGCCATCTTTTACGTCGATCCCACCAACTGGCAACCCTTCATGCCCTTTGGTTGGAGTGGAGTGATGCAGGGAGCGGCCTTGATCTTTTTCGCCTATATCGGCTTCGATGCCGTTTCCACCGCCGCCGAGGAGGCCATCAATCCGCAACGGGATCTGCCCATCGGCATCCTCGCCTCGCTCGGGGTCTGCACCCTGATTTATATGCTGGTGGCGGGCTTGCTCACCGGCATCGTGCCCTATCCTAGCCTGGATGTCGCCTCACCGGTGGCGGATGCCCTGTTGAAGATCGGCCAACGATTCACCGCCGGACTCATCGCCGCCGGGGCCATCGCTGGCATCACCACAGTCATGCTGGTGCTCTACTATGGCCTGACGCGGATCTTTCTGGCCATGGCCCGGGATGGACTTCTCCCCGAGGTCTTCGCCAAGGTGAGTCCGCACAGCCGGACCCCGACCCGGGTCATCTGGGCCAGTGGCTTTCTCATGGCCGCCATCGCCGGTCTTATCCCCATCGGCACCGTCGCCGAACTGGTGAATATCGGCACCCTGGCCGCCTTCGTGTTGGTCTGTGGCGGTGTCATCATCCTGCGGCGGACCCAGCCGGACCTGCCGCGTCCCTTCAAGACCCCCTTCAGCCCGCTGCTGCCAGCCCTGGGGATATTGACCTGCCTGGGGCTCATGTTCAGCCTGCCGGCCTTGACCTGGATGCGCTTCGGCCTCTGGATGTTCATCGGACTGATTATCTACTTTGTCTATTCCAGGTCGAACAGCCTGCTGGGTCAGGCCGAGGGGAACCGGGCCTGAGAAGCTGTTTGGAAACCTGCCTCCCGGGCATCGAGCGGAAAGGCCCGATTTTTGTTCTCTTTCTGGCAACAAATAAAGAAACAAAGCCAATATTGTTCTCTTATCGAGAACATGGATCGCGGGCACAGACCTTGGCCCCGAGGCGCGGAGGCTGTAACGAGACTTTCCAAACAGCTTCTGAGGCTCACACAGCCTGATCGATAGGGAAGTCATGAATTTCAAGATGTAAATAACGCATCTTCTTATGATGCGTTTCGGGTGCCGAAGGGCCGGATGTGAAACGAAGGCGATAGAACCGGTCGAAGATGAAGGGAATCCTTTACCGCTATAGCTGGCGGCCACGAGGTTTGGAACCTTCGACCTGGCGGCGGGTCTTTACCCACAGCCCGGCTTCGGCCCGAGGTCGGGTGTCAACCCTCGATAGCCACAGTCTCTCTTCTACTGCCGAATGGGGCGGGCGGCGATATGGCCACGATGCAGGATGTGTTCTATGACCGTAGCGGCAAGCGCTGGGGTCGCTTCTGGTTGGTGTTCGCGCTGCTCCTTGGCCTCGCGCTCATTGTCAGCCTGGCCTTCATCGACACCCTCTTGGTCACCCCCAAGCTCAAACCCCTGCAAGAGGCCAGCGATCTGCAACACAAGCTGCACGCCTTGATCGCCCGGGAGACCAATCCCCCCGAGACTCATCACCCGCCCCAGTGGTTGCGAAACACCAGTTCATCCGCGGCCCAGACTTCCCAGACGCCTCTATCGACGCAGACTGTTCGGGCCGCCTTTTACGTGAACTGGGACCCCAACAGCCTGGTCTCCCTGAAAGAACACCTGGCCGAACTCACCCACATCATTCCGGAATGGTTCAGTCTGGTCGATGTGCCGCCCCGTCTGGTTTCCCATGCCCAGGATCCGCAGCTGTCGGGCCTCCTCAAGGAGGGGCACCTCAGTATCCTCCCCCTACTCACCAATCTCCAGGGCAGCGAATGGCAACCGGAAGCGGTGGAATCCCTGCTGCGCCGGGATTCTGAAGCCTGGGGAGCCTTTGCCGAAGCACTTGTCGCGCAACTCAAGGAGGCCGGCTGCGGCGGCGTACTCATCGACTGGCAACTCGTCGACCCCGTCTACCAACCCGAACTCAGCCGTTTCATCGCCTTCCTGAGCGCCGCTTTGCACAATGAAGAGCTGGAACTCTGGCTCGCCATCCCCGTGGGCAACGATACCGCCCTCTACGACCTGGACGCCCTCGCCCCCCAGGTCGACCGCTTCCTCGCCACCCTCTATGACGAGAACGGGGAGAACGACGAACCCGGTCCTCCAGCCTCACTGCCTTGGTTTGCCGAATGGCTGGAGGTGCTGATGTCCCACGGCCATCCCGACCAATGGGTCATCGGCCTCGGCAACTATGGCTATGATTGGCCGCAAACAGGCGCTGCGGAAACCATCGGCTTCGCCGACGCCATGACCCGGGTCCGGGTCCTCGACAATCCCGATCTGGCGACGGCGCCACCCCTCTACAGCCCCAGTTTCTCCTACAGCTTTGGTGAAGAGGAGCATCGGGTATGGTTTCTCGACGGCCTAAGCTTCCGCAATCAGGCACGCCTGGCGTTGGCCCGGGGGGCCGGAGGCCTCGCCCTCTTTCGTCTGGGGACCGAGGACCCGGCTATTTGGCACGCCTTCGATCCCAGGGCCCCGGCCAGCCTTTTCGAGGTCCTGCCCAGCTCCGAACGCATCGCTCATCTGGGCCGCGGCGATTTCCTCACCATCAAGGACGACAAGATCCAGGGTTTTCGCAAGCTGAGGGAAGAGGCCGACGGGACTTGGTCGGCGGACTACCAGGTCTTCCCCGGTTATCCGACCATCTACCATGATGGAGCCTCCGAACATGAGGTCGCCTTGACCTTCGACGATGGCCCCGACCCCCGCTGGACCCCCGCCATCCTGGACATCCTCAAGGCCAAGGGGGCCAAGGCCAGCTTTTTCGTGGTCGGGGTGGAGGTGGCACGTTATCCCGAGATCGTGCGACGCCTCCTCGACGAAGGTCATGAGATCGGCCTGCATACCTATTTCCATCCGGATCTCTCCAAGATCTCGGCCAAACGTCTGCTACTGGAACTCAACGCCTCCCAACGATTGCTGGAGGGCGTCACCGGTCGCTCGACCACCCTCTTTCGTCCTCCCTACAATGTCGACAGCCGTCCAGGCCTGCGCCAGGAGGTAGAGCCATTGATCCGGGTTCAGGAACTCGGCTATACCACGGTGACCCAAAGCCTCGACACCCTGGATTGGGAGCGTCCCGGGGTGGAGGCCATCCTCGCCAAGGTTGAGGAAGGTCGACCCTTCGGCAACACCCTGCTGATGCACGATGCCGGAGGCGATCGCTCCCAGACCTTGAAGGCGTTGCCCCGGATCATCGATTACCTGCGCCAGCGTGGCGATGAGATCGTCCCCCTGGGCCGACTCATCCAGGCGACCCCTGACGACATCATGCCGCTCGCCGGTTCGGAAGAAACCCCGCTGATCACCCGAACCGGTTTCAGCACCCTGCGCGTCCTCGAACGCCTGTTCTGGGCCTTCATGATTCTGGCGACCGGGCTGGTATTGCTGCGCACCTTGGTGATCCTGGTGTTGGCCCTGATCCATCGGCGTCGCAGCCGTTTCCCACAGCCGCCATCCATCCTACCACCGGTGTCCGTATTGCTGGCGGCCTACAACGAGGCCAAGGTGATCACCGCCACCCTGAACTCGGTCCTCGCCACCGACTATGGGGCAGAGATCGAGGTGGTGGTGGTGGATGATGGCTCCAAGGACGAGACGGCGGAGCGAGTGGCCGCCATCGCGGCTGCCGACCCCAGGGTCAGGCTTGTGCGCCAGGCCAACCTGGGCAAGGCCAAGGCATTGCAGGCCGCCTTGGCGCACTCTAGCCACGAACACCTGGTGATGCTGGACGCCGATACCCAGGTCGAGTCCGAAACCATCGGCCGTCTGGTCCGCTTTCTGCAGCCCGAGGCGGTCGCCGCGGTGTCGGGGCATATCAAGGTCGGCAACCGCCACCGCTGGTTGGGTCGCTTCCAGTCCTTGGAGTACACCTGCGGCTTCAACCTGGATCGCCGTGCCTATGACGTGCTGAACTGCATCACCGTGGTGCCGGGCGCCGCCTGTGCCATCAAGCGGAGCGCCATCGAACAGGTCGGCGGGATCCCTGGCGAGACCCTGGCGGAGGATACCGATCTCACCCTGGCCTTCCACCGCGCCGGCTACCGGATCCGTTATGCCCCGGACGCGGTGGCCTGGACCGAGGCCCCCGAGACCATCTCTGCCCTCGCCCGCCAGCGGGTCCGCTGGTCCTTCGGTACCTCCCAATGCCTGTGGAAGTATGGCGACATGATGTTCAACCCCCGTTATCGGGCCTTGGGCTGGTTCAGCCTGCCAAGCATCGCCATCTTCCAGATGTTTCTGGTCGCCATGATTCCCCTGGTTGACGCCTTGCTGGGGCTTTCCCTGGTGTGGGGATTCGGCCTGGCCATCGTCAACTATGTGGTCATCTTTCTCCTCGTCGACCTGGTGCTGGCGGCGGTGGCCTGTTGGATGGAGCGCGAGCCGCTCCGGCAAGCCTTCCATATCCTCTTGATGCGCCTGGTCTATCGCCCCTTGCTGGCCTACGCGGTTTGGCGTTCGTTGTTCCGCGCCTTGCGAGGAAGCTGGTCGGGTTGGAGTAAATTGGAGCGTCGCGGCACCGTGCTCGCCGGGCGGACGCCAGGCTAAACGAATTCGAGGAGCCCCATGATGAAACCCTGGTCCTGGATCGGTCTCTTGACGGCCCTAGGCGGCTGGACGATTGGCTTGACCGCCGACAGCCAAAGCCCCGGTAGTACCAAACTGGCGCTACCGGCCCAGGGCGCCTACACCGGCGCCTATATCGACTTCGGCGAGACGGAAGACAAGGTCACCCTGGAGGCGATCCGGGGGTTCGAGCGTCTGGTCGGGAAACCCCAGGCGATCATCGCCTTTTCCAGTTACTGGGGACGGCGCGACTTTCCCCGGGAGGCGATCAAGATCATCGACGCCTATGGCGCGGTGCCCCTCGTCTACTGGTCGCCCTGGGACCGTCCATACAGCGACAAGTCCTCCGGCCCATTCGGTCTGGACCGCATCCTGGCCGGCGAGAACGATGCCTATATCGACACCTGGGCCAAGGGGGCCAAGGCCTTCGGCAAGCCGCTCTTGGTCGCCTGGGGGATCGAGATGAACGGAACCTGGTTTCCCTGGTCGGGCTATTTCAATGGGGCCGGCACCCAGATCCCCGGCGCCCCCGCCGGACAGTTCCAGGGCCCGGAACTGTACAAACAGGCCTACCGATATGTCGTCGACCGAGCGCGGGCCCAGGGGGCCGACAACATCCAGTGGGTCTTCCACGCCAATAACTCCTGCAACCCGGATGAGCCCTGGAATCAGATCGCCATGTATTATCCCGGGCCGGGGTATGTCGACTGGACCGGTCTTTCGGCCTATGGTCAGCAGTACCCCCAACAGGGATGGCTCAGCTACGATCAGACCTTCCCTCAAGGTTACCGGGAGATCGTCGCCCTGGCCCCCGACAAACCCTTCATCCTGGCCGAGTGGGGAGTCGGCGAATTTCCCAAGGACGGCTCCAAAGGCGCCTGGTTGACCGAGGCATTCAATCGTTTTGAAACCGAGATGCCCCAACTCAAGGCGGCGGTGTTCTGGCATGAACGTTGGCAGAACGCGGATCTCAGATACAGCAATCTGCGCGTTCATTCCTCGGAGGAATCCTTGCAGGCCTATCGCGCCGGGGTGCAGCGACCCTTCTGGCTGGGGCGACCGCAATATCGGCCTTGAACGGTGATGTTTATACTGATTAGTAGATCGTTCCGCCAAACCGGTTACCGTTCGCGGTGAGCTTGTCGAACCGGTAGTGTCCCAGGAAGTGGTGTAAGAAACTGAGTAGTTTGGTTCCCCTCGGGTGCCCCGCATGCGGGGCACCCGAGGGGCGCGATTGGGAGGTCATCGAAAACTCCGGTAAGGTATGGGTTACCA
>JBPOHE010000142.1:0-2403 GCA_052035915.1 Pseudomonadota bacterium
ATATATCCCGTCCGACCAAAGAACCGAGAGGAAAAAATGAAAGAAAGAACAAGAGCTTTAGCAAAAGAAGGAAATAATGTCGGACAAGAGCGATACCTATTATATAAGCAAGCCTATGGCCGCATTAACCAATCAATAGAAAACGGTTATCATTTAGAAGCTATTGCCATAATAGAAAGCCTTGTGTCTGATAGATTAGAAAGCCGCCTGACTTTTATAAAAGGCGCAGATTTTAGTTTTAAAAATCTAGGTCCATTAATCAATGCTACTCGAAGCGATGAGACTGACGAAGAATTGAAATCGCTTATTGTAAACGACCTCAACGCATGGAGAGAAAGAAGAAATAGATCTCTTCACGAAATAGTTAAGAAAGCTGATGGGGATGCCAGCACATGAAAGGAACGAGCCGTGGAGATTGAACAAGTGGTAAAAGATGGATTAAACATCCTAAGAAAAATAGATAATAAATATAAAAAATTAAAAAGAGCTGGCGGCTAACAAGGCAAATGCACACGGTTCGTCAAAAGCGCCGCTGCGCTCCGTTTTTCGTCCGGTGATTTGAGACGTTAGGGCCGTAGGTGCGATTAGCGCAACGTAATCGCACCAATATTTAATCGGCTCCACCAACGACAATGTTGAGTAAAAGGCCAACATCGACATCCGCCGTTTCCGTCCAAACCAAATTCGCATAACGATGGGTTAACACCCATCCTACGCCTGCACGTAGTAAATCATAACGACAATTGATATAAGGATGGCTTCATCAGAGATTTCGCCGCTACGCCCCCCTCGATCCCCCCTTATCAAGGGGGGAAGCAAACTGCTAGGTGGCAAGCATAGCGAGGACGCCCGGTGAACGATGCGGGCTAGTCTTCCGCCAACCCAAAGGCTTCGTGCAAGGTCCGCACCCCGAGTTCCAGGTACTTCTCGTCCACGACCACGGAGATCTTGATCTCCGAAGTGGAGATCATGCGGATATTGATGGATTCTTTCGCCAGGGCGCCGAACATCTTGGTGGCGATACCGGCATGGGAACGCATTCCCACGCCGACGAGGGAGATCTTGACGATGGCGCTGTCGCTCAGCACATCCCGAGCGCCCAGTTTGGCGGCGGTGTCCCGCAGCAACACCAGGGCCTTTTTGAAATCGCCCCGATTGACGGTGAAGGTGAAGTCCGTGGTGCCGTCCTCACCGATGTTCTGGACGATCATGTCGACCTCGATATTGGCGTCCGAGATCGGGCCCAGGATCGCATGGGCGACGCCGGGCCGGTCGGGGACACCGAGCACGGTCAGCTTGGCCTCGTCCCGATTGAACGCGATACCTGAGATGCGTGCCTCTTCCATATCTTCTTCCTCAAAAGTGATCAGGGTGCCCTCACCGGCTTCGAAGCTGGACAACACCCGCAAAGGAACCCGGTACTTGCCGGCGAATTCGACCGAGCGGATCTGCAACACCTTGGAACCCAGACTGGCCATCTCCAGCATCTCCTCGAAGGTGATGCGCGACAGACGGCGGGCCTTGGGCTCGATGCGGGGATCCGTGGTGTAGACCCCATCGACATCGGTGAAGATCTGGCATTCGTCGGCCTTGAGCGCCGCCGCCATGGCCACCGCCGTGGTATCCGAGCCGCCGCGCCCAAGGGTGGTGATGTTGCCCTGTTCGTCCACCCCCTGAAATCCGGCGATCACCACCACCCGCCCGGCTTCCAGATCGGCGCGCACCCGGGCGGCGTCGATATCGCGGATACGGGCCTTGTTATGGGCGCTGTCGGTGAGGATGTGGACCTGGCCGCCGGTGTAGGAACGAGCCGGGCAATTCAGGCTTTCCAGGGTGATGCTGAGGAGCGCGATGGTGACCTGCTCACCGGTGGACATGAGAACGTCGAGTTCCCGCGCGCTCGGGTTGTCGGTGATGGCCTTGGAGAGGTCGATGAGGCGATTGGTCTCCCCGGCCATGGCCGAGACCACCACCACCAGATCGTTCCCCTGTCTACGAACCGCGCGCACCTTTTCGGCCACAGCCTTGATGCGCTCGACGCTACCGACCGAGGTACCGCCATATTTTTGAACGATGAGTGCCATGTTTCAGATCAGCTTATGCAGTTGGGATTCGGTGCCGCCGCTCGGAAGGCCGCAGCGAAAAAAGACGGTCATTAAACACGAAATGGCGTTGTGATGGAACCTTCAGCCTTCCGATCAACAGGGCAATCGCGCTATGTAGGGGATTGACAGGAGGCGGATCGCCAGGGTAACGAGATGGGATTGATCGGATGCAGAGAACTGATGCGGCCCAAATTGCTCGACCCGCGCCCGTATTTGGCCAACCTGCCGGATCCCCGCCGGGAGACGCGCAACAAGTTGCACAAACTGCATGATATTTTGATGGTTGTACTCTGCGCGG
>JBPOHE010000109.1:0-40089 GCA_052035915.1 Pseudomonadota bacterium
TAGGGCTGAGGCGCGCCGCGCGGTGGGAATTCGCTTCGGGCTCTCGCCCTTCGCGCCTTCCCACCGCGCACATCAAAGCGGACAGTTTATGTGCTACTAAACCGGACAGATCTATTTGTTGCTAACAAACTCCCGGAGTGACCGCGGATCAGACTGAGCGAAGAGATGACAATACCCGAGCCTTGGGAGCCTGACCGGAAAAGGCCAGTGGCATGCCGTAGAAAAGGATAATAAATTGTCTTATCGGAAGGAGAAGCCAGGATCATATCGAAGTACATAACCGAGGGAAATTTGGATGATGAATGCGGAATCTTTGAAAGAAGCGATCAAGCGGGAATTGCCTGAACTCCTACGGGAGGATCCTGAACTACGTGCCTTCATCCTTGAGGTGACTAGGCGGGAGTATGCCGAGCGCGAGGAAACCCGGGATAGGTTTTACGACATCCTGAACGAATTGCGTCGGGAACGGGAGGAACGTGCTCGCGCCTGGGAGGAATACAAACAGGCGCGTGATCGTGAGTGGCGTGAGTATATGGCCGGGGAGGCCGCCAAATGGGAGGAGCAAAAGCGTAAGGATGAAGAGCACAACCGCAAGTGGGACGAACAAAACCAGAAGTGGGAGGAACAGAACCAGAAATGGGAGGAACAGAACAGTAAGTGGGAGGAACAGCGGGTCGAACAGAACCGTAAGTGGGACGAGCAGAACCAGAAATGGGCTGAGCTACGGGTTGAACAAAATCTCAAGTGGGAAGAGGCGGGCAAACGATTCGATAAATTGCATGAAGAGATCATGGCCCAGGCCCAGAAACATGATCGCTCCATCGGCGCCCTGGGATCCCGCTGGGGGATGCAGTCCGAGAAGGCGTTCCGTGATGCCCTGGCCGGCATTCTGGAGAAGAGCTTCGGTGTGCAAGTGGTCAACGTCAACGATTTCGATGATCAGGGGGAGGTCTTTGGGCGGCCCGAGCAAGTGGAATTGGATGTCATCGTCAAGAACGGCCTCTTGCTGATCTGCGAACTCAAGTCCTCCATCGACAAGGCGGGTATGTATATGTTCGAGCGTAAGGCCAGGTTCTATGAGAAACGGCACCAACGAACCGCCGATCGGCTGCTCGTGATCTCGCCGATGATCGATGCGCGGGCGCAGAAAGTAGCGGAACGCCTGGGGATCGAGACCTTCGGCGATTCCACCGACGTCAAGGAAATCTGATCCTTGGCCCGGACTCAGGGCCGGGCCGTGGCGAGGACGTGATCGCGGGCGAGGAGGAATAGGGCCAAATCGTGGCGATAGTCCTCCGCCCACGCCCGGTTGAGTTGCACCCACTCCCGCATGGGCGGTTTGCCCATGGGGCGAAAGGGGATGACCTGGGACTCCAGCAGAAGCTGTTGCGCCAGGGCCGCTGGCACCTTGAGACCGACACCCTCGCCATAAACGCAGGCAAAGAGTCGGCGCCCGGCATACCAGGCTGGAAAACCGAACATCTTCCCCGCACGCACGCCCTCCTGAGCCGGCAGCAGTTCCTGCAAGACCAGCCTGACATCCTCCCGATAGCGGGGATCGGGTTGGCTAGCCACCCTAATGATCCCGCTCCACCCGGAAGGCATTGAAGACGATGTCGCCGGCCACTTGACGGGCGCCGTGGTTGACCGCGTCGAGGATGTCCCCATCGTTCCAGCCATGGGCGCGCACCGCTTCCAGGTCTTCCGCCGTGATCGAGTTGGAGGCCTTCACCGCCTTGATCACCAGGGCCACCAGCGCCTGGTCTCGTTCCGGTAAGGGGGCGGCGCTGAGATCGGCACGGGTGGCCTGGATCTGTTCCAGACTCCAGCCGGCCATTTGCATCAACAGGCCCATGTTCATGTCCACGCAGTAGTCGCACCGCTGATCCACGGAAACCAACAGGCGGATTACCGCCAGAGTGGGAAAGGACAGGCTCGGGTGGCTCATGTAATAGTCGATACTGTCGAGGAACTGCTTGAGTAACCTCGGGCTGGCGCTCCAGACGCGAAAGCCGTTGGGCACGGCGCCGAACTTCGCCTGGGCACGGGCATAGATCTCCGCCACCTCGCCGGTGGCTTGTTTAGGATCGATGGTGGCTATGAGACTCATGGTAACTCCTCCTCGGTATTCAGGTTTTGTGGGTCAGGGTATCAAGATAGCCGGCCAATTGGCCCAGGCAGGCACGAAAAGTGTCAAGGGATTGCAGATTCTTGGCGACACCGATGCATCCCCAGACCGAGGCGACGATGAACAAGGCGGCTTCCTCGGGGTCGATCTCCGCCCGCGCCTCCTGGAGCCCGCGGGCGCGCTCCAGGGCCTCCCGCACCGTTTCGCGCCACTCCTGGACCAGACGGTTGAGGGCGGCGCGGAAATCCACATCCAGCGGGCTCATCTCCTGCATCAGGTTGTTGATCGGACAACCCAGAAGCACCTCCGCCTCGCTCATGGTCTCGCGTTTGTGGAGCAGAAATCCTCGCATGGCGGCCAAGGGCGATTCGGCGGTACGCAGGGGGGCGAAGAACTCCGCCGCGAAGGCCGGTCGGATCACCTCCTCGATCACCGCCAGTCCGAGCGCCTTCTTGTCCGGAAAATGGTGATAAAGCGCCCCCTTGGTGAAACCGGTATCGGCCAGGATCTTGGCGATGGAGGCCGCCTGGAACCCATGGCGGTGGATCTCGGCTAGCGCGGCTTCGAGCAGGCGGGTACGGGTCTGGTCGGGTTGTCTGGTGTCCATGGCCACACATTACATACCGACCGGTATGGATGTGTCAATAGCCGAGAGGATTCAGGGCGCGGACACCGGTGAGGAGAAGCCAAATTAATAAGCGATATCTATCTATAAATTCAAAACCATCAGTAAGATTGCCAAAATAATCGCTAACAAGCCCGATGCCCGCCACGTCCGATGCGCTCTGTGTTGAGCGATCATGACCAGGGCACGCCCGTCGTACCCTGGTGTATCCCCGAGGTCTGTTGAAAGGAAGGTCTGATCAGTCCGCCGAGGTTTTCTTCTGCAAGCGTTGCATCGCCATCTGGATACTGAGTCGGAGGCGGTCGGTGGCCTGGGTGAGGCGTCCCAATTCGTTGCTGGTATTGGGTTTGAGGCCCTCGGTAGCGAGTTCCGCGGGTTTTCCGAGCGAGATGGCCTCGGTGGCGGCGGTCAGTTTTTTGATCGGGGATACCACCGAGAAGCGGATGAACAGCATCGCGATGACGAAGGCCGTCAGTACCATGAGGATCTGTTGCAGGTTGACGACCTGGAGGGCGACATCCCAGAAGGACCGGGCGGGCAGCCGAACGCTGACGATGCCCGCCACCTCGCCTTCCTTGAAGCCAAAACCGTGCTCGGTGCCGTACCTGGTCTTGACATCCTTGGGCGCGCTGGCGGGATCGCCATGACAGGCGATGCAGGAGGCCTTGTGGTACACCGCCCTGGCGTAGCGGAAGGTGGAGAGTTCGAGTCGATAATAACTGTTCAGCCCCTGGCTGCGGATCTTCTCCAAGGCCCCTTCCTCAAAGCCGTCGGGCCGGTTGTTGGGGTTCATCACATTGTGTGACGTCAGGCGGAACTTGGCCGGGGAGGCGGAACGCTCGACCGCCTCGGAGAATTCCCGCTGGGCCAGGGCGGGATTCTTGGAATAGAAATTGACCGGGGTGAGCTTGGCGGTTTTCGGATCCGGCCCATCGCTTTGCAGCAACACCTCATGGCCGAGATAACTCTTGTTGTCCTCCTTGACCCAGACCCGACCATATTGGGCCACCCAACTCCCAAAGGCCTCCACGTTGTCGGCGACGGTCTCGGCCTGATTTTTCAGTTGGTTGATATAGACATGGTCGAGGATCAGATAGAAGGCCCCACCCGTGAGACCGAGCACGAGTAAAACCACCACGACGAACTGGGTGGTGAGGGAGATATTCTTCAGCATGGCGGCGTCTCCTGAAGGTGACGAGTGTTCGTGGGCTGGCCTTGACCCTGACAGCCGCTACGACCCTTAGGTCGAGCCGAACAGGGCGTTGGCCTTGGTAAGGAAGTGCTGGCTGCGATCGGCGTCGGGGATCTCCCGGGCCAGGAGATCGATATAGTGTCGGACATCGGTGGGTTTTACGTGGGAGCCCGCGGCCAGCCAGCTCTCTCGCGTTTCGGTGACCACCAACTGGCCGAAGGGCCCCACCTCTTCGATAAACAGTTCGTCGACTTGGTCGCAGAGCTTGAGCAGAATCGTCAGGGTACGATGAGGTTCTGTCATACATTTCCCCTTGGTAGGGCGGTGAAAAATGGTCGGATGAGTCCGGATACCCGTTGTGGCGTCCTCTTCTCTGAATCATGACCGGACGACTCCCTTGCACCAAGACTAGCGGAGTTTCGCCTTGGAGCAACGCGGTCTGGGCGGCCCCGGGGCGCGATGCCGAGCGAGCGGAGGTGACTCACCGGGTTTGACGACCCTTGTCTGCCTCCCGGCTGGGCGTTCGAGCGATCAGGCGCGACTGTTGGCCCCACATCCGCCACTGGGAGAATAACCCAATTGAAGTTTGGTATATCCGCTTGGGGGCTCCGGGCATTGACCAAAAATGACCCGTTATTGTTCTTTATTAAAGAACAATTTGGCAATAAAAAGATGTATTGTTCTTCTTATGAGAACGAAAAACCGAACTAGAGCGCCCGTGCCCGGCGTGCTCGCGAGTGGTGCGCTTCGCTCAGAGCTTGTGAAGAAATCTGCTGCGCGATCCGATCACGGCGTTGCGTCCTCGCTCGCCCCTCACCTATCTACTTGATATGTCTCGGGGACTCGCTGCGGGGCGCCTGGTGTTCGGACCGCTCGCGACGATTTTTTCACAACCTCTCACTTCATCCTGCGAACTCATCGGGATGAGCGCGGGGGTTCCACGATCTCCGCAAAGCGGAACATGGCCACCGGGGGAAAGATACCCAGAGTCCGGGCGGCCCTGAGGTTGATCACCAGGGAGAAACGGTTGAGGGTCTCCACCGGAAGGCTGCCCGGTTCCCGTCTCTGGAGCAGTATCTGTTCCGCCTTGTAAGCGGCGAATTGGCCGACTGAATAGTAGCGACTGACCAATCCCATAAAGGCATGATCCTGGCGGATGGGTGTCTCGGTGGCGGAGAAGGTGGGGATGCCGGCGGCGTGGGCCTGTCGGACGATGTCGGCGGCGTGGGAGATGACGAAGGAATCGGAAGGCAGATAGAGGGCATCGACCTTTTCCCCGGCCAATGGCCCCAAAAGGGTTGGGATGGTTTCCGGAATCTCCGTTCCCGGGCGGTCCAATTCGACCGGCGCGCGGATCAGCTCGAATCCTTCGCTGGCGGCCAGGGCGGCGAGCTGGTCCACCAACAGGCGCGAATTGGCCTCGGCCGGATTGTAGATGACTCCCAGACGCCGCACCCGGACCAGGGAGCCCAGGGCGGCGAGCTGGCTGGTTAGGGGTACCAGATGGGAGACGCCGGTAAGGTTGCCTCCAGAGCCCGCCAGAGAGGGAACCAAACCGGCCCCCACCGGATCGGCGACGATAGCGAACACCACCGGGATATCCCGGATCCCCGGATAGCCCTCCAACCCCATCACCGCCCGGGTCACCGTGGTGCCGAAGGTATAGATCAGATCAGGCCGTACCGATCGCACCTCCTCGATGAAGCCCGGCAATCGCCGGGGGTCCTCCCCGCTGTCGCGCAGGCTGAATTTCACGTCGAGGCCCCGTTCCGCCAAGGCGTCCATGAAGCCCTGTTCGGCCTCGGTGACGCCGCGATACAGCAGCAGATAGATGTGGAAACGATCTTTGGTGGCCGGTTCCGCCCGGACGCTCTCCCCCGGCAGGAACAGCCAGACCAGGCACAGAAAGAGGAGTGTCCGCCGGTTCGCCGGTCTCATGCGGGATCCCCGCCCCGGGCGCGGCTGGCGGTCAGTGAGAGCAGGAGGGTGAGCAGGATAACGGCGAGCAGATTGATGCCGGAGAGACCGAGGATCGCCCCCTGAAAACCCCAGCCCGCCATCAGGGTACCGGCCAGGAGGGGACCGCTGACATTGCCCAGGCGTTCGATCAGGCGAAACAGACCCATCACCGTCCCTGAGCCGATGCGCTCCACCTCGGTGCGGGACACCTCCGTAGCCAGGGCGAGTTGGGCGGGTACGCCGACGGCATGGCCGATCCCGAGCAAGGCGATGCCCAGTACCGCCACCAAGAGGCTCTGGTCAAAATAAGGCAGCAGCATGGCCAGGCTCGCCAGCAGGCCGCCGAGGACGACGAAACCGCTCCGCTGGCGGGCACGGTCCACCAAGCCCGCGGCCAGCGGCGCCAACAAGACGATGGCGGCCCCATAGGCGACCATGGCCCGGCCGATGTCGCTTTGTTCGGTGCCGATAGCCTTGAGGTGCAACAGCACGGCGTAATACAGGAAGCCGGTGAGGGCGATCTTGGAGGGGATGGCGGCGAGCAGGGCCACCGCCATAAAGCGGGTATTGCCCCACAACAGGCGGAAGTCGGCCCACCGGAGCCGGCGTAGGCTGCCGCCCCGGCCCTGTTCGAGGAAGCGCAGCACGAACAAGGCCGCGAGAAATCCCAGTAGCGCCGAGATGACGAAGGTGGCCCGGTAACCCAGCCGCTCGGCGAGGATGCTGCCGATGGCCGCGCCGCAGAGCATTCCGCCGAAAAAGGCCGAGACGAAACCGGCCATGCCGCGGGTGCGGTTCTCTTGGCTGGTGTTGTCGGTGATATAGCCCTGGGCGGTAATAAAGACGATGGCATAGCCTACCGCCGTCAGGGAACGCCACAGCAGCAGGCTGAGCAGGGTTTCCGCGGCGGCGGTGGCCAGGAGACCGACGGCGGTGATACCGGCGCCGACCAGGAAGGCGATTTTGCGCCCCCTACGGTCGGACCAGGCGCCAGCGAAGGGCAGGGCCAGCGCCCAGACCAGCATGAAGAGTGAGATGGGCAGGCTGATCAGGATTTCCTTGGAAATCCCCAGGGCCGGGGCCTGAAGCGAGTCGACGTAAAAGGGGAAAAAGGATACCGACAAGGCGTCGGAGAAGATCACCATGAAAAAGGGCCAGCGAATCGCTGCAATGGGGTGGTGGTAGCTGAGCGGCCCCAGGGATTGGGCCGCGAGCCTACAGCCGGTCGCGGCGTCTTGGAACTCCGGCACCCGGGCGGCAAAACCGATGGCGATGCGATCCAGGCGCTGGTCGATGGCCTCCGCCAAGTGGCGGAAGGGGCCTTTGTTTTCGCTTCCCAGACGATAGCGGTATTCGCCGTCGCGAATGGCGGTCGCCATCGCCTGGAGGCAGCGGATGGGGCTATCGAAGCAGGTGGCGGTCCAGAACAACAGCAGTTCATAGGCGATCAGGCTGCCGATGGCCACCACGGTGAGGATGTCGAGGCGGATGCTTTGCATACGCTTGTCGGCATACCGAGAATCCTGGACCAGATGCAGCCGGGCCAGGATCTGTCCGTCGCGCTTGATGGACAGGGAATGGCGATGTGGATGGGGAACGGCGGTCAACTCCGCCGCCGACCGAGGGGTCCCTTGACTGCCCTGGAGGAGACGGCCGTCCGGGGTGGTCAGGGCGATATAGAGGATGGTGGTATCGTTCTGCACCAAGCTGTCCAGATACTCGGGCAGGTCACGCAGTTCATCGAGTTCCAATCCATAGGCCAATACCCCTTCCAGGTGGCGGCGAACCGAATCACCCAAGATCTGCCCTTTTTTGTACAGCTCCGGCTCCAATTCGCTACGGAATTGGCGCAAAGCCAGATAGGAGAGCAGGGCGCTGGCGGTCAGCATGGAGAGCAGCGCCACCAAGAACAGGGATCTGGTCGAACGCTGGATGTCCGTGGCTCAGTCCTCCGAAGGTAGACGACCGGTGGGAACCGGCTTTGGTCTCTCTGGCCGTGCGTCCATGGCCTGCGACAGGCGATCGGTTTCTCCGGCTATGGAGGCGACAGCGCTTTCCAGCGCATCCTGGTTGCCAAGAGCCAGGGCCGGCTGGGCCAGGAGGTGGCGAAGCCCCGCCTCATAGCGGTCGAATCCCCGGGCCTGGGCGAAGCTGACCAGGAGGATCAAGGCGGCGAACAACCCGAGGACGGCGAGGGTCTGTTGCCTCATTTCCTTCGCCACCCGACCCAGCTTGGTATTGACCGCGGTGCGTGACCAGGCGATCACCACCGAGCCGCTATCGCGGCCGAAGCTGTTGGTCAAACGGACCCGGGTGAAGTAGCTCTCGCCAGGCATTGATTCGGGATGGGATTTGGTCAGGGCTTCGACCCGAACCGAGGCTGAATGGGTTGCTTCCGGTGGCGCGGTGAAGAGGGGTTTATCCTGAGAATCCACCACCGCCACCCAGAGGATATCCGGATCAGCGGCCTGGGTCTCCACAACGAGCTTGCCGAGCTGCGTCATCTGGTCGGGTCGCAGGCCAAGATTGAGTCCGTACTCCACCGCCTGGGCCAGATCCTCGGCCATCACCCTCGAACGGGAAGCGATCAGGTCGAGATAGGTTTTTTCAAAATTGGCGTAGTCGAGGTAAGAGATGAGCGCCAACAGGAAAGCCAGGATGAGTATCGCCAAGTGACCGACGCGGCGAAAGGCCAGGGCTCCAGCCCTCCCTCGTGGGGCATGGGGGGCTACCAGCACAGCAACTCGTTCGTTTCCAATACCAGACCGCAGGTGGCGTAGCCGCCAGCGGCCAGCCGCCCGAAGGGCGTGGTCGTCGGTAGGCGACCGGGTTCGATCGCTCCCCAGCATTCCGCTCGATGGGCCTCCTTATGGATGACGCAACTCTGTTTGAGGCCGAGACTGATGGAGGCGGCCTTTTTGATCTTGGGCGGTTGGGCCTGTCCTTGATCGTTCGCCCCCCAGCAGATGACGTTGTAGGTTTCCTTTTCGATGGCGCAACTGTGATCGCCTCCGGCGGCGATTTTATAGGCCTTTTTGATCGGTGGCGGTCGCGACTGGCCCTGGTTATCGGCCCCCCAGCAACTGATATTGGCGGTCTCCTGGGCTATGGCGCAGGCGTGATGGGTACCAGCGGCGATTGCTTCGAAAGTCTCTTCGCTGGGGGGGGAGGTCTGTCCGAACCCATGGCCGCCCCAGCACAAGATGAAACCGGATTCCGCCTGGATGGCACAGGTGAAGTCCCTACCGGCGGCAATGGCGGCGGCCCGCTTGAGGTTCGGGGGCACCCTGGTCTGGCCGCTGTCGTTCCGGCCCCAACAGGTGACGGCTTCGCTTTCCCGCTCGATGGCACAGGTATGGGCCTCGCCGGCGCTGATGGCTCCGGCCTGTTTCAGGCTGGTGGGCACATCGGTTTGCCCCTGGTCGTTGCGCCCCTGGCAGGAAACCTGGTGGGTTTCATGGTCGAGCAGGCAATAGTGACCGCCTCCCAGGGTCAGTTCAGAGCTCGGCGCGTAGGTCTGGCCTTGTTTGTGTGCTTTCCCCGCCTTGGCTTTGGGGGTGGGCACATGGAGCCGGAGCAGACCGCCTTCGCCAGGTCCCGCAAGCTCTCCACCACCAGATGCGAACCCCATGGCGGGAAAAACAGCGATCAAGGTCCCCAACAGAAGGCTGGCCGCTACCCTGTTCATACCGCCTCAGGTCTCTCCTCAAGCAAGCGATCAATTGGAGGTGGATGGGCCTATGATCTCGTTCCCGACAAAGATCGGAAAGGCCTGCTCGAGGACGGATTTCAGCGTCTCCCGGTATTCTGTCTGATTCGGTCTGAGACGAACGGCGGTCCGAATCAGCGGTAGGGCCTCTTTGGGACGGTTTTGTCGAGCGTAAAAAGAGGCCACCGTATATTGCACTTCGGCGGCATCCGGGTGCTCGAGGTCGGTTCCCAAGATGGCCAAGGCCTGCTTATAGAGTTGTTCGGCGACGTCCGGGTAGCCTTCCTCGGCCAGCATATTGCCCCATAACATATAGGGGGGGGAAAAATCGGGATCGCGCTTGATCGCTTCCAGAAACTTTTCTGCCGCTTCGGCGTACTTGCCCTGTTTTGCCAGGGCTTCACCCCATCTCAGGGAAGTGAACTTGAAGCCCGGCCATGCCTTCTCCATGAAATCGAATATCGCGATCGCCTTATCGTATTCGCCCTTGCGATTGTGGATGCGTCCCATCAACAGCAAAGGCCATTTCGGCTCATCCCGGGTGTCGATGAGCAGGCTATATCGCAACTGGGGCAGGGTCTTGGTGAAGTCTCCCCCGGGGAGTTCCTGGCGGAAATAATAGAGCCCCAGCAGGTAGGGATCGGCGCGGTGCACGACCTCTTCGGCCATGCGGTGTATCAACTCTTCCTTGTCCTGCACCGGGCCACTCAGCTTGATGAAGTCGCGGCGGGTTTCCACCAGCAGGGGCGTGGCTGTCATATGCTGCTGCATCACCATTTCCAGACGAAAATGGAGTTTGTCGTCCTGGTGCACGATATCCCCACGGAGGCGATAGGGGATCATGCCGAACAGGTCCTGGGTGTTTTGCACCAGATCGCCGATACCCAGACTGTCGCCGAACCGCCGTAGGGAACGGGTCTGGATGCTCTCCAAGGCGGTGAAGCGGGTGCCGCGGGCGGTGGCGGCGGCCCGGCAGATAAGGTACAGCTCCTCCAGAAAAACCGTTTCCACGCCCTCGGTATCATAACCGACAGCCTCCATCACCGGCGGCACCGAATGGATGTCGACGTGGACCACATTGACGTCGCTGAACACAGCAAAACCGAAAATGGTCGCCAGGGTAATAACTAGGCCCGTGCCCAACATGCCAATCTCTCCCCTTTGTGGTTATAGGCTTTAGAATAGCCAAACCAAATCCACACGAATATTGACCCGACTCATTGTAAATCGAAGTAGGCCTGGGGATCTGAAGTAGACCCTGTGGAAGTGAGATGGGGCGAGCGGGCGGCGGTGAGAAACCAGCCATTATTCCTTGCACAGCGAGTGCAGAAGCTGTCGGTACCGGTCCGCGACAGAGCGCCAATCCGTCCTGGTCAGGGCCTCCAGCCGTGCCCGCGTCGCCAGTCGGGTTCTCAACTCGGGATGCTCGAACAGCTTAGCGATAGCCTGGGCCAGGGCGCGAGGGTCCCGTTGGGGGACGATCAGGGCCGAGACATCAGGCTGCACCAGATCTTCGATGGAGGGGATATCCGTGGTGACCAGGGCGCAGCCGCAGCCGATGGCCTCGCTCACCACGACCGGTAATCCCTCGCGATCGCCGTTGGCGGCCACCACGAAGGGGAAGACCGCGACCTGATGGCGGCGAAAGCACTCGGCCAGGGACTCCTGGGTCATCGCCCCGAGAAACCGCACTTGTCGCTCGATCCCGAGTCGGTCGCTGAGTTGCCGCAATTCGGCCTCCAGTGGTCCGCTGCCCACCACGCTCAGCTCCAGATCGGGATAGGTCGGGCGCAGCCGCGAGACGGCTTCCAGCAGATAGGCCAAGCCTTTTTTTTCCACCAGTCGTCCGGCGAATATCAGGCTGTGCGGTCGAGGTGCGGTAGCTGTGGGGGTAAAGCGCCGTTCCAGATCGGCGCCCATGGGGATCACCCGGAGGCTCTCTTTCCCCGCGCCCAGTTCGACGGCCTTTTCGGCCAAGCCGGAACTCACCACGGTCAAGGCGTCAAGCTGTCGCAACAGCCGGGCCTTCAACCAACGCAGGCCGGGCCCATCGAAGGCGAATAGATCGCCGCCGTGGGAGGTGCAGAGGATGGGGGGGCGTCGTCCACCCAGAAAGATCCGGCCCAGCCAGGCGCAGAATCCCTGGGGGATCAGCCAGTGGACGTGGATCAGGGCCAGGTGACGGCGGCGGGCCAGACGGATCGCCGCCAGGGTCTGGGCGAGGAGAAATCCCGGTACCAGCAGCAGGCGTATGGGTTTGTGGCGCAGGCGGGCGAGGATGCCGCCCTCATAACAGAGTTGTTCCCAGGCGGTGGGGGCGTAACGATAGCGATACACCTCCAGCCCATCCATCTCCTCCTGGCGTTGCGCGCCCGGGGCATGGGGGGCCAGCACCAGAATCTCGAACTCCCCGCTCAGTCGGCGGCAGAGTTCGTAGACGAAAGGAGGCTCCTTGTCCCCGGGCCAGCGGGGGAAGGTGGAGGTCATGACCAGGACCTTGGGCCGCTCGCCGCCCCTGTCCCGGGGAATTTCACATCGGTCGATACTCATGCGGTCGGAATATAAGGCGATTTCTGTCAAAAGAAATCGCCTGAGGTTGGAAAGCCGTTGATCCCACCCGGCCTGACGGTCATTTGGCGGCCGGAGCGAATCGGAGATAATGGGTGCTATGGCCCTTCCGCCGCAACCTTGGCCCCGAGGATTGGAACCGGGTTCGCCGGGGAGAGGGGTCTCTCTGGAGATATCGCCACCACTGGAGCTTGGTCAATGAGTACCGCCTTTTACATCGTCCTCGATCGCGAGGAACCGGGTTTCGATCCCTTCGTCAACGGCAAGGCGCTGGCCAAGGCCGCCTCGGCCCTCGATACCCTGTGCGCCAAACTCGGCTTGCCCAATCTCGACGCCTTTGTCAACTTCTCCGGCGACGAGCTGGGCGATCTTCTGGATGAACCCATCGACATGCCGGACACCGACGAGACCTGGTTCACGCCCGAAGAGGGGTTACAGTGTTTCACTCGCCTGGAGGCCTACCTCAAGGCCAACCCCAAGGCGGTGAAAAACTCTGCCGCCGTTCTGGAGGATCTCGGGGAGTTCATTGCGGTGCTCGATAAGGCGCAAGGGATCGGTGCCAGATGGCATCTCGCCTTGGATTTCTAGCCCGGGTTGTGGTTCCGCCCCGGCACCTCCTGTTCCAACCAGGTCCAGATCGGCAAGCGACGACCCTTTCCAGGCGTCGAAGACCGGAACCGCCCCTTACCGGCCACCGATGACCGAGCTGAACCCCCGTCAACTCCAAGCGGTGCGCCATGTGGATGGCCCCTTGCTGGTCATCGCCGGAGCCGGTTCCGGCAAGACCCGGGTCATCACCCACAAGATCGTTTATCTCATCCGCCAATGCGGCCTGTCGTCCCAGCACATCCTGGCCCTCACCTTTACCAATAAGGCGGCCCGGGAGATGCGGGAGCGGGTGGGCGCCATGGCGGACGGTCTCGATACCCGGGGTCTCGCTATCTCTACCTTCCATCATCTGGGGCTGCGGATCCTCAAGGAGGAGTATCGCGCCATCGGCTATCGCCCGGGATTCTCCATTCTCGACCAAGCCGATGCCGAAACCCTGTTGCGGGAGCTCCTGCGCCAGGGGAAAGGGTCGGATCCGGAACGGGCCAGGGCCGCGCTCTGGCGGATCTCGGCCTGGAAACATAGCCTCATCTCTCCGGCGGAGGCCCTGAGCCAGGCGGGCGACGCCCTCGAAGCCGGGGAGGCGCGGCTCTACGCCGACTATCAGCGTCAGCTCGAGGCCTACAACGCCCTGGATTTCGATGATCTGATCCGGCAACCGGTGGGAATATTCCGCACCCATCCGGACATCCTCGATCGCTGGCAGAACCGGGTGCGCTATCTGTTGGTGGACGAATACCAGGATACCGATGTCGGTCAGTATGAGCTGGTCAGACACCTGGTCGGCATCCGCCAGGCCTTTTCGGTGGTGGGGGACGACGACCAATCCATCTATTCCTGGCGCGGCGCCCGACCGGAAAACATGGCCAGGTTGCAACAGGACTTTCCCCGCCTCAAGGTCATCACACTCGAACAGAACTACCGCTCCAGTCGGCGCATCCTCAACTGCGCCAACAGCCTCATCGGTCGGAACAGCCACCTGTTTGAAAAACGCCTCTGGAGCGAGTTCGGCCTGGGCGATCCCTTGCGGGTGCTGGCCTGTCGTGACGAGGAGCATGAGGCCCGGCGTGTCGTTTCCGAAATCCTCCGGCATCGCTTCACCAAGAGCCGCCCCTACAGCGACTATGCCATCCTCTATCGCAGCAACCACCAGTCCCGCCCCTTCGAAAAGGTCTTGCGGGAACAGAATGTCCCCTATTTCCTGAGCGGAGGGACCTCGTTCTTCGCCCGTAGCGAGATCAAGGATGCCATGGCCTACCTGCGGCTGTTGAGCAACCCGGCGGACGACGCCGCCTATCTGCGGATCGTCAATGTCCCGCGCCGGGAGATCGGTCCCATCACCCTGGAGAAACTCGCGGGCTATGCCGCCCAGCGTCATCAGAGTCTGCTGGACGCCAGCCGGGAACTTGGCCTCGGCCAGTATCTGGATACCAGGAGCCGGGAACGTTTACAGATCTTTGCCCGCTTGATCGAAACGTACTCCAGGCGGGCGGTGGCTCCGGGGGATGGGGTGGAGACGGTGCGCCAACTCCTGCGCGACCTGCACTTCGAGGCCTGGATCCAAGAAACCAGCGCCGGCGAGGTCACGGCCAGGCGCCGTCTGGAGTACATCGAGGATCTGCTGAACTGGATCGGCCGTTTGCAGGGCGAAGAAGGCCGGATGCGTTCGCTCGCGGACATCATCGGCCATCTGGCCTTGATGGATCTCCTGGAGCGTCAGGACGAGGCCAAGGAACGCGACTCGGTCCATCTCATGACCCTGCATGCCGCCAAGGGGTTGGAGTTTCCCTATGTCTTTCTCGTCGGCATGGAAGAGGACCGGCTCCCCCACCGGAACAGTATCGAAAGCGGCGATATCGAAGAGGAGCGGCGGCTCGCCTATGTCGGCCTCACCCGCGCCCAACGCGACCTGACCCTGAGCTGGGTCCGTCAACGCAAGCGGATCGGGGGGATAGAGGACTGTCGCCCCTCAAGATTCCTCGAGGAACTCCCCCAGGAGCATCTGGAGTGGGAGGGTGCCGAACCCGGTGTCCACACGGAACAACAACGCGCCCGTAACGCGGCTCTTTTGTCGGGTCTCAAGGCGCTCTTGTCCTGATCCCTTGCTGAATACATTTTTGGCTTAGGGGCGTCAGGCTCGGCTGTCAGTTCCGCAGCCGCCGATGAGCGAGAAACCCGGGAGGAATTGGCCTGATCGCGTAGTTGGTTCCGGGCCTTGGCTGAAAATGCCCGGCAGTTGTTCTTTTCTAGAGAATAATAAGGCAATATAAAGCTAAATTGTTCTCTTTATGAGAATAAATAACCGGGGAATACAGCCTATGCCCGGGGACCTCGACAGGCGGATCGGCCAGCGTTTTAACCACCAATTAGTAAAAACCTAATAGGCATTACTTGGTATTCCTGGGCTAGGTTTCGGCGCTAAGCGCCTCAACAGCAGCCTTGTATTGTGTTTCCGTGGAGGTTGTTCATCGCGGGACGACTTTCCGGGAAAGACCGGACGCCGTTTGCGCCCTTTGGCTTCAAAGCCCGCGCCCTAGATGAAGCGCCGGTCTTCCCAGTCCTCAACGCAAGAAATCGCACAGTATCTTTGGGCCCGACTTGGTCGGCAGCCGCCTTCACAAGGTGGATTGAGCGAGGAATATTTTTATCTGAGTTCTCGAAAAGAGAACGAAAAACGCCCATTTCTGGTCAATGCCCGGAGCCGCCGAGTGCGAATAACCCTCCCTTTCAAGCCTTTCTCGTCGCGGCGGATGAGGGGAGGGCGTCCAGGCCCGACCACTCGGAAGCCCAAAGCGTATTCGGAACGGGTATCAGCTCACTTCTGCACCAGGGGAGGCAGCGGCAGCGTGTTGGGATCGGAGCGGAATTCCCGCGGCTCGGACGAGATCCCCGCCGGTGGCGCTTCATCCGTGAGATGCCAGATTCCCTGTCCATCCTTCCATTTGTAAATCATGAGCTTTTGCGGAGCCAGAGAGGCAACATTGGGACCAGGGGCGGCTCCGGGATTGACCGTCTTGGGTTTGAACAACCAATAGCCGATCCCGAGGGCGGCGGCGACGGCCACGGCGATTCCCCCCAGGAGGGCCTTATTCAGGGGTTTTTTCTCTGCAAACATAGGATCAACTCACGTCAGTGGTCTTGAAGGGGATTGGCGCCATCCGGGCCTGACAAGAAGACGGCGGCCATCAATGATGCTCCCGCTTGACGAAGCTCATCAGGCGTCGACGCTTGCGCACCTGGCGCGGGGTCAATTCGTTGGTACGGCCTTCAAAGGGGTTCTCGCCGCTACGCAGCTCGATACGTATGGGGGTTCCTTCCAGGTGGAAAGCCTCGCGAAATCTGTTGGTCAAAAAGCGCCGGTAGGCTTCCGGCAAGGACTCGGTCTGATTGCCGTGGATGACGATGATGGGTGGGTTCTGCCCCCCTTGGTGGGCATAACGCAATTTGATCCGGTGCCCATTGACCACCGGTGGCTGGTGCTCCGCGACCGCGGCCGCCAGCACCCTGGTCAATTCCGGGGTGGGTAGCTTACGAAAGGCGTTGGCATGGACCTGGGCAATGGTGCCGAACAGATTTCCCACGCCGCTGCCGTGGAGGGCGGAGATAAAGTGTCGCTGGGCGAAGTCCAGAAAGGAGAGCTTGCGGTCCAGGTCGTCTCTTACTTGTTGACGCTGCTCGGGGGTCAGACCATCCCATTTGTTGATGACCAATATCAGCCCGCGGCCACTCTCAAGCACATGTCCCACCAAGGTGGCATCCTGTTCGCTGATACCTTGCCGGGCATCGACCAGGAGCAGCACGATCTGGGCCCGCTCTATAGCTTGCAGGGTCTTGATGATGCTGAATTTTTCCACCACGTCCGTGATCCGGGATCGGCGCCGCACACCGGCTGTGTCGATGAGGGTGTAAGACTGCCCATCACGCTGGAAAGGGATAAAGATACTGTCCCGGGTGGTTCCCGGCTCATCGAAGGTCAGCACCCGCTCCTCGCCCAACATCCGGTTGACCAGGGTCGATTTGCCGACATTGGGGCGACCGACAATGGCCACCGCCACGCCCTCGGGTCCCTTCGGGGAGTCGACCGTCTCGTTCTCTGGCCAGGCCGCCAGTACCTGGTCCATGAGCTGGGTCACACCGCGTCCATGGACGGCGGCGATGGCGACGGGTTCGCCGAGACCCAAGGCGTGGAATTCGGCCTCCGCCAGTTCGGGCGCCAGTCCATCGCTCTTGTTGACCACCAGGGTGCAAGGCTTGGCCAGGCGGCGCAGGCGTTCGGCCACCTCGATGTCCCCCGGAGTCAGTCCTTCCCGGGCATCCACCATGAACAGAACATGATCCGCCTCTTCGATGGCGAGCCACACCTGTTTCGCCAGCAGGCCGTCGAGCCCGCTTTCCTCGCCCGTCAACCCTCCGGTATCCACGGCCACATAGGGGCGTGGCCCGATGCGGCCGATCCCGTATTGTCGATCCCTGGTCAATCCGGGCCGATTGGCGACCAGGGCGTCACGGGTGCGGGTGAGGCGGTTGAAGAGGGTCGATTTCCCGACATTCGGCCGCCCGACCAGGGCAATGACTGGCAACATGGCCTCGGCATCGATATGGTTCAATGGATCGGGCCGGTGACTTGCATGGCGGCGAAGTCACCGCTCTCGCCGAGGGCGTACAGGGTATCCCCGTCTACCCGCAACCTGGCGCTGATAGGATCGCTGCCGACCCTGGATCGAGCCAGGAAGTGCCCATCTTCCACGGACATCCAATGTAGGTAGCCTTCATAATCCCCGACCACGAGGTAATCGCCGAGTACCGCCGGCCCACTGAGGCGGCGCCCGGGCATTTTGTCCTGTTTCCAGAGGGTGGCGCCATTTCTGGGATCGAGCGCCCAGACCACATCGGCGCTGTCGGTGACGAAGAGATGACGCCAGTCGGCGCTCATGCTGGAAAAGGCCGAAAGCTTGCGTCGCCAGAAGACGATGCCGGTATCTTCCGCCACCGTCGCCACCTCGTTCTGATAGGTGCCGATAAAGACCACACCACCCATCACCAGGGGATCCGTATCGATATCTACCATGCGTTCCAGTTCCGAGCGACCGGAAGGCGGGGTAATCACGGCCTCCCAGAGCACAGTCCCGGTCCCCAGTCCGAGTGCCACCAAACGCCCGGAATCGAAACCGCAGACGACCGAGGAGCCACTGATACTGGGGGTGCTGGTCCCACGCAGGGTCAGGGGTGGCGCGCTCCGCTCGTAGAGCCAGAGTCGCTGCCCGGTGTTGGCGTCGAGTCCGGTCACCTTGCCGTCGATGGACTGCACTACCACCACGGCCTCGGCGGCCTGAGGCACCGAAAGCACTTCGCTGGGCACCCGACTACGCCATTTCAGCGTTCCACTTTCTTGATCCAGGGCCACGACCTCGGCATCGCTGGTACCCAGGAGAACCAGACCTTCACCTACACCAGGTCCGGCGGATACCGCAAGGTTCTGTTCCACCTTCCACAAGGAGGTGCCGTTTCGGGCATCGAAGGCCCCGATCTTGCCATGGCGATCGGCGACGAAGATTCGCCCGTTGGCTATGGCGGGAACCAGCTTCACCCCCTGCCCGGCCGTGCCTTTGCCCAGGCTGGAGGTCCAGAGGGTGCGGATCCCGATCTCGGGCTTCAATTCGACCAGTTCCGCCGGCGGCGGCTCGCTGTCCCCGAACCAGTTGCCCGGCCACATCCAACTCAGACTGCTACAGGCCGACAACAGGAGGCTGGCCATGACAAGCGATAGAGATCTCGGCAGGCTGTTCATTTTCCACCTGAGGCTTGGGAAGCTTGGGTCACGGGAGCGATGTCATCCAACTTCATCTGGATAAAGGCGGCGGTGGCCGGTTTGGCCGTCAGCGCCTTGGTAAAGGCGGTTCGGGCTTGTTCAAGGTCTTTCCGTGCCAGGGCGATATCGCCTTCGAGTTCGGCATACTCCCCCGTAAAGGTTCCGGCATCGACCTGGCGGATCAGTTCGGCCGCCCCGGCGGTATCGCCAAGGCTGAGCAGGATACGTCCGAGCCGTAAGCGCGCAATGTGTTGCAGCCCGGGGTCCCGGCTCTTATCAAGCGCCCATTGCAACTCGCTCTGGGCCCCCTTGAGGTTTCCCTGGTCGACATGGGCGCGGGCCTGGGCCAGGGCGGCGAAGACGGCATAGGGGCTGGAGCTGAACTCGTTTTTCAGGGTCTGTGTCTGTCGGCCCACCAGTTCCTGGTTGCCGGTATTCAGCGCCTGGAGTAGCTGCTCGAAATGAATCGAGGCCTGTTCGCCCAGATTGGTCTGGTAGGCGACCCAGTATCTCCAACCGAACACGATGGCCAGGCCGAGCGCCACCCCGCCGAAGATGGAGCGCCAATTCTCCGCCCACCATTTTTTGATCGATTCAACTTGCTCTTCTTCGGACGCGTATACTTCCACCACAGACCCCTTTCATAGACCCGTTTTCTAGAATTCGACCAACTTTTGAGCCCCAACCCCGGTGTTGGGGGCCGCATCATGGCGTACCGATCCATCCGACATCGCCATCACCCCAGGCAGCCAGTCCAAGAGGGCTTTTTCAGTCAATAGAAATTGCTCCCCGGCCTCCCGCAACGGCTTGATGCCTATCAGTCCTTCCGCCGCCTCGCGTTCCCCCAACACCAGGGCATAGGAGGCGCCGCTACGATCGGCTTTCTTGAACTGGCTTTTCATACTGCCGCCACCACAATGGGTCAACAGTCGTAACCCGCCCACAGCCTCCCGTAGCCGCTCGGCCAAGGCCAAGGCCCGAGGAATCAGTTCTTTCCCAGCCACCACCAGATAGGCATGGGGCAAAACGGCGGCTGGGACCTGGGAGGAAAGTTCCAATAATCCGATCAGGCGTTCGATCCCCATCGCAAAGCCGATCGCCGGCATGGCTTGGCCGCCGAGCTGGGCCACCAAGCCATCATAGCGGCCACCGGCACAGATCGTACCCTGTGCCCCCAGGTCCTGACTCACCCATTCGAACACGGTCAGATTGTAATAGTCCAACCCTCGAACCAAGCGGGGATTGATGATGTAGTCGACACCTCCGGTCTCCAGCCCCGAACAGAGCGTCTGAAAATGTTCCCGCGAGGCCTCGCCGAGACATTGGCCCAGCTCAGGGGCTTCTTCGATCACGGCCTGCATCCTGGGATCTTTACTGTCCAGCACCCGTAACGGATTGGTACCCAGGCGTCGACGACTGTCGTCGTCCAGTTCATCCCAGCGCCGCTCCAGGTAGGAGACCAGTTGTTCCCGATACCGTAAACGTTCTTCCGGCATTCCCAGGCTGTTGAGTTGCAGGCTCACGCCCTTCAGGCCCAGTCGCCGCCAGAGACGTTGGAGCATGAGGAGCATCTCGATATCCACGTCCGGCCCTGGCATCCCGAAGGACTCGACGCCGATTTGGTGAAACTGGCGGTAACGACCTTTTTGTGGGCGTTCATGGCGAAACATGGGTCCCTGGTACCACAATCTCTGGGTCTGCCCCGGCAGCAGGCCATGTTCGATGCAGGCGCGCACGCAGCCGGCCGTGCCTTCGGGCCGTAGACTGAGGCTGTCACCATTGCGATCGAGAAAACTGTACATCTCCTTCTCGACGATGTCCGTCACCTCGCCGATAGAGCGGGCGAACAATTCGGTCAGTTCCACCACCGGCATGCGGATCTGCTGGTAGCCGTAGCTTTCCAGCAAGCGACGGGTCTGGTCCTCCAGCCACTGCCAAAGCCGACAGGGTTCCGGCAGTATGTCGTGCATACCGCGAATGGATTGAATCTTGACTGCCATGAAGGGGCGATCCTTCCTGTTTTGGGCCCGGGCGACCTATGTTCTTTGGTTCTTTGCGTTCTCGCCAAGCCGATCTCGGGTCCAAGGGCTTGGTAAAAGAAGCTTGATAGGGATTAACCGCCCGCTACGGTTTTGGGATCGAACGAAAAGCGGGCCACGGCGCCTTTCCCATGGCGTGTCAGGTCATAGGGTTTGCCGTTCACCGTGAGCTGTACCGCCCGGCTATTACCAAGCACGATCCAGTACGGAGCTTTGCCTTCAAGCTGGATGCGCTCGCCCTTGGCTTTCTGGCCGGAGACGAGCTTTTTCCCGTCGGCATCCTTGATCTCTAGCCAACTGGAAGCGATGAATTCCAGCCAAACGGCGGGCGCGGCCTCGGCTGCGGCGACCAGGGTTTGGGATTCCGCGGTGGCAACACTATCCGTGGTGGTTCCGACACCCGGTGTGGTGAGACCTTCTCCACCAGGGGAAGCCGTTGATCCGCGTGCGGGTACGGTGTTCGGCGCGATGGCGGCATTGGTCTGCATCGAAGATCCAACAGGCTCAGCCGCCACCCCTGGATTGGAACCGGTGACCGGGGACTGAGGAGGGGAAGCGGCCTCGGAGGATTTCACCGTGGTCGTGGATTCTCCCTGGCCGGAGATGTTATTCGTGGCGAGGGAGGCCATCTCGGTCAGGGTGAAAGGGCTCTTGGATCTGGCCCAGAGGGCGACCAGGGTGATCAGGCCAAGGACGACCAGCAAGGTGATCAAGCGCACAGCGGTATGACTGCTCCCGATGGACTCTCGCATCGTCACCATGCCGATAGCCGGTAGGCCACCATCGGGGGGCAGACGCTCCTGATAGCATTCCAGAATAGGGCGTTCATCCACACCCAGGTAACGGGCATAGCTGCGCAGATAGCCGCGGACGAATACGGGTTCGGGGAGGCGATCGAAGGCGTCGGCCTCCAGGGATTGCAGTATGGGCACTCGCAGGTGCAATTCCGCCGCCACTTTGGACAATTCAAGATTCTTCGACTGCCTGATACGTCTGAGCCGTTGACCGGGTCCGTCCCGGGTGTCTGAAACCGTGGTCATCTGTTCCAAAGCCGCTACATTCATTACCGCCTCGATTCATTCAAATACTGGATTTCCCGGGCATCGGGAAACTTTTGCCGCAACAGTCCTTCGTACTCCGCTTCCAACGCCCTGTTGCCAAGTTCCCGTGCGATCCGGATACCGAGCCACAGCATGTCCGGCGAGGGATCCGCCACCTCCAGAAAACGCTGCAAGTAGGCTCGAGCCGACAAGGCGTTGCCTGTCTCGAAGCTCACAATCGCCATTTGGGACAGGGCGAGAGGGAATTTGTTGTCGGACTGCAGGGCCTGTCGCAGATAGCCTTCGGCCCGGGAAAGCTCTCCCGCCCGACGGGCACAAACCCCGGCATTGGCCAGTGCCACATGGGGGGTCGGATACAGGGGATTGCTCACCGCCGCCTCGAATTCTTTCAAGGCCTGAGCATAATTTTTTTGCTTACACAAAAATGATCCATAGGCATTGTGTATAAAGGGATCCTTGGGTTCCAGGCCGATCGCCTCGGCATAATGGTTCTCCGCCAGACCGGTTTCACCCAGGCGTTCGTAGATCAAGGCGATAACCATGTGGGCACGGGCGTTCCTGGGGTCCAGTTCCAGTCCCTGCCGGACCTTGCGCAGGGCCGTATCCGTCTGGCCTTCCTGCAAATAACCGGTCGCCAACTGCACATAGATATCCGCCGGACTTTCGCCCCGATTCCGGCCAAGGTTGCCGGTATCGTCATCATCACGAACCGAGCTGACCTGACAACCCGAGAGGATCAGCAGTGACAGGCCCAATAGGGTGGAAAGGAATCCACTGACGGGGAATCGATGCGTCATCTTGGCGCGGAGACAGCCTGGACCGAAAACCGGCGTCGATCCATGACCCGCCCGACCAATTGGCCGCAGGCGGCGGAGATATCCTCTCCCCGGGTTTTGCGCGTCATGGCGAAGATTCCTGAGCGCATCAGTGTGAGTCGGAAGTCCTCTATACGTTCAGGGGACGAACAATTGAACCCGGAATCGGGAAACGGGTTGAAGGGGATGAGATTGACCTTGGCCGGAATGCCCTGGAGCCGCCGGATCAGCTCTTTGGCTTGCTGGGGGCTGTCATTGACGCCGTCCAACATGACGTACTCGAAAGTCACCTTGCGTCGTCCATCCCCTTGGATGTAGTCCCGGCAAGCCGGCAACAGTTCTTCGAGCGGGTATTTGCGATTGATGGGAACCAGGCGATCGCGGAGCTGATTGTCGGGGGCATGCAGGGATACGGCAAGATTCACGTCACAGACCTCCCGCAGACGGCGAATGGCGGGCACTATACCCGAGGTGCTGAGGGTCACCCGATACTTCGACAGCATATAGGCCAAATCGTCCTGCATGATGCTCATGGCGCTGACAACGGCGTCGAAATTCGCCAGAGGCTCGCCCATACCCATGAGCACGATATTGGTCAGCGGACGATCGCCAAGCCAACGGGTGGCGATCCAGACCTGGCCGATGATCTCCGCCACCGAGAGGTTGCGGTTGAATCCCTGCCTGGCGGTGGAGCAAAAACGGCAGTCCAGGGCGCATCCCACCTGGGAGGAGATGCAGAGGGTGCTGCGGTCCCCATCCGGGATGAACACAGTCTCGACCCGGTTGTTACAGTCGAGCTCAAGAATCCACTTGGTGGTGCCGTCCGCCGAGGGCTGTTCAAAAACGATTTGGGGCACGCGTATCTCGGCGATTTCTTCCAAACGGGCGCGCAGGGCCTTGCCGATATCGGTCATGGCTTGGAAATCCCTGACGCCGTGTTTATGGATCCATTTGAATACGTTACGGGCATGGAAGGCCTTGGCCCCAAGCCCGACGAATAAGGTCTCCATGGCGACACGATCCAGCCCGAGGAGGTTGATCCTCGGCTGTCCGGCAGGAACCATAACCATTGCTTCGCTCACGCTCGACTCAGTCCGAATACGTTGGTGCAGGACTCAGTCCGACCCGCGGCAGGGCGACTTGACAGAGGTGGTTTGCGATCCCTGGGGGGAATGGGTCGGCATGAGAGCAAAGACTCGAATCGAAGCAGGGTGGAATTGAATTCGACGGCAGGGCAGCCTCGGGAACGATACGACCAACCGAAACTTTGGGCTGCCCCATTACTGATTTTTAGTCTACCCGGGAGCCATGCACACTACAATACGAAGTTTTTCAGATCATTGTGAGGGCTGGTGAAGATAGGCAGTGAGAGAGTGCCGGTTCGAGTCGCGGATGTTTCGCCTGTAGGAAGGAGTGGCCAGCTCTTTCGACGCCCGCGACGGGCCGGGCTTCATACCAGACGTCGTACCTCAAGGACCTCGGGAAGCTGGGCCACCTTGTTCAATACCCGGTTGAGCCGCTCCACATCCACCACCTCGATGGTGAACTGCATCCTGGCAGTGTCCGAGCGACGATCCGACTGGGTATGCACCCCGGTGACATCGATATCGGCATCGGTAAAGATGGCTGAGACATCACGCAGTAACCCCTTTCGGTCAGTGGCCAAGACAAAGACATCGACCGGATAACTGCTGCCGACAGCCTGATCGCTCCACTCCACATCGACCAGGCGACGCCGGCCGGACTCATCGATCCTGACCACATTGGGACAATCACGGCGGTGGATCGTCACCCCCCGTCCCTGGGTGATGAAGCCGACAATCACATCCTGAGGGACAGGTTTACAGCACCCGGCCATGTGGGTCATGACATCCTCCACCCCCGCGACCCTCACCTCACCCCCTATCCTGGGGGGGTGTGGCGATGGGCGTTTGGGGTGGGGAGCGGGCTCCTTCTTGGGGGGAGGGGGATAGCGTACGCTCAGCGCCCCGGCCACCTGTATTACCGAGAGTTCGTTGCGTCCTACCGCCGCCAGAAGATCCTCGCCCTTTTTGAAGTTATAGCGGGCGGCCACTTCGCCGAGATCCACTTTTTCGATGATGCCGAGGCGGTTGAGTTCACGTTCCAGATTCGCCCGGCCCAGGGCCAGGTGTTGATCGTAATCCTGGTGCTTGAACCACTGGCGGATGCGGTTGCGGGCCTTGTCGGTGCACAGGTAGTGGTTGTGGGGATTCAGCCAGTCGCGACTCGGCGCCGCTTCTTTGGCCGTGAGTATCTCGACCTGTTGACCGCTCTCCAGTTGATAGGTCAGTTGGACGATACGGCCGTTGACCCGGGCGCCGCGGCAACGATGGCCTATTTCCGTATGAATCTCATAGGCAAAATCGAGTGGCGTCGAGCCTTTCGGCAGTTCGATGACCTTGCCTTTGGGGGTGAGAACATAGACCACCGCCGGGGTGAGTGCCGCCCGTTCGGCTTCGCCCAAGCCCTCGCCACCGCCGGAACCCGGTTCCAACCACTGTCGCATCCACTGTACCCGGCGATCGAAGTCGGCGTCGTGCCCGGCGTTTTCTTTGTAACGCCAGTGAGCGGCGATTCCAAGCTCGGCATATTTGTGCATATCCCAGGTGCGGATCTGGATCTCCAACGGACGTCCGCCAGGACCCACGACGGCGGCATGGAGAGACTGGTACATATTGCCCTTGGGCCGGGCGATATAGTCGTCGAACTCGCCAGCAATGGGTTCCCACAGACTATTGACGATCCCCAGCACGGCATAACAATCGGCAATGCTCTCGACCAGCACCCGGAAGGCCAGTACATCGAAGATCTGGTCGAAGGCCACGGCCTTGCGTTGCATCTTCTTCCAGATACTGTAAATGTGTTTTGGACGTCCGCTGATCTCGCCCCGGATGCCCTGGCTGTCGAGCTGGATCTGTAACAGACCGATCACCTCACGGATGAAGGTTTCACGGTCCTTGCGTTTGCCGTCCAGGAGACCGGCGATTTCCCGGTACTCCTCGGGGACGAGATAGCGCAGGGCGAGATCCTCCAGTTCCCATTTGATCTGTCCCACACCCAGTCGGTTGGCGAGCGGGGCGTAGAGGTGCAAGGCCAGTCGCGCCAGACCAAGTTTCGTCTCCGCAGGGAGGGCCTTGGCCGTGCGTAGGCGGTGCAACTGATCCGCCAGCACCACCAGGATTACACGCACATCCCGGGCCAGCCCGAGGAGCAGACGGCGGATTTTTTCGCTCTGATCCTCGTCCTGACTCTCCAGATCGAGCCTGGAATCGGACACCAGGGCGCCGATCCGGCCAAGGTCGTCGAGCATCCCAGTTAATGTGGTCCCCAAACCTTTGAGCAGGGGACCGCTGTCGGACTCGGTACGGACATTCAGCCCCTGGAGGATCGCCGCCATCAGGGTATCGATATCAAGCCGCATCCCGGAGAGGATCTCGGCCACCGCCAGGGCATGAACCAGTTCTCCCTGGGCCTTCAAGGGTGGCCGTCGGGCGACGATCTCCATGGCCCAATCCACGGCCTGACGCAGACGATCCACATCCTTCTGACTGTAATGCCCCTCCAAATCCTCCAACCAAGCCTCGAGGTCCTCTCGGGTCACCTCCTGATCCAGGGGGAATCTATGACTGATGCTGACCATCGATAACTATGGCGAAACGATGCCTGAAGAGGTGATAAGGCGATTTTTTCCCGGCAATCGCCTAAGAAGCTGTATGGAAACCTTCGGCTCCCGAGCCGCAAGCTTGAAGACCCCGGGCATCGACCTGAAAGGCCGGATTTTTGTTCTTTTAAAAAGAACAAATAAAGAAATTAATTCTTGATTGTTCTCAAAAAGAGAACAATAACTACGGAAACAGACCTCGGCCCCGAGGCTCGGAAGTTGCGGCGAGAATTTCCAAACAGCTTCTAAGAACACAGGACGACTCGGAGTGGCATCCAGCCAAAAACAACACCCGGGGTCAATCCAGAAGATGGCTGACCAGACCGTCAGCGAGTTTGGGTTCAAACCAGGTCGATTTCGGTGGCATGATGTCTCCAGCATCCGCTACCGCCATCAGATCCTCCATACTGGTAGGGCGAAGGGCGAAGGCCACCGCCCAATCACCAGTGTCGACCCGCCGCTGGAGTTCGGCCAGCCCCCGAATACCACCGACAAAGTCGATGCGATCGTCTCGTCGCTGATCCCTGATACCGAGCAGGGGTTCGATCAGCTCGTTGGCCAGCAGGCTGACATCGAGCCGGGAGACCGGATCGTCCCAGGGGATACGCCCGGGATCGAGGCGCAGGCGGTACCATTTCCCACCGAGATACATGCCGAATTCTCCAGTCCGCTCCAATGGGCCTGGTTGATTCAGGCAGGTGATCTGAAAGCGCAGGCCGAGGCGATCAAGAAACTCGGTCTTGGTCTGGCCATGAAGATCCCGCACCAGCCGGTTATAGGCCAGGATCTGCATCTGGTCTTGGGGAAAGGCTACGGCGAGAAAGTAATCCTGGGCTTGGTCTTCTCCCACCTTTGCCGCTCCCGAGCGACGCTTGGCCGCCACTCGGGAGGCGGCTGCGGAACGATGGTGGCCATCGGCAATGTAGAGTTCGCCGAGCTCGTCGAACAGCCCGGTCAATGTCTGAAGCCTGAAGGGATCGGAGAGCACCCAGATTTGGTGACGGACCTTATCTGCGGCCTGGACATCCACCTCCGGTGTTGTTGCGGCTACCTCGGCCAGCATGGCATCGATCTGGGGTTGTTTTGGATAGGCCAGCAGCACGGGCCCGGTTTGGGCGTTGAGGGCTTCGATCTGGCACACCCGGTCATCTTCTTTGATCGGCCGGGTAAGCTCGTGTTTTTTGATGCGGTCCTGGCCATAAGCGGTAACCGAGGCTACAGCCACCAGACCGGTCTGCACATGTTCGCCCATGGTAAGGCGATAGACATAATAGGAAGGAGTTTGGTCTTGCTCCAGGATCCTCTCCGCCCGCATCCGTCTCAGATTTTCCGCGGCCTTCGCATAGACCTCGGGGGCGTAGGGGTCCGTGTCCAGGGGGAGATCCACCTCAGGACGGGAGATGTGCAGGAAACTGTAAGGCCGCCCCTGCACCATGGCGCGGGCTTCGTCCGTGGACATGACGTCATAAGGCGGAGCGATGACATCAACCGCCCGTCCAGCCACGGGCCGGAGGCCGGGAAAGGGTCTCAACAGAGGCATGGAGGCTCCTTGAAAGGTTCAAACCCGCCATTACGCGGGCCGGGATGCTCCAGGCGGATTGTTTCAGATGCCGAGCGCCAAGTTCAAGAGCTGGACCGCGGACGAGAGGTCACCCCCGTTCTTCTATCCAAGCCATCTGGATAGCTTCGAGCACACGTTCGCCTGAGTGTTTTGGATCGTCGTCGAAGGCATCGAGAGCGATCACCCAGTCCCGCAGTTCCACATAATTCAGATGCTTGGGATCGGCACTGGGGTGAGCCTCGTCGAGTTGAACCGCGATCTCCCGTGAATCCGTCCATCGTAAGCTCATCTCTCATACCCTTTGTTAACGTTTTTCTGATACCAGGTTGATGCTGTACTTGGGGATCTCGATCACCAGGTCCTCTTCCCCCAAGATAGCCTGACAACTGAGGCGAGATTCGGGCTCCAGTCCCCAGGCCTTGTCCAGCAGATCTTCTTCCGCTTCTTCCGGCGGTGCCAGGGAATCATACCCCTCCCGGACAATCACATGACAGGTGGTACAGGCGCAGGATTTCTCGCAGGCGTGTTCGATCTCGATGCCATGCTCCAGGGCGGCATCGCAGATACTGATGCCAGTCTCAGCCTCGATCAGAGCACCCCCGGGGCAGATTTCATTATGGGGCAGCACAATGATTCGCGGCATCTTTATCTGTCTCCGCCCAACCTATTTGAGTTCTTCAAGCTTGCGCCCCTGCATGACCCGGCGGATGTTGGCATTCATGCGCCGCTCCACATAGAAACCACAGCTTTGCTCCAATTGCTCGATCGCCCGACGTATGGATTCCGGCTGCCCGCTTTCCATCGCTTGTTCCAATCCGGCCTGGGCCAAGGCGATGAATCCCCATTCTTCAGTAGTAAGCAAGACTTCGCCGTCTTCGGCCAGAGCCGATCCTAGCGCCTCCAGCACCCGTCGGGCCTCGACCAGTTGTTCGCGCAGACGCCTCGCCGCCATATCTTCGCCGGCGTGCAGGAGGGAATCGCGCAACAGGCGCTCGATCTCGGTATCGGTCAGGCCATAGGAGGGCTTGACCTCGACGCCCGCCTTCACACCGGTACTTTGTTCGACGGCGCCGACAGTAAGCAGGCCGTCGGCATCCACCGCGAAGCTGACACGAATGCGTGCCGCGCCCGCTACCATGGGGGGAATAGCCCGCAGCTCGAATCTGGCCAGGGAGCGACAGTCGGTCACCAGATCACGTTCGCCCTGTAGGACATGCACCGCCATGGCGGTCTGGCCGTCCTTGAAGGTGGTGAATTCCTGAGCGCGGATTACTGGGATGGTGGTATTGCGTGGAATGATCTTTTCTACCAGCCCGCCCATCACCTCGATACCCAATGAGAGCGGAATGACATCAAGCAACAACATCTCCGAGCCTTGCTTATTGCCGACCAGGACATCGGCCTGGATCGCCGCCCCCAGGGCCACCACCCGGTCGGGGTCGATATCCACCAAGGGTTCAGAGCGAAAGAAATCCCGCACCAGTTCCCGCACTCGCGGAATGCGGGTGGAGCCGCCGACCATGACCACATGGCCGATCTCTTCGGGCTTGAGACCGGCATCCCTGAGCGCTTGGCGACAGGGGATCAGGGTGCGGCGGATGATGGGATCCACCAATTGGTTGAAGATCGCTCGCGTCACTGTCCCTCGCCAAGGGGGGGGCTCCTCGAGTTCGAGGTCGAGCTCCACCTGATCGGTCTCGCTGAGCGCCTCTTTGGCCGCACAGGCCTTCCGCAACAGCAGACGCAACTGCCGATGATCGGCGTCGTCCCCGATGCCGGCCTGCTGCATCATCCACTCGGCAATCACTCGGTCGATATCGTCTCCACCCAAGGCCGAATCGCCTCCGGTGGCGAGGACCTCGAAGACCCCACGATGAAGGCGGAGGATGGAGATGTCGAAGGTGCCGCCGCCAAGATCATAGATCGCCTGAATCCCCTCCGCTTCCCGATCCAGACCGTAGGCCACGGCGGCGGCCGTAGGCTCGTTGAGCAGGCGTAACACCCTCAGCCCGGCGAGACGGGCGGCATCCTTGGTGGCTTGGCGCTGGGCCTCGTCGAAGTACGCCGGCACGGTAACCACCACCCCCTGAAGCTCGCCTCCAAGGCTCTGCTCGGCGCGCTCGGCCAAGGTTTTGAGAATGCTGGCGGACACCTCCACCGGGCTCACCTTTCCCTGCCGGGTCAGGATATGCGGCATCCCCCCCTGGGAGGTATCGAACTCATAGGGCAAGCGCCCGGCCAGTCCTTTGATGTCGGCGATCCCCCGTCCCAGCAGGCGTTTGACCGAGGCGATGGTATTGAGCGGATCGGCCACGGCCATTTGCTTGGCCGCTTCACCCACCTCAATGCCCCGGGCTCCATAATGAACCACGGACGGCAGCAAGTGTCGGCCTTGGCGATCAGGGAGAGTGACGGCCTCGCCGCTACGAAGGGTGGCCACCAGGGAATTGGTCGTCCCCAGATCAATGCCGACCGCAAGCAGACGCTGATGGGGTGAAGTTGCTTGTCCGGGCTCGGCAATCTGGAGTAAGGCCATGGGGATGAGATCCGTCGCTCAGAAGTGATCGAGTTCCGCCTCGATCCGCTCGGCCTGCTGGCGGAGTTTGTCGAGGTACTGCATCTTGTCGATGAGGACGAGAACTGGGACCGGATCCCTCGGGGCGCTTTGATCCAGATGTTGTTCCAGCTCCCGAACGAGATCCTTGGTATCGGCCTGAATCCGCTCCATCAACCGGGCCATGGCCCAGTGGGGATCGGGGGCCTGTCGTACCTCTCCCAGGGACTCCCTGAGTTCCATCTGCTCCAGGAGAAAGGCGTTGTCTACCTTGGGGGCCTCGCCTTCCGCCGAGGTATCCGCCCCATGAAGTTCGAGCAGATACTTGGCCCGGGCGATGGGATCGCCCAAGACCTGGTAGGCTTGGTTGATGTAGGCGGCCTGTTGCACCGCCAGTCGGCGTTGCAGATCCCCCGTAGCGGCGAAACGATCCGGGTGCAGCCGATGCTGAAGCTCACGATATCTCAGGCCGAGCAACTCCCGAGAGATCCGGTACTCCACCGGAAGACCGAAGAGGGCAAAATAATTATCAGCGATACCCTGCATGCGAGAGACCTGCTTGCGGCCAACCGACCGATCTCGATCTTTGGTCGGCGCTCTGTGAATGCCTCAAGCGCCGATTCGCACTGGGCAGACCTCAGACATTGAAGCTTTCACCACAGCCGCAAGCGGATTTGACATTGGGGTTGTTGAATTTGAAGCCTTCGTTCATGCCTTCCCGGGTATAGTCAAGCTCTGTGCCATCGAGATAGGCCAAGCTTTTGGGATCGATGATCACCTTCACCCCGTGGTCCTCGAACACGAGATCATTCCCTTCGATCTCATCGGCAAATTCCAGGACATAGGCCATGCCAGAGCAGCCTGAGGTACGCACCCCGAGCCGTATACCAACCCCGTGACCCCGTTTCTGCAGAAACCTCGCCACCCGATCCGCCGCGGTCTGGGTGATACTGATCCCCATGCCATCCTCCCCTTGTTGCAACCCACGGATGAATATCAAGCCGGCTTGATGCCGGCCTGCTTACGCAGGTAATCGTTCACCGCCGCCTTGACCGCATCCTCGGCCAGCACCGAACAGTGGATCTTGACCGGCGGCAAAGCCAGCTCTTCAGCGATCTCGGTATTTTTGATCTGCTGTGCCTCGTGCAGGGTTTTGCCCTTGACCCATTCGGTCAGCAGGCTGCTGGAGGCGATGGCTGAACCACAGCCATAGGTCTTGAACTTGGCGTCCTCGATCACCCCATCGGTGCTGACCCGGATCTGGAGTCGCATGACATCGCCACAGGCGGGAGCACCCACCATGCCGGTGCCCACATTGGGGTCTTCTTTGTCCAGGCTGCCCACATTGCGTGGATGCTCGTAGTGGTCGATAACTTTGTCGCTATAGGCCATGGTCTCAACTCCTCAGCGGGTAAGCGGCAAGGGAGGCGTTCAATGGGCCACCCATTGCACGTTCGACAGATCTATACCTTCTTTATACATGTCCCACAAGGGACTGAGTTCGCGCAGACGGTCGACCTGTTCATGGATGTTGGCCACCACATAGTCGATCTCTTCCGCGGTCGTGAAGCGTCCCAGGCTGAAGCGGATGGAGCTGTGCGCCAACTCGTCGGGACGGCCTATGGCCCGCAGGACATAGCTTGGCTCCAGGCTGGATGAGGTGCAGGCCGACCCGGAAGACACCGCCAAGTCCTTCAAGGCCATGATGAGGCTCTCGCCCTCCACATAAGCAAAGCTCACATTGAGGATACCCGCCACCCGCTGATCCTGATCGCCGTTGAGATAGACTTCCTCGATGGACTCGATGCCTTGCCACAGCCTGTTGCGCAGGTTGGCGATGCGTTCATTGTCGATGGCGAATTCCTCCCTGGCGAGGCGATAGGCTTCACCCATGCCGACGATCTGATGGGTGGGCAGGGTCCCCGAGCGCATGCCGCGCTCATGACCGCCACCATGCAGCTGCGCTTCGATCCTCACCCTTGGCTTGCGGCGTACGTACAAGGCGCCTATTCCCTTGGGGCCGTAGATCTTGTGGGCGGATAGGGAGATCAGATCCACCGGCATGGTCTCGACATCGATCGGCACCTTGCCGGCCGACTGAGCGGCATCCACATGCAACAGCACCCGACGTTGACGACAGAGTTCGCCGAGGGCCGCGATGTCCTGAATCACCCCGATTTCGTTATTGACGTGCATCACCGAGGCGAGCAGGGTGTCGTCCCGCAAGGCCGCGGCGAATCTATCCAGATCAAGCAGTCCGTTCGGTTGGGGGATGAGATAGGTCACCTCGTAACCGAGTCGTTCCAGCGCACGGCAACTATCGAGCACGGCCTTGTGTTCCGTCTTTACCGTGACGATGTGGCGGCCCTTTTTCTGATAGAAAGCGGCCACTCCCTTGATGGCCAGGTTGTCGGCCTCGGTGGCGCCCGAGGTCCAGACGATTTCCTTGGGATCGGCCTTGATCAAGGCGGCCACCTGGGTCCTCGCCTCCTCAACCGCGGCTTCGGCGTTCCAACCGTAGGTGTGGGATCTTGAGGCGGCATTGCCGAAATCCCCGTCCAGGGTTAGAAAACGACACATCTTCTGCGCCACCCGGGGATCAACCGGTGTGGTCGCCGCGTAATCGAGGTAGATAGGGGTTTTCATCGAGAGGGCCGTGATCGTCCCGGAAAGGGTGGCTAGAGGGCAATCGAAGTAGTCGTGGGGACCTTGACTTCCATATTCATGTGCAAGGGGATCTCCTGGCGTTGGGCGACTTCTCGCACACCACGCCGGTTCATCAAGTCCTGCAGGCTGATGCTGTTGAGATATTCATAGATACGTTCGCTCAGATCGGTCCACAGGTCGTGGGTCAGACAACGTTGATTGTTCTGGCAGTTGTGCGCTCCACCGCAACGGGTGGCATCGACGCTCTCATCCACGGCACTGATCACCTGGGCAACAAAAATCTGCTGCGCCTCCCGCCCCAGACTGTATCCCCCACCCGGTCCTCTGACGCTGGAGACCAAGGCTTCCCGGCGTAGACGGGCGAACAACTGCTCCAGATAGGAAAGGGATATCCCCTGTCTCTGGGCGATATCGGCCAGGGTAATGGGGCCGTTTCCCTGATGTATGGCGAGATCCAACATGGCCGTTACAGCATATCTTCCTTTGGTGGTCAGCCTCACTCTTGCGTTCTCCGATAGGTTCCAATCGGAAAAACTATACATTGTTGATTAAGTTAGTCAACAACAGTCAACCCCTGGAAATAACCCGTTTTGGCTTGCGATCTTGGGACAGGTTGAAGACTTCTGGAGCACTCCGCCCACCGGAAGACTGTCTTCAGGTCGCCTCGACGCGGTCCGGAATCCGTCCCGGGGCATCGAGCTGTTCCTCGCGCTCTCTGTCCAGCATGGCCATGATCTCGCAGGGTTCCAGGCCGGGCAGGGCCTCGCTGTTCACCTTGGCGCCCATGGCGCGCAGGGCGCCGCACATGGACTCCATCCGCCGATCCACGGCATGCATGTGATCGAGCATGCAGTTGATCGCCTGGGCCACCGGATCCGGGGTATCGCTGGTCGCCCCATAGGCATCAAAGCCTATCTTACGGGCCATGGCCTCCCGTCGGGCGCTCTGGTCCGAACTCGGGCGACTGATGAGGCGTCCGGGGACACCGACCACAGTCGCATTGGCCGGGACGGACTTCACCACCACGGCGTTGGAGCCGATGCGGGCACCATTCCCGACTTCGATCGGCCCCAGGATCTTGGCCCCGGCGCCGACCACGACATCATTGCCCAGGGTGGGATGGCGCTTGCCTGTTTGCCAACTGGTCCCTCCCAGGGTGACGCCATGGTAGAGGGTACAGTCGTCACCGATGATGGCCGTCTCCCCGATCACCACCCCCATGCCATGATCGATGAAAAACCGGCGACCGATGCGCGCCCCGGGATGGATCTCGATGCCGGTGGCAAAGCGGGCGATATTGGAAAACAGGCGGGCCAGCCAATAGAGTCGATGGTTCCACAATCTATGGGCCAGGCGATGTATCACCACGGCATGGATGCCGGGATACAGGGTGAGGACCTCAAAGGCGTTGCGCGCGGCGGGATCCCGCTCGAATACGCAGCGCAAGTCTTCGCGGAATCGATCAAACATCCCCTACCGTCACCGATATGGCGCAAAAATAAGTATTTTACTCATTTTTAATCCATGAGCCCAACACTCGGAAATTCAGGGGATATCCCTATGGAAGCGGGATCCGGGGAAAGGGTGAGAGCGAGAAACAGTGTACGGCCAAGCTGTCTATCGGCGCCCGGGCTTGGGCACTGTTACCCGGTTTTTGTTCTCCATTAGAGAACAATTTGCTTAATAAATGAACATTTGTTCTCAAAAAAGAACGGAAATTGGCCATTTCCAGTCGATGCCCGAGTTGGATCGGCTGGTGGCCCAAGGTCAACAACCCCCTGATTTACGCCAGGTAGCGGCCCGCAACAGGCCGCGGAGGATGTTGATCTCCTCCAGGGTGGGGCGGGCCCTCAAAAACAACCGATGCAGACGGCGCAGGAGCTTTCGCGACTGAGTCGGTTTGGCGAAGCCCAACTCGAATACGCTGGCTTCCAGATGGCCGAAGAAGCTGGCCATCGCCCGGCCATCGGCGGGGGTCTCGCTGTCTTCCGGCGGAGTCTCCGGTTGAGGGGCCTTTGGTCCCGTCTCCAGGCTCGTCATACGGATCTCGTAGCCGAGGACCTGCACGGCCGCCGCCAGGTTGAGCGAGGAATACTCCGGATTGGCCGGGATATTCACCAGGTAGTGACAGCGGTCCAGTTCCTGGTTGCTGAGCCCCGAGCTTTCCCGACCAAACACCAGGGCCACCGGCCCAAGTCTCGCCTCGGTCAGCAGCAGGCGGGCCGCTTCCCGGGGGTCGAGTTGCGGCCAGGAAACCGAACGCAGGCGGGCGCTGGTGCCCACCACCAGGCGGCAATCGGCCAGGGCATCATCCAGGCTGGGATAGACCTCGGCAGCGGCCAGGAGGTCATCCGCCCCCGAGGCCCGGGCGGTGGCCTCGGCACAAGGAAAGGTCTTGGGGTTGACCAGGCGCAGCCGCCGCAGACCCATGGTTTTCATCGCCCGGGCCGCCGCGCCGATGTTTCCAGGATGGGTGGTGCCCACGAGAAGGATATTCAGATGATCCAGCATGCTGGAAAGGGTACCAGATCCCGCTGATGGAAAAAGCTTTCACCCGAGGGGCGCTTTGGGTATCTTTGCCGCCCATGCAACCCATGCTCCATATCGCCGTTCGCGCCGCCCGTAGCGCAGGTCGTATCCTGCTGCGCTTTTTCGATCGAGTAGACAGTCTCTCCGTATCCAACAAGGGTATGAATGACTTTGTCAGCGAGGTCGATCGGAGCGCCGAAGAAGTCATCATCCGCGAGATTCAAAGCAAATATCCACACCATGCCATCCTGGCGGAGGAAAGCGGCCTCCATCAGGGCCAGGAGGAATTCCAGTGGATCATCGATCCTCTGGACGGTACCACCAATTACCTGCATGGATTTCCCCAGTTTTCCGTCTCCATCGCCCTGCGTTATCGGGGCCGGTTGGAGCAGGCCGTGGTCTATGACCCCTTGCGGGAAGAGTTGTTTACCGCCTCCAGGGGTTACGGGGCGCAGCTCAATGATCGTCGACTGCGGGTTTCGGCCCGGCGGGGATTGGAGGGCGCCCTGCTCGGTACCGGATTTCCTTTTCGCGATCAACGCTATCTCGATCTCTACCTGGAGATGTTCAAGGTCTTGGTGAAACAGACCGCCGGGATCCGCCGTCCAGGTTCGGCGGCCCTCGACTTCGCCTATGTCGCCGCCGGGCGGCTGGATGGTTTCTGGGAACTCGGACTTTCGCCCTGGGACATGGCGGCAGGGGCCTTGCTCATACGCGAGGCCGGCGGCTTGGTGACCGATATCGGCGGTGGCGAGCGATACTTGGAGACCGGCAACGCTATTGCGGGTAGTCCGAAAGTCCATGCCGCCATGCTGAAGGAAATCAGGCCCCTGCTCGGCCCGCAGTTGAGCGCCTGAGCCCTTGTAGGGCGCAGGCTCCCCACCAAGCTCAGGGTCCCTTGTCGACCTGCGCCCCCTCTTTCGGGGGGATCAGGAGGTCGCTCCGGCTGATACCCAACCATATTGTCGCGGCGCTGGCGATATAAATGGATGAATAGGTGCCGACGACGATGCCTACGATGAGCGCCAAGGAGAAACCCTGTAAGGTCGCACCACCGAAGAAATAGAGGGCAACCACAGTCATCAATGTGGCTACCGAGGTCATGATGGTCCGCGACAGGGTCTGATTGACGGATAGATTCACAATCTCCTCTACCGTTCCCTTGCGCACTTTGCGAAAGTTTTCGCGGATTCGGTCATAGACCACGACGGTGTCGTTGAGGGAATACCCGATCACCGCCAGCACCGCCGCCAGGACATTGAGATCGAACTCGATCTGAAACAGGGAAAATACCCCGACGGTGATGATGACGTCATGCATGGTGGCGACAATGGCCCCAACGGCGAAGCGGTACTCGAACCTGAGGGCCACATAGATGAGGATGCCGAACAGCGAGATGAGGAGGGCCAGCCCCCCTTTTTCCGCCAGCTCCTTACCGACCTGGGGACCGACGAACTCAGTACGGCGCAACTCTGCGGAATTGTCGGCTATCTTCGACAAGGCGGCAAAAGCCGCCTTGCCGATCTCTCCGCTTCTTGTCTCGGCGCGTGGCGGGATACGGATGAGTACCTCTCGCACGGAGCCATAGTTTTGCGCCACCGCATCGCCAAAGCCCCCCTTTTCCAGGGCACTGCGAACGGAGGCCAGCTCGATCGGCTTGGCAAAGGCTGCTTCCAGTACCGCCCCACCGGTAAAATCGAGCCCGAAGGAAAAACCCCGCAGGCCGAAGGAGAGAAAAGATACCAGCACCACCACCAACGAGACGAACATGAAGGGACGGCGTCGCCCCATGAAGTCGATATTCGGAATGCGCTTGAAGAAATCCATAGTACGTCCCTAAGAGTGGTTGTGTAGCGGCTAGATCGACAGACCTGTTACCCGACGACCGCCATAGACCAGATTCACGACAGCCCGGGTCCCGGTCACCGCCGTGAACATGGATGTCAGAAGGCCGATACAGAGGGTAACGGCGAAGCCCTTGACCGGTCCGGTGCCGAAGGAGAAGAGGACGATGCCCGCGATCAGGGTGGTAAGGTTGGAGTCGAGGATGGTTCCCCAGGCCCGCTCATAGCCGGCATGTATGCTCGCCTGAATGGTATTGCCATTGCGGAGTTCCTCTCGTATGCGCTCATTGATGAGCACATTGGCGTCCACCGCCATGCCTATGGTGAGCAGGATACCCGCGATGCCGGGTAGGGTGAGCGTGGCCTGCAACATCGACAAAATGGAAAAGATCAGCACCACGTTCATCACTACGGCGAGATTGGCGAACACGCCGAACAACCTGTAGTAAAAGATCATGAACCCGAGCACCGCCACCAAACCGATCAATACCGCACGGTACCCCTGGTCGATATTGTCCTGACCCAGGCTGGGGCCGATGGTCCGCTCCTCGACGATGTCGATGGGGGCCGCCAGAGCGCCGGCGCGCAGGAGTAGGGCGAGATCCCGGGCCTCCCGGGTGTTGTCCAGTCCGGTGGTCTGAAAGCGTCGTCCAAAGGGTTCCAGGATGTTGGCTACGCTGATGACCTCTTCCACCATCTGTTTCTTTTTCACCGGCTGGCCTTCCACCTCGGTGGTGATGGTGCGGTTCTCGATGAACACCACCGCCATGGGTTTGCCGACATTCTCCGTGGTCACCTTGCGCATGCGCGCCGCCCCGGAACCATCCAGGCTGACGAACACGGACGGGGTGCCGTTGCGCTGATCTATACCCGAAGAGGCATCGGTGATCTGGTTGCCGGTGACGATGATCTGCTTTTTCAACAGGATCGGCTTGCCGTGGCGATCCTTGTACAACTTCGAGCCCGGCGGCACCCGCCCGTTCATCGCCTCTTCGACGCTGTGTTCGGTATCCGCCAGGCGATATTCCAGGGTGGCGGTGGCGCCGAGCATCTCTTTCAGGCGCGATGGGTCCTGGGCCCCGGGGAGTTGCACCACGATCCGCCGCTCTCCCTGTTGCTGGATGATGGGTTCCGCCACGCCGAGGGCATTGATACGGTTGCGCAGGGTGGTGATGTTTTGTTCCAGGGCGAATTTTTTGACTTCCGCCTTCTCCCGGTCCTCCAGACCGGCATGCAGGACGGCGTTGCCGGATTCCTCCCTGGGTTTCAGGATCAGGTTGCGGTACTCCTTGTGAATCAGGGTGCTGGCCTGATTGAGGAGGGCGGTATCGGCGAATTTCATCAAAATCCCGGTGGCATCCCGGGATATCGAGAGATAGCGGACCTTTTCGTTACGCAGCAGGTTGCGGATGTCGTCGGTATAGCGTTCGAAGTTCTGCTCCACGGCGGCATCCATATCCACATCAATGACCACATGCACGCCGCCGCGCAGATCCAGCCCCAGATACATGGGCATGGCATTGATGGAGCGCAACCAGCCGGGGACATCGGCCGCCAGGGTAAGCGCCTGGTTGTAGTCTTCGCCCAGGGCCAGGGCCACTATATCCTGGGCCTTCAATTGGGCTTCCGAGGTTTTGAATCGCACCAGGAGGCGATCGTTTCTCCCCAGTTCCAGGCTTTTATATTCGATCCCCGCTTTTTGCAGGGCCTCTTTGACCTTGGCCTCGGTGCCGGTATCCACATGGGCACGACGGGTGCCCGAGATCTCCATCGAGGGATCCTGGTCGAAGACATTGGGCAGGGCATACACCAACCCGAATAGGAAAGTGAACGCCACAAGAAGATTCTTCCACAGGGGATAGCGGTTCATACCTTAACTCTTTCTCAACAGGTATCCAGGCTCGGAGACCACTTCTAGGCGGGAGGGGCGGAGGCCAGGTTCAGTCTCCGCCGTAGGAATTCCGGGAAGGACGCAAGGAAAGGGTTAGAGACCCTTGATCGAACCCTTGGGGAGCACGGCGGCCACGGCCTGTTTGCGGACCTTTACATTCACGCCTTCCGCCACCTCGATCTGGGCGAAATTATCCCCCAGATCTGTGATCCGTCCGATCAGGCCACCCTCGATCGCCACCTCATCGCCCTTGGAGAGGGACTCGACCATCGTCTTATGCTCTTTCTGCCGCTTCATCTGCGGACGGATCATGAAGAAATAGAGGATCAGGATCAGCCCTACGGGGAACAACAGTCCTTCCCAACCACCGGCCATGGCTCCCGGTGTCTGGGCCTGGGCAAGGGCATCGGAAATAAAGAAGCTCATGATCTCTCGCTACCTTGGTGCTTGATGACAACACGAATACAAGGGGCGAATTATGACACAAATGGTGTTGATGCATGAATCAGGGCAAAAGACGCCTCGGGCAATCACCGGCGCTGGGAACACCCCCAACCCCCCCTGGTCGATTCACCTGGTCAGCCAACATCGACATCCGCCGTTTCCGACCAAGCCAAATTCGCCTAACGATGGGTTACACCCATCTACGCCTGCTCCGGGGCGAGGGGGTCTGAAGGGCTCACCACCTATCAGTTTTGGCGAGAAAGGGTTCATAAACCCCTTTCCCGTTGGAAAAGGATGGAGAAGGGGGATTTTCTGGCCTGAAGCCCCGCGGCCAGGATGGCTTTGTCAGGGATTTCGCCGCTGTGAACCCCCCTCAATCCCCCCTTATCAGGGGGGAAACAAA
>JBPOHE010000055.1:0-5862 GCA_052035915.1 Pseudomonadota bacterium
AATTTGCTCCGTCTCGATACCTCCCGTAAGGGCGGCATCCACACCCGCCGCATCTTGGCCGCGTCTTCTGATTCCTATCGCGCCAACCTCCTCGGGCTTACGTTACTTTGATGCGATTGCCCTGGGCCGCAAGGATCGAGCCAATCATCGGCTGACGTCCCTATGTTATATTCGGTGTCCAAAGCGTCCCCGGCCGCTGGAAGCGGCGACTTTCCCTATCCTGTCTCGCGGTTTTGCCGTCAACGCGACGGCGACAGACAGGGCACCAGGCTCCGGTCTTCAGGGAGCCGCCCATAATAAAGAGAAGGGGACCCCATCCGACCCGGTGATAATGGCGGTAAAAGACATGAAACCAGTCACTCTCAATGAATTGAAAGATCTTGGCGGGCTGCTGGCGGATTTGGTCGCCGAGGGGAGCAGTACCTATTTGCAGGTATTGCGCCGGACCGGCCCCTTTGTTGGCATTGGTCTGCTTGAGGGCCGACTGGTTTTCCTGCAATGCGGAGCGGCCGAAGGCCAGGCGGCGGTGCCCCTGCTCAAAGAGATCGGCGCCGGAGATCGGGTCCTTTTCTGGCCGCCGCGGCAACAGATCAATCCCTCCCTGCCGGATACACGGGAGGTGTTCGCCATCCTGCAGACCGAACTCCCGGCCCAGGCCGCCGCCCTGCCCAAGGCGATGGAGATCGGTCTGACCCCCGCCCCTCAGCCGAGGGTGGATCCAGTCCCGGAGCGAAGCATCGGCGTGGACAAGGAAAAATATGCCGCGCTGCTTCTCTCCCTGGCCCGGCAATATTTCGGACCCATCGCCGATCTGATGCTGGATGATGTCCTAGCCGACTTTCCCATCCGGATCAACTCGGCCCATTCCTCGGAGATCCTCAAACTCCTCGCCAAAAACCTGCGCGATCCCGTTCAAGCTAAAAATTTTGTCGCCGCCGCGAGCGCCAAGGTGCAGTCGTTGTTTTGACTGATTCTCGTCCCCTGGCCCCAGAGTGGTTCCGGCGCGCGGTACCGCTCTCCCAGTCGTCAGCGAGAATCTTCCGGCGGGGAATGGGTCCGTCCTTTTTCCCGCCCACCCCTTGAAGATCAGCCCAGAGGCTCCCGCCGAGCTGGCCGGTCGGGCTGATGCGCCTTGAGCGGGCATTGGGTATGCTGCCCTCCATCCAAGGGCCCGAAACTTCCATGGACCACGGCCAACTATGGCATGATCTTATGAGATACATAAGAAAAACAAGAAATTACCATAACCCCCTCCGTTGCCCGCCCCGGGCCTGGTGGCTCTGTATCCTTCTGATCGGTTGCGAAGGAAAATCCACCGTCCCGGAAAAGCCCACCCCGCCCCCGGTGCCCGTGGTCGCCGGGGTGGTGCAGCCAAAGACCATGCCGGTGCGGCTCCGGGTTTTCGGCCATGTCGAAGCCCAGGCGACGGTGACGGTGAAGGCGCGGGTGGATGGTCCTATCCGCAAGGTGTTTGTACGGGAAGGACAGGAGGTCGAGGTCGGAACCCCCTTGTTCGAGCTTGACCCCCGCCCCTTCGAGATCCTGGAGCGCCAGGCCGAGGCCAATCTCGCCCGCGATCGGGCCAAGCTGGACAACGCCCGCCAGGAAGAGCGTCGGCAACAGGAATTGGTGCGGCAGAAACTGGTATCCCAGGAGCAGTACGAGCAGATCCGCACCGACCGTCAGGCGGCGGAGGCGACGCTACGCGCCGACGAGGCGATGCTGGAGCAGGCGAAACTGCAACTGGAATATTGCCGCATCGCCTCCCCCATCCGCGGCCGGGTCGGCAGCCTGCTCACCCACCAGGGCAATCTGGTGAAGGCGAACGACACCGCCCTGCTGGTGATCAACCAGATCACTCCCATCGACGTCGGCTTTGCCGTTCCCGAGCCCTATCTGGGCACCATCAAGTCGCGCCAGTCTCAAGGCCCCTTGCTGGTGGAAGCGAGCCTCCCCCAGACCGACCAGCCCCCGCTCCAAGGGCAACTCTCCTTTATCGACAATGCCGTGGATGACAGCACCGGCACCATCCGCCTCAAGGCACAGTTTCGCAACGAGCAACAGCTCCTCTGGCCGGGCCAGTTCGTCGCCGTGACCCTGACCCTCTACGAACAGCCCGAGGCCCTGGTGATCCCCGCCTCCGCCTTGCAGACCGGCCCCAAGGGTCACTTCGTCTTCGTGCTCAAGGACGAGGATTCGGTGGCCTTGCGCGAGGTGCGGGTCGATCGCACCGACGAGAGCGAGGCGGTCATCGCCCAAGGGTTGCAGGCCGGCGAGCGCCTGATTCTCGAAGGCCAGTCGCGTCTGGCCAATGGCTCCAAGGTAAAGATCAAGAACGCCAAGCCGTCTCCGATCCAGCCATGAACCTGGCCGAACCCTTCGTCCGCCGTCCGGTGATGACCAGCCTGCTGATGCTGGCCCTGATCCTCTTCGGCCTCATGGGCTATAAACGGCTGCCGGTGAACTCCCTGCCCACGGTGGACTTCCCCACCATCTCGGTGACCGCCAATCTGCCGGGGGCCGCTCCGGAAACCATGGCCTCCGCCGTGGCCACGCCGCTGGAAAAACAGTTCACCGCCATTGCCGGTCTGGACTCACTCAACTCCACCAGCACCCAGGGCATCACCCAGATCACCTTGCAGTTTGCCCTGGAGCGCGACATCGACGCCGCCGCCCAGGACGTGCAGACCGCCATCGCCGCGGCGGCACGCAATTTACCGCCCGACATGCCGACCCCACCCACCTTCCGCAAGGTCAATCCGGCGGAGATCTCGGTCTATACCCTGTCGCTGACCTCGGAGCTGCTGCCGCTCTCGACCATCAACGAATATGCCGATTCCATCGCCCGGCGTTGCTCCATGCTGGAGGGCGTCGCCCAGGTGAACATCTTCGGGGCGCAGAAATTCGCCGTGCGGGTCCAGGTCGATCCCAGCCGACTGGCGGCGCGGGGCATCGGCCTCGACGAGGTGCAAGAGGCCATCGCCCGCGGCAACGTCAATCTGCCGACCGGGATCCTGCATGGCCGTCATAAGGCGATGACCATCGAGGCCAGCGGTCAGTTGCTCAACGCCGAGGCGTATCGCCCGCTGGTAGTGGCCTATCGTCAGGGATCGCCGGTGCGGCTGGGGGAACTGGGACAGGTGATCGACAGCGTCGAGGACGATCGTCTGGCCGCCTGGCACAACGAAACCCGGGGGATCGTGCTGGCGGTGTACCGACAGCCCGGCAGCAATACCGTGGCGGTGGTGGACTCAGTGAAGCAACTCCTGCCCGGAATGCGGGCGGAACTGCCGGACAACCTCAAGCTGAATCTGCTGTTCGATCGCACCCAGGCCATCCGCGACTCGGTCCATGACGTGCAATTATCCCTGGTGCTGGCCCTGGTGCTGGTGGTGGCGGTGATCTTCCTTTTCCTCCGCAATGCCTCGGCCACCCTGATTCCCAGCCTGGCGCTGCCGGTCTCCATCGTCGGCACCTTTGCCGTCATGTATGCCTATGGCTTCAGCCTCAACAACCTCTCCCTCATGGCGCTCACCCTCTGCGTCGGATTTGTGGTGGATGACGCCATCGTGGTGCTGGAAAACATCAGCCGTCACATGGAACAGGGTAAATCCAGGCTCCAAGCCACCCTCGACGGCTCCCGGGAGATCAGCTTCACCGTGGTGTCCATGACCCTGTCCCTGGCGGTGGTGTTCCTGCCCGTCTTGTTCATGGGCGGCATCCTGGGCCGACTGCTGCACGAATTCGCCATCACCATCATGGCGGCGGTGCTCATCTCCGGGGTGGTCTCCCTCAGCCTGACGCCCATGTTGTGCAGCCGTATGCTGCGGATAGAACGGCAAGGGTCCTCCCATGGCTGGTTTTACCGGGCCAGCGAGGCGGTCTTCGAGGGCATGAGGTGGTTGTACGATCTGAGCCTGCGGGGGGTGCTGCGCCATCCACGGCTGACGCTGCTGGCGTTTTTCGGCATCCTGGTGGGAACCATCCATCTCTTTGCGGTGAGTCCCAAGGGCTTTCTGCCCAGCGAGGACGTGGGCCAACTGCTCTGCTTCACCGAGGGCGGTCAGGACATCTCCTTCGAGGCCATGACCGAGAAGCAGCGCGCCCTGGTGGAGATCGCCCGTCAGGACCCCAATGTGCGCGATGTCATGTCCTTCGTCGGCATCACCGGCAGCAGCCAGTCGATCAATCTGGGGCGTATGTTCCTCATGCTGAAACCCCGCAACGATCGCCCGCTGTCGGCGGACCAGGTGGTGCAGTCCCTGCGTCCCAAACTGGCCACGGTGCCCGGCATCAAAACCTACCTCAACAACCTGCCGCCCATCCGCATCGGCGGCATGCTCACCAAGAGCCAGTATCAATATTCGCTACGGAGCAGCGATATCGACGAGCTACTGGAATGGGCGCCGCGCATCGAGGCCAGACTCAAGGCCATCTCCGGCCTGCTGGATGTCTCCTCGGACCTGCAGATCGCCACGCCCAAGCTGCGGGTGGAGATCGACCGCGACAAGGCGGCGACGCTCGGCGTCAGTCCCCAACAGATCGAGAACGCCCTCTACAGCGCCTTCGGCGCCCGTCAGGTCTCCACCATCTACGCCCCGAGCAACCAATACGCGGTGATCCTGGAACTGGATCCGCACTATCGGCGGGACGCCACGGCCTTGTCGCTGCTCTATGTCCGCAGTGCAAGCGGCCAATTGGTGCCCCTCAACAGTCTGGCGAAGATGCATTCCAGCGTCGGCCCCCTGAGTGTCAATCACATCGGCCAGTTGCCGTCGGTCACCCTCTCCTTCGATCTGAAACCCGGCGTCTCCCTCGGTGAAGCGGTGCAACAGATCCAGACGGCCGTCAACGAATTACGCCCGCCGCTCACCCTCTCCGCCAGCTTCCAGGGCGCCGCCCAGGCCTTCCAGGCCTCCATGGCGGGGATGGGGATGTTGCTGCTGATGGCGATCCTGGTCATCTATATCCTGCTGGGCATCCTCTACGAGAGTTTCTTCCATCCCATCACCGTGCTCTCCGGTCTGCCGACCGCCGGGCTCGGCGCCCTCCTCACCCTGCTCTGGTTCAAGCTCGACCTCAACATGCTCGGCTTTGTCGGCCTCATCATGCTGGTGGGCATCGTCAAGAAAAACGCCATCATGATGATCGACTTCGCCATCGAGGCCCGCCGGCGCGGCGCCGAGGCCGGTCAGGCCATCTATGAGGCGGCCCTGGTGCGCTTTCGTCCCATCATGATGACCACCATGGCGGCGCTCATGGGCAGTCTGCCTATCGCCCTGGGGCTCGGCGCGGGGGCGGAGGCGCGGCAACCCCTGGGATTGGCGGTGGTGGGCGGATTACTGGTGTCCCAGATCCTCACTCTCTACATCACCCCGGTGATCTATATCTCTCTGGAACGGCTGCAAAGCCGATTGAAGCTCAAGGACATCGGTTGATAGGCTGGATCAGGCCGCAAGGCCGTAACCCACCAGGAGATTCAAGATCTCTTCCCAGACCCCAGGCTCGATCCAGCGTTGCCAGCGCATGTAGATCCTGTGCCAAGGGCCGTAGGCGTTCGGCCAATCCCGCCACGGCGTGCCCGTGCGGAGAGCGTGCCGCACAGCTTCCAACGCCTCGCGGTTCTTGACCGTCGGCGGACGAAGGCTCGGGAAACACAGGGCTCTGGGGAAGGGATAGGGGCCGACATCCAGCTTCTCCTCCCCCTGCCGGGAGAGGGAAAAGCGACTACTTATCCAGGGCAATCGCGCTATGTAGTGGCTGGGGTCAGGACGCCGAGGATAAGGTTCAACCGATAGTTATCATTGAGAGCTGCGCGAATTTTGCGTTGGCGAAGGCTATCGCGTACCGGACCATTGTGGC
>JBPOHE010000129.1:0-29396 GCA_052035915.1 Pseudomonadota bacterium
TTCGCATCTGGAATGAATCCGCACATTCAAGAGCATTTCTGAATTTACAAACCGAAAAAGCTGACAGCATAGCGAGGTCCCGGGGCTTTACAACAACCGCTGCCGTCGACAACGATGCCGCGGCCGAAATCGCCCTGTTTGCGGTCGTTTTCATCCACGGAGAACTTCCAGGAATAGGCCCAGAAGGCCCGCCCGGTGCCGGTGCTCAGCTTGGCGACGAACATCCTGGTGGTCTGGGTGCTCGCATCCCAGTGATCCCCGGTGAGAAAGATGTAATTGCGGCTGGCGTCCAGGGCGAGGCTCCAGGCGATATCCTCGCCGCCCGTGGCGCCCATGAAGCTGTTCCAACTCAGGCTGGGGTCGATGATGAGGGGTTGCTCGGGGTCATGGGTCCCGACCCGGAAGCCCAGACGCTGTTCGCCGCGGAGATCAAAGGCGACCTCGACCGAACGGCGCTCGCCGCCGATCTCCTGCCAGGCGATGGGGGCCGTCTCACTGAGGGTGCCGCGCTCGAAGCTCAATTGCAGACCGCCATCCTTACGGATCTGTAGCGGCCGGTTGTAATCGAGTTGGATACTCGCCACCGCCGCCCCCGGTGCCAAGCGATAGAGGCTCCGCACGAGTCCACCAACAGGGCTGTACTCCAGATCCACGCCCGGCCACAAGCCGGGATAACGAACCTTTTCTAGTGGTGGGGCCTTGCCCATGTCACCAGTCGAGGTGTTCGGGACTTGGGGCGCGACCGCCCGCGCCCCGACGAAACGCACTCGGAGCGCATGATCCAGTCCGGCGACGTAATAGCCCTCCGGCCCGAATCCCAAGACATGCCCACCGGAGGTGAAGGTGCGCAGCGCCGGAGAAATGGAAGCCGCCGGGGTCGACCCGGGGTCGCTGGCGGTCGCTGGCTGGACGATTCCCTCCGTCCCCTGGCTCGGCCCGATCGCCGCCAGGCCCAACAGAACCACCAAGCCGAAAAAATACAACCACTGACGAAGGTTCATTACCGTCTCCTCCCGCCGCCGCGGAAAGCCACTCGGGTATTTGTTTATCCCTATAGACCCGGGATCAAGAGCCGTTATTGATCTCAATCAAATGAGACCATGGTTTTTGCCCCTTGTTATTCTTCCCAGGGTCCGGCGTCCCCTTGCGTTGCCTCGCGGGACGGAGTTCACCAGCCCATGCCGAAGACTAGGACAGCGTCCCTGGTTGGTGGACCAGCCGTCTCCGGGCCAGGTAGGTCTCCCGAGCCAGGCGGACGTCTTCCAGGAACCAGGGCAGCTCTTCGAGCAGGAGGGCCTGGGGGCCATCCACCAGGGCCTTCTTCGGCGCCGGATGGAAGTCCACCAGGATCATGTTGGCCCCGGCCACCACTCCCTGGGCGGTGGCCTGGAAGATGTCGGGGATACCGTCCTCACCGGTCTCCCGGGTCCCCACCGAATGGGAGGGATCGATGCATACCGGCATGCGGGTGAGGCGCTTGACCGTGGGCACCTGGGCGAAGTCGACGAAATTGCGATGGGGATCGCCGAGATTGGTCTTCATGCCGCGCAGGCAGAAGATCACCTGGTCGTTGCCCTCGCTGGCGAGATATTCCGCCGCGAGCAGGGATTCGGTGAGGGTGATGCCGAAGCCGCGCTTGAGGAGGACGGGAAAGTCCCGCTGGCGTCCCGCCGCCTTGAGCAGCTCGAAGTTCTGGGTGTTGCGGGTGCCGATCTGCAACATCACCCCGGTGGGCTGCCCAGCCTGGTCCAAGGCGGTGCGGATTTCCTCGATCTGGGTGTCGTGGGTGATCTCCATGGCGATCACCCGGATACCGTATTTCCCCGCCAGCTCGAAGACATAGGGCAGGCAGTCCTTGCCGTGGCCCTGGAAGGAGTAGGGGCTGCTGCGGGGTTTGTAGGCCCCCATGCGGGTGCAGACCAGGCCCTGGTCCCTGAGGGCGCGCAGCATCAGCTCGACATGGGTCGGGGTATCCACGGCGCAGAGACCGGCGAACACATGCAGGCTCTGTTGATCAAAGCGGACCCCGTTGTAGTCGAAACCGCTCGCACGATGGTCGTCCTTGTGGCGCCCGAGGATGCGGTATTCCTGGGAGATGCGGACCACCCGTTCCACCGCCGGAAAGGACTCGATGGCTTCGCGGTCGAGCTGGGCGGTATCGCCGAGCAGGTAGATCTCGGTAAGGACCTGTTGGGTCCCCCGCACCTGATGCATCCGGGTGCTGATGTTCGGCAGTTGATTGAGGTAGCCCAGGAGGGCAACGGCGTCGCTGTCGTCCAGGCTCAGGTTGGGTTGCAAAATCACGATCATTGACGGGGTCTCCATCTACCGCTGGCGAAAACCGCCTATTGTGAGTGAGGCCAAGGGCTGGGGGATAGTCCGCCTGGATCGGCAGCCAGGCTCATGTATTGGCTGAGCGAGGCTGGGTTAGGGCGCTTGGCGCCGAACCTCGATGGGTGGCTCCCGGGCATGGGCGCTTTGGTTTGATTATTGTTCCTTAATTAAGAACAATACAACTTTAATATGGGCATTTGTTCTCGAAATAAGAACGGTAAGCAGCCATTTTCAGCCGAGGCCCGGTCCTCCTGACACGGAGGCGATTTCTGCCAAAAGAAATACCAGCCGGCTGGTCTGTTCGTCCGTCTTCGGCGTTACGCCAGCCGGCGCGTTCTGGTATTTCTTTTTCCGGCCATCGCCTGGAGCCCCGTTCCAACCTCAGCCGCCGCATACCTGGATCCGGCTCCTACCGCCGCTGTGCGGTCGCACCTGGATCTGGAGGCCGATCCGCTCGGTCATCTCCGGCACATGGGAGATGACCCCCACCTTGCGGCCCTGGGCCTGTAACCTGTCCAGGGCCTCCATCGCCACCCCCAGGGTATCGGCGTCCAGGCTGCCGAAGCCCTCGTCGATGAACAGGGATTCGACCCGCACCCGGTTGGAGGAGAGGGAGGCCAGCCCGAGGGCCAGGGCCAGGGAGACCAGGAAGGATTCACCGCCGGAGAGGGAATGCACCGAGCGGCGCTCGTCCCCCATGTCCTGATCCACCACCATCAGGGCTAGGCTGTCCCGCACCCGTTCCAAGCGATAGCGCCGGGAGAGATCCGCCAGGTGGCGATTGGCATAGCCGAGTAACACATCGAGGCTGAACTGTTGGGCGTAGTGGCGGAATTTCTTGCCGTCGGCGGAACCGATGAGTTCGTTGAGTTGCCCCCAGACGCGGTTTTCGGTCTCGCGGATGGCGATCTCCGCCTCAATGGCCGCCGCCTGGTCGCGATGCTCGTTGTCCCGGCGCCGCCACACTTCCAGCTCCATGACTTGCTCTTGGAGCCGATCCAGCCCGGCGCTGGTCTGTTCCAGGGCGGCCCGTAGCGATTCCGCCGATTCCTGAGTCGGCGCTTCCCGGTCCAGGGCTTCCCGTTGGGATCGACGTTCCCGGTAGGTGACTTGCGCATCCCGCACGGCCTCGGCGAGGCGCCGCAAAGTCTCCCGCTCCTGTTTGATCCAGGTCTCGTCCCGGGCGAGCCAGGCACGGAGCTGGGGTTCGTCCAAAGTGAGCCCGGGATGTTCGGTATTGAAGCACTGGATCCAGTCCTCCAAGGTCGTGGCGGCTTGGTTCCAGGCTTCCCGGGCGTTGGCGAGGCGATGTTGCGCCTGTTCGAGCCGGGTCTCGGCCCGGGCCTGTTCCTGGGCGCTCTGTTGCGCCCTCTGCGTCTGGTGTTGGTGTCTGGATCTCGCCGCGACGACCGCCCTGGCCAGTTCCGCTTCCACCGCCGGGATCGGGCGACCGGCAAACAGCGCCTGTCGCTGGCGGCGCCTGTCCTCTAACTCGCCGTCCAGTCGCGCGAATTCCTCGGCGGCCTGGTAGCCTTGGGCCGCCTTTTCGGCCAGCCGCCGGGCCTGTTCTTCCCAGGTGATCGCCGCGATCCGGGCCTGGAGCGAGCGGTTCTGGTCGGCAAACCAAGCACCGCGCTCTTCGGGCGCCAGGGAGGAGACTTCTTCGGCCAGCGGATGGGCCGGCCAGAGGTCGGCGTCCCGCTGGATGGCCTCGCTCAGGCTGTGCCTTTCCGCGGCGATGGCCGCCAACCTGCGGTCATCGGTGGCGAGACCGGCCTCATGGCCGGCCTCCTCTTTGATCAGGGCTTCCAGTGCCTGGCGACAAGCGTCGACCTGGGTCTTGAGACCGACCAGGATGGCGCGGGAGGGGGCCTCGCCGCTCGCGTAGGGATGGTCGATCGCGCCGCAGACCGGGCAGGGCGAGCCGTGCTCCAGATGGGCACGCAGGGTCTCGACGTTCTTGGCGCAGGCGGCCTCGGCGGTCTTCAAGGCCTGTTCCGCCTGTTCCAAGCGGGCGCTGGCCGTCGGTTTCCCGGCCCGGAGCCGGGACAGGGCGGCTTCCGCCTCGGTAATGTTTCCCCGCAGGGCGGCGGCCTCGATGTCCAGGGTCTGCCGCCGTTGGCTGGCGCTCTCCAGGGCGCTCCACAGGCGCTCGGCCGTGGTCAGTTGCTCGCGACGTCGTTCAGCCCTCGATCGACCTTCGGCCAGGGCCTCGGCATCGCATCCGGCCAGGACCTGGGTCGCGGCCTGGAGTTCGTTGTTCCCCGGTCCGAGAGCGGATTCGGCGGCGGCGAAGGCGGCGGTGGCCTGGGTTTCCGCCTGGCGGGCGGCCTTCAGCCGCTGGTCGGCGGCCTTATGGAGCGGGATCAGCAGGGCGATCCCGGTATCCAAGGATTTAGCCAGGTCGAGATCCCCGGCGGCCAGGGCGGCCGCTCCTTCGGCTTCGGCAACAGCTTGCCGGGCCAGGGCCAGGTCCGCTTCGGCCTCTTGGCGCAGGCGTTTTGCCCCAGTCAATTGTTCTTCCATAGAGAACAATTCCATTCGATTGTTCTCCAGATCGGTGTTAATAAGGTCCATTGTATCGATCAAAGGGCGGCCCCCCCGGGCGCTTTCGACCTGGTCGAGAGCGGACTGCCGGGGAGCGGCGGCGGTTTGTTCCCTACGACTCTGCTCCAGATGCTCGAGGGATTCCTGTTCCGCCTGCCTCAGTCTGGCCCAGGTTTCCTGCTGGCGTAGCTGCTGTTCCAGTTCGCTGTGGCGCTGTTCCAAGGCCGTCGCCTCCGCCTTGGCGTCGGCCCATCGCTGTTCCAGACCGGCCCGCGCCTCAAGGGTCAGGGGCGACTGCTCGGCCAATCGGCGCTTCAGCTCATCCAACGCCTGTTGTTCCGCCTTAGCGCGCTCGAAGGCCCGCCTGGAGAGTTCGCTGTAGATCTCCAGGCCGGTCAGGGTCTCCAACAGTTCCGAGCGTTCGTTGTCGTTGGCCTTGAGGAAGGCGGCGAAATCGTTCTGGGCCAAGAGCACCGCGCGGGTGAACTGGGAGAAGGACAGACCGAGGCGTTGCTCGATCTCCTGTTTGACCTCTTTCTTCACCCCGCCGAGGCGTTGGCCCTCGACGAGGGTCTGTAGCCACATCTCGCTCTCCTGCAATTTGCCCCCGGCCCGGCCACGGGCGCGCCGCACACTCCAGCGGGCGCGGTAGGCCAGGCCGTCGTTGCCGACGAAATCCACTTCGGCCCAGGCCTCGCCCGTCCCCCGGCGCAAGAGGTTTCTGGGGTCTTGCGGGCTGATGGTCTCGGTGCCCACATCCGGCAGGCTGACGCCCTTGATGGCGGCGCGGGTCAGGCGCGGGGTTTCGTCGTAGAGGGCAAGACAGAGGGCATCGAGCAGGGTGCTCTTGCCGGAGCCCGTGGGGCCGCAGATGGCGAAGAGTCCGGCGGAGGCCAGGGGCTCCTGACCAAAGTCGATCTCGAAACCGCCGGCCAGCGAGGCGAGGTTCAAACCGCGAATGGCGAGGATCTTCATGCCTCGTCTTCCTGATGCAACCAGAGTTCCCGGAAGGCTTCGAGCAATCTGGTAGCGGGCTCCGCCCCATGGCGTGCGTGATGGAGTTTTCTGAACAGATCCTCCGGCTGGAGTCGCCCCAGATCGTCGAGGGATTGGGGACCCTCGGCGGCGGTTGCCGGGTTCTGTCGTCCGTAAGTGGGGTCGATGCGCGCCAGACGCACCGGCTTGCCTTCAAGCACCGACTCGATCCGCGCCCGCAGCCCGGGCTCCGGGGCCTCCAACCGCACCCGCACCTCCAGGTAGGGCTGGGCGATCAGGGGTGTCTCGGGCAGCTCCAGGGCCAGGAGGGCGTCCAGCACCTCATCGAGCGGGGCGTGTTGCCCGGGCACCCGCAGCAGGTCCACCGCCCGCGGGACGGGGAGAGGAACGGTCGTCGCCAGGGATTCACTGTCCAGATCGACGCGCACCACCTGATGCTGGTAATGGACCTCGGCGAAGGAGAGGGGCAGCGGACTGCCGGCATAGCGTACCCGTTCCAGGCCGCCGATGTTCTGCGCCCGGTGCAGATGGCCCAGGGCGGTATAGGCGATGGCGGGGTCGAAGATCTCCACCGGCAGGGCCTCGGCGCCACCGATGATCAGTCGCCGCTCGGAGTCCGCCGAGATTGCTCCGCCGCTCAGGTGACAATGCCCCAGCGCCAGGATGGCCTGGCCAGGCTCCCGTCGCTCCAGGGCGAGATCCAGGACCTGGTGATAGAGCCGCTCGATCCCGGCCAGATAGGCATCGCCTTGGGTTTCCATGCGTGGCAGCTCGCCTGGGCGCAGGAAGGGGACGGCCAGACACCAGGCGGCGACCTCTCGCTCGCGGTTACGCAAGGGTACCAGCAGCCGTTCGAGTTCGATCCGCCCCTCGGCGTCCCGGGTCACCTGGCCGATGGCACGGGCGTCGAAGGACTCGAACAGCGGCGCCGGTGCCTCCAACCGGGCCGGGGAGTCATGGTTGCCGGCGATGAGGAGGATATCGAGCCGGGGCAGCCGCTGTTTGGCGGCGGCGAGGAAGCGGTAGAACTGCCGCTGGGCCTGGGCGGAGGGGTTGGCGTTGTCGAAGATGTCGCCGGCGATCAGCAGGGCGTCGATCGCTTCGCTTTCCAGGGTGTCCAGCAGCCAGTCGAGAAAACACTGGTGCTCATGGCTACGGTCGTAATGATGCAGGCTTTGGCCGAGATGCCAGTCAGAGGTGTGCAGCAGGCGCATGGGGGACTCTTGTTGTCGACATCCAGGTCAGATGAATCTGAAGGCCTGGAGCGGCCAGGGCCGCCCGGGCGTGAAAAATGGCCGCTCGATCAAGACATAGGTGACGCCGGACAGCAAGAGGCTCACCACCAGCACCAGCCAACCCTGAAGCAGGCCGGGCCAGGGGAGCTGTTTCACCAGCCAGATCACCGGCAGGTGCAGCAGATAGAGGCTGAAGCTCAGATTGCCGAAGAGTCGCAATAGGGGCGATGACAAGAGGCTGGCGATCAGCCCGCGGCTGTTGAGGGCGGCCAGGATAAAGGCGGACCAGAGGCCACCGAAGAGAACGAAGTCGTGATGGAAGCGATCCTCGGCCATCCTGAGCCCGGTCAGCCAGGAAGCAATGGCGGGGACCAGGCCGAGGACGATGAGCAGGATGAACCCGGCGGCGATCCCCATGGCCGAGGCCAAACCCGGGTGTCGGGCGGCTTCCAGGGAGTCGATTCGATGCTGCACCAGGGCGGCGAGGGAGCCGCACAGAAAGATGGGGAGATAGGGGCCGAGGCGGAGGTCGTTGCCTACGACCTCTCCCGGCGGCCAGAGGTAGAGCGAGATCAGCCCGACCAGGGAACCGATCATCAGGGTGGCGGGCAACAGTCGCAGTCGCAGCAACAGGTGCAGCATGAGCACCACCAGGGGGAGCAGCAGATAGTATTGGACCTCCACCGGGATGGCCCAGAAGAGACTGCCGCCGCGGAACAGGGGAAGTTGGTCCCGGAGTTCCGGGGCGGTGAGCGGCAGCGTGAAGAGATGTTGGCCGAAACACCAGCTCAGCAGCAGGGCGACGGAGAAGAGGGGGGCGATGCGCCGGAAGCGGCGTTTGGCGTAACGCCACCAGGTCCCGGGGTCGAGCAGGCGCTGGCGGGAATAGCCATAGAAGGGGGCCGAGAGCAGAAAGGCGCTGAGGGCAAAGAAAAGAAAGACGCCGTATTTGCCGCTGCCGGCGAAACTCAGCCCGGGGATGGGGTCCATGCGGGCGAGGCCCAGATGGCTGAGGAGGACGAGGATCACCGCCAGGCCGCGGACGCCGTCGAGGATCTCGTACTCGATCCCGGCGGAGGAACTCTTGGCCAGGAAGACGGCCTCCAGCCGCTTCGCCAAGGCGGAAAGGGTTTGGTGGTGTCGGCTCAAAAGACAAAGATCAGGCCGGAGATCAGGGCCACCAGGGCCATGACCAGGGTGGCGACCATGGCCAGGGCGCCCAGCGCCATGATGAGGGGGTTCGCCAGCAACAGGGCACTGCCGAACAGGGAGGCCAAGTCGTGAAATTCCAAGGTCAGACCCACCAGTCCGCGAAGCGACTTTCCCAGGGTAAAGAGGTCGCGCCAGCCCCGGCCTTGGTGTTGCCGCACCGCCTTCATCTCCGCCGTGCCTTGGCGCAGGTTCTGGGCGAGTTGCTGGCCGCCCTGAAATACGGCTTCAAGCCGCTGTGGCAGGGCGACGATATCCTTCAGGGAGAAATACAACCAGATCAAAAAAGCGGGCGGCGGTAGCAGCAGCAGGCCGATGGAGATCCGCGCGGCGTTCGCCCAATCTGGGTGCGACAGCAGGAGAAAGCCCAACCAGGCCGCCGAGACCAGGCTGAGGAGGGCCAGCTTGCGCACGCCGGGGAGACTGCGTTCGGCGATGCGGACCGGCACCTGGATGGCGGTGGAGACTTGTTCCTGAACGGCTTTCAGCCGGCTCGGTTCGATGGGGAGCTGGGTTTCCATGGTGGTTTGATCCTGTCGGGCGCGAAAAGAGGGGGGTCCGGGGCCGGATTCGGCTTTGGAGGCAAAAGTGTATGGCGGCTTGGAGACGGCGGCAAATGCGGTGGGCGAAGCGAGTCCCAGCATTTTGCCTGGACCAAGAAGCTGGGTTGTGGCGCTTGGCGCCTCAACACCAGCCAACTTTACCCGGATGTCGATGGGCCTCTCCCGGGCCAGGGCCTTGTTGGTCGTTTTTCAGTTCTCAAATGGAGAGCAATTCATTGTTTTACTGATTTTTTGTTCTCATAAAGAGAACAAAAAATGGCTATTTCCGGTCGCTGCCCGGAACGACCGAGCGTTCCTGCCCACTCCTGATCGGTTGGTACTTTCAGCGGTGGCTTCGAGGTCGGCACCTGGGCCGGATCAGTCGGAGGCCCAAGATGTATTCGGAGAGGGTATCGGAGCGCCTCGCCCCCTGGCGTCCCTGCCGGGGTTGTTCGGCGAAGGCGGTGGTGACGACTAGATCCCGCCCTCCAGGCGCGGATAACGCACATGATCGACCAGGTCCTGGATCTCCTGTTTCGGCGCCGGGCTCAGCAGGCTGCCCAGGATGACGCCGGCAAAGCCCATCGGGATACCGAAGATGCCGGCGGAGATGGGTTTGATGCCGAACCAGAGTGGGGCGTTGACGCCGAAGAAGGGGTAGGTGATGTACATGTAGTACATGCAGATCCCCAGTCCGGCCAACATGCCGATCACCGCCCCCAGTTGATTGGCCCGCTTCCAGAACACTCCCAGCACCAGGGCGGGGAAGAAGGCGGAGGCGGCGAGGGAGAAGGCCGCGCCCACCAGGAAGAGGATATCGCCCGGTTTGAGCGAGGTGACATAGGCCGCCAGCACGGCTACCACCAGGAGTAGACCCTTGGCCACGGCGAGTCGGCGGGTGGTGGGCGCCCGGGGATCGATCATCTTGTAGTAGACGTCGTGGGAGAGGGCGTTGGCGATGGTGAGCAGCAGACCATCCGCCGTCGAGAGCGCCGCCGCCAGGCCACCGGCCGCCACCAGTCCGGAGATCACATAGGGCAGACCGGCGATCTCCGGTGTCGCCAACACGATGAGGTCGGTGCCGATGGTGATCTCGGCCAGTTGCAACAGGCCGTCCTTATTGATGTCGGTGATGGCCATCAGGGTCTTGTCCACCGCCGCCCATAACTGCACCCAGTTGGGCAACTGGGAGAAGCTGGTGCCTACCAGGTTGTTGTAGATCTCGAATTTCACCAATACCGCCAGGGAAGGGGCGGTGAAATAGAGCAGGAAGATGAAGAACAACGACCAACCCACGGAGATGCGCGCCTCCCGCACCGATGGTGTGGTGTAGTAGCGCATCAGGATGTGGGGCAGGGCCGCGGTGCCCACCATGAGACAGAAGATCAGCGCCAGGAAGTTGAGTCGGGCGATGTCGCGGGCCGCCTGGTCCTTGCCGGGGAAGGCTTCGCCATGGGCCATGATGGGGGCCGCCTTGGCCTTGACGGCATCGGCCTCTTTCTTCCAGGCGGCCTTGGCAACCTCTACCTCCATGGGAAAGTCCTTGACGGCCTTCTCAGCGGCGTCGATGGCCTTGTGGTCCAATTTTGGCGCCGCCATGAGGTCGGCGACCTTCTTTTCCAGCTTGGCCTTTTCCTCCGCCAGGAATTGGGTCCCGCCGGCCTCGAGCGCCTTGATCCGGTTCTCGGCGGCCAGTTGTTTATCGCGGTAAATCTGTCGCACGCTCTCCTCGGCGGCGCCGCGCTTGGTGTTCTTGTCGTTGAGTTCCTTTTCCAGGGTGGTCACTTTCTCTAGCTGGTAGCCGTATACGAGTTGGGGTATGGGGACATTGGTCTGTTTCACCGCCAGCCAGACGGTGGGGATCATGTAGGCGATGATGAGGATGACGTACTGGGCCACCTGGGTCCAGGTGACCGCCCGCATGCCGCCGAGGAAGGAGCACACCAGGATGCCGGCGAGGCCGACAAAGACGCCGACGCCGAACTCCAGCCCGGTGAATCGGGAGGTGATGAGACCGACGCCGTAGATCTGGGCGATCACATAGGTGAAGGAGCAGATGATGGCGGCGATGACACCGATCATGCGGGGTATGTTGCCGCCATATCTCGCGCCCAAGAAGTCCGGGATGGTGAACTGACCGAATTTGCGCAGATAGGGGGCGAGAAACAGGGCTACCAGGCAGTAGCCGCCGGTCCAGCCCATGACGAAGGCCAGACCGTCATAGCCGGTGGCGTAGAGGGTGCCGGCCATGCCGATGAAGGAGGCGGCCGACATCCAATCCGCGCCCGTGGCCATGCCGTTGAAGAAGGCGGGCACCCGACGTCCGGCGACATAGTATTCCGCCACGTCGGCGGTGCGGCTCATGATGCCGATGCCGGCATAGAGCCCGATGGTGGCGGCGAGAAAGCAATAGCCGATCCAGCGATTGGGTACGCCCATCTGCTCGAGGATGGCCAAGAGGATGACGAAACCGATGAAGCCGCCGGTGTAGAAGCTGTAGTACTTCTTGAGCGTGGCGGTGAATTGTCTCTGGGTCTGGGCCATGGCTTATTCCTCCTCGTGCAGGTCGTATCGACGATCGAGTGTGTTCATATAGGAGGCGTAGAAGAAAATGATCACCACATAAATGATCAGAGCCCCCTGGGCGCCGAAGTAAAAACCTAGCGGAAAGCCGAGGAACTTGATATCGGCGAGTTCCCGGGCGTAATACCCCACCACGAAGGTAACGACGAACCAGATCGCAAGAAGAATGGCGGTCATGCGGAGATTCTTATGCCAGTATTCCTGCATCTGCTCGGTGACTTGAGTCTGCATCTGAGGTCCTCCTGAATTGTATCGGTCTGTTTCGACATGCCGTTCCGGCGTGGGACGGACAGGTCTTGTTGGTATGGATTCGGGCGGTCCTTCGTCCGGGGTGTCACGCCCCACCTAAGGCGATTTCTTTTTCCGGCGATCGCTTATTTCGCCATGGAAGAGAGTCGTACCTGAAGGTTGGTCAAATCACGCCTGATCGTCAAATCCCGGCGCTCGCGTCTGGGATCGGGACCCGCGGTTTTTCCCGCCACCACCACGGAGCGCCGGTGCGGCCAGGGCCTCATAGATGTATCTGATAGTCCAGGGCGATGCGGGATTGCAACTTGCGTGCCTGGCGAAAGGCCTCTTTGAGGATACGGCGATCCAGTTCATTGAGGCTATCGGGATCGAGCCGGTTGTCCAGGGGGCGTCCCTGGCGCAACTGGGATTGATGCAGCCGCATGCGTTGCAGTTGGATGAAGGCACAGGCATCGCACCAGGCATCCGCCTCTTCCTGGGGAATCACCCCCAGCTGGGCGACGGCCTGGAAACGCGCCCTGGTGTTGGTGTGCGACAGGCCGTTGGCGATGGCGAGGAGACGGGCACCATCGACAAAGGGGGTGATGCCCTGAAGCTTGAGGTGGAGTGTATGGGGATACTCGCTGCCGTTGGAGACGATGAAGTCCCGTACCAGACCGAGCGGTGGCTGGGTCCGCAAGGCGTTCTCCGCCATCTGACGGAGAAATCTCCGGTTGCCCTGGACGCGTTCGATCACCCATTGCTGCAGGCGTTCGGCCGGTTCCGGATCGCCATACAGCGGGCGGATATCGAAAAAGATGGTGGATTTGAGCAGATGCCTGGGTATGCCCTGGGCGATCCACTGGGCAAAGCGTTCCTGCCATTCCTCCAGGCTCAGGCAACACTCCGGGTTGCCTGCCATGATGTTGCCCTTGCAGAGGTCGAAACCGCAGTCCGCCAGGACCTGGTTGATCCGCCCGGCGATGGGAAGGAATTGCCGTCGCAGGCTGTCGGCATCTTGACCCGCTGGGACACGGAAGAGCAGGCCGTTGTCCTGGTCGGTGCGCAGGGTCTGCTCCTGACGGGCCCCGCTGCCGAATACCAGCCAGGTGAAGTCGGCCTCGGGGTGGTCGTTCTGTTCCAGACAGAGCTGAAGGAGACGACGGGTGATCTGATCGTTGAGGGCGCTGATGACCAGGCCCAACTGATCGACTGAGGCCCCCTGGGCGAGCAATTGATCGATGAGTCGGGTGATGTCTTGCTTAGAGGCCTTGAGCTGGCCGATATCGGTGGCGTTACTGATCCTGCGGCTGAGGTTGACCAGACCGATCCGTTGCAGGGAGAAGAGATCGCGTTCCGAGAGGATGCCGCACAGCCGATCCGCGTCGTCGACGACCAGCATGTGGCCGAAGCCATGATTCGCCATCAGGAGCGCCGCCTCATAGGCCGGTCTGCCGGCGGGCAGGGTCATGGGGTCTGTAGTCATGACCTCGCGGATGGGGCGCTCCAGCCCCAGGCCGGGCAGGGCGATCCGGGAGAGCAGGTCATGGAGGGTGAACACTCCCAGGGGGGCCTGGAAGGCATCGACCACCACCATGCTGCCGATGCGCTCCCGGTCCATGACCTCCAATACCTCGCGGATGGAGGTATCGGCGGGACAGACGATGGGTGCCCGGCGGATGAGGGTGTGCAGCGCCGCGTTGAGGGAGATGTCATCGGCGACCTGAGTGGCGAAACTCCCTTGCAGCCGCCGCATGGAGGTGTCCAACAGGGCGGCCATGCGCCGGGTGACGAATTCCCGGAACACCGGGCTCATGTTCAGGACCTGATTGAAATCCGGGCGTTCGAGTTCGAGACAGAAGCTGTCCTCCACCGCCCGATGAGTGGCGTAGGTGGGACGTTGGGCCAGCATGGCGCCGACCGGAAAACATTCTCCCACCGTCAATTCCCAGGCGACGTTGGCCATCGAGGTATCTCCCGGGGCCATTTCGCCCCGGACCCGTCCCTGTTTGATGATATAGAGATGTTGCACCGGACCCTGATCCGGGCTCAGTATCACCTGATCCTTGGCATAGAATCCCAGGCGCAGGTGCTCGGCGAGGAAGGCCAAGGGCTCCCGATCCATTTGATCGAAGGGGGCATAGCGCCGCAGGAAAGGGATCAAAGGCCCCTGCCAGGGAGCGGTGGTACCGGACGGTTGGGAGGGAGCGGACGGAGGTTGGCCCCTTGGCTCCATCATCGATCACCCATGGTCTTTTCCGCCAGGGGAGACAGGACGGACCTTGGGAGTATCGTCCGGGGGTGAGGGACCCTGGTGGTCTGGTGTGTCATCGTTGTGGTTGTCATCAAAACTTCCGCTGCCGTCGACGCGATCAGAGTGGAATCGGCGCGCCATCGCCGTCTGGGCGATGGTGGCCGGGTATGTCACACCCGGAGCTTGTTTTTGGGTTTGTTCTCTAATCCTGATGTTGGCCCCATCCTCCTGTTCTCGCTGCCGGTCATGCAGGAAGGAGGAACCGCCGCTTATGTATTATCGTTAAGGCGGCGCCCATGGCGTGTGGCGCTGTACCCGGGCGCCCCATGGTCAAGAATAAATCAAGTATAGTCGTCATGGATCGAAGCTGTGATGAAGGTCATGGTTTCTCGTTCGCCGCTGTCGACCATGGGCGCTCCGAATGGACGGAGGCTCAAGGGGAACCGGACCCGTGGGAACGCATGGCCGTCGGCGCCCGAGCAACCGGGGGGTCGAAGTGGAAGTGGCCTGAGGAGGGGATAAAAACGCTGCCGGGTTTCGCCCGGTCGATAAAGCTACAAGACAAGAAAACAGGGGGATTACCCCCGGAGGAGGAGCATGCAAGATTCAACGGTCTTCGTCAAAACGGCGAAGGGGCATGAGGCGCTCACTCAGCATACCGAGCTGTCCGTCAGGGTGCGGCGTATCCTGATACTGGTCAACGGCAGCAACACGGTGGATCAGTTGCGCCAACTCAGCTCAGGCTGGGGCGGCATGGCCGAGTCCTGGCTCATGGAATTATTGGAGGGTGGCTACATCGAGTCCCTGTCCACCACCAAGGGCACGGCGGCACCGCGTCAGGATCCGGAACAACAGGCCCTGGCCGGGGCGCGGGAAACCCTTTCCGCGCTGATCCTCGATACCCTGGGCCCGTCCGAGGGCGCCGGATTGGTGGAACGGGTCCAGAAGTGCACGACCAAGGACAAACTCTTTGCCCTGGCCATGACTTTCTATGAGGTTCTCGGAGCCTCCCGGGGGAGGACGGCCGAAGCGGCCTTTGACCGCTTGCAGCCGATCATCGCCTCCCTGGGCGGGAATATCGCCGCCATCGCCAGACCTTCGGCCCAGGTCGAGACGGTCCCGGTCATGGACGGCCCTGAGCCGAAGCCATCCTCCACGCGGTTGCCGGAACTGAAAAAGGCCCTGTCCTCCATACTCTATGAGATGCTGGGGCCGGAGGCCGACATGATGCTCATCAAGATGGAAGCCTGTCTGTCCCTGGAAGAGTTGCGCCTCTGGTCGGAAAAGGCCCATGGGGTGATCGAAGGCGTCGCCGGTCCACGCCGGGCGGCCAGGGCCTGGGACAGAATCCAACAACTGCTGGCCGACGCCTCGACATGATCCCGTCCAGGCCGGGGAAGGCGACCGAGCGATCCCCCCCAGCCGCGGGGACCTGGGGGATGGGTGACATCGTAGCCTGGAGATACTACCTGCGTGGCTGGTGGTGCGAACGCCGGCATCGCCCTGAACAGGCGTTGGCCGAATATCTCGAAGGCATGGCGGCACGGCCTGGGTTCCTCCGCACCGCCTATGCCCTGGTGGCCCTACTGGCTGCCGGGCAACGCTATGGGGATGCGGAGCTCTGGCTGCGACACTGTATCGAGCGCGATCCTGGGAAGGCCGCCCTCTGGTTCAACCTGGGCTTTCTCCGCGACCGACAGGAGTTGCCGGAGTCGGCCCTCCAGGCCTTTCGGGAGGCGGTACGCCTGAACCCCAAGCTCGACCGGGCCTGGTATGGCCTGGGGCTGGCCCTGGCCCGGCTCGGTCGTCATGAAGAGGCCGCGGAGGCGCTGGAACGGGCCGCCGAACTGCAACCCATGAACGGGGAGGCCTGGTACCAGTTGGGGATGGCCTATCATGTCCTGGCCCAGCCGGAGCGGCTGCGCGAGGTGGCGGAGCACCTCAATCGCTATGATCGCCGTCTGACCCGCAAGCTCATCGAGGATTCCGGGCGGGGCGATCTGGCTCACCTGGTGGCGGATTACCGTCCATCATCCTAGGATCGGCGCCGGGCGCGATCAGTCCCTGGCGCTCCAGGAGTTCGCAAGCGGATCCTTGCCCCTCCCGGCAACGTTTGACATATTCCGCCGCGAGGCTGGAGCAACTCGGATGGCTCAACTCCGCCAGACAGAGGGACTGTTTCTCCGTCAGCACGAAAAACCAGCCGAGGCCGAGGAACAGAAACGCCAGGAGGCCGAGATGCTGATCGAGAAAGATTCTCGGGGTCAGGAGGCGGGTTAGCCTGATGGCGGGGGCCGTTACCATGGCCAGGAGCCGATAAAAGGGGTTTTGTTCCCGTTTCGCCCCGGCGAGCAGATAGAGTAGCCCTTGACCGAGCAGCGCCAGGCCGGCGATTTCCAGCAGGGCCTTGGCGATATCCACTACCAGCATCACATTCACCCCCCGGTCTGGTGACCCGATCTCGATATCCGGGCTGAGGTTGTACCGGATTGTCTGCTCGGTGTCACTGTTCCCCCACCAGCCATTCCAGGCGATGCCCGGCGTTCGTCCTCCCCAGCCGGGCCGCCAGCCAGGGAAGGAGTACTTCCAGTTCGGCGGCGATGGGCCAGGGTGGATTGACCAGGATCAGACCGCAACCCGTCATGCCGATCCCGAGATGGGCCGGTTCGCGATGCAGTTCCGCCAGCAGGGTCTTGGGCAGCCCCAGCCCACGGATATCGCGCAGAAAGGACTGGATCGGAGAACTGGCCACCAGCGGGTACCAGATCAGAAATACCCCGGTGGGAAAGCGCCGGTACCCTTGGCGCAGGGTAGTGCAGACCGCCTCGAATTCGTCCTTGACCTCATAACTGGGATCGATCAACACCAAACCCCGGCGTTCAGGTGGTGGCAGACGGGCCAGGAGGGCCGACAGTCCATCTTCTCGGAATACCCCCACCCGTCGATCCCCGGAAAAGAGGGCGCTCAGGGCGGTTTGATCGACGCTGTGCCGTTCGTAGAGCAACAGGCTATCCATGGGGCGGAGGAGATGGCCGGCCAGCCAGGGTGAACCCGGGTAATACCGCAGATGGCCTTTGGGGTTGAGGTGGTGCAACGCATCGAGATAGGGGGTGAGCCGGGCCGGCGGGTTCTTCAGCCCCCACAGGAGGTGGATGCCACCCGCGGCCTCGGCGCTCTGTCGCGCCGAGTGGCCCTGGAGATCATAGCGACCGCGACCGGCATGGGTATCCAGGTAGAGCAGGGGTTTGGGCTTGCGCACCAGGTAGTCGAGACAGAGGGCCAAGACGGTATGTTTGACCACATCGGCAAAATTGCCGGCGTGAAAGGCATGGCGGTAGCTCAACATGGTTTTGTGCCGGGGTGGTCCAGGGAGAGGGAAAGTATAGCGGCCTGGTGGTTGTCCGGGATCCGGAGCGTCGGCCAGGGTGCTCATGATTGTTCCGGGCATCGACTGGAAATGGCCATTTCCCGTTCTTTCAAAGAGAACAATAACTCCATGAGAGCGGCTTTGTTCTCCTGGCGAGAACAAAGACCTGGGCCACGGAGCTCATGCCCGGAACTGAGACCGGGCGCGGGCGCCTCCTCGGACTTGATCCGGGATGGCCGCCGCCTGGCGGCTTGGTATGGAGAGGCGGCTGGGTTCACTGCGCTCACGAAGAGGAATTGGGATAAGAAATTGCGGACCAGCTCCGGAACCCTGGACAAAACGACCGGCTGGTCAGGAAGTGGCCGCCTTTTCCTATCGGACCGGAGAATGGCAAAGGCTATACTGGGAGCAGAAGGTTCCTCGACCGGGGCCGGATCGCCTTGCAGCGGGTGAGGGCGGGCAAGTGGGCGGTAGCGGGCCGGGTGGTCTCGGGGGTTGTCGATTTGTCCGCCAAGGCCAAGGGACCCGATGAGATCATATAAGGAGAGCGATGGAGTCCTTGTTCACGACAATGCACCCCCTCTGGCTTCTCAGCCTCGGCTGTGGGGTATTGATGGCTTGGGGAATGGGGGCCAACGATTTCGCCAACTCGGGCGGTCCGGCCATCGGTGCTGGCATGCTCAGCCGTTGGGAAGCCTTGGTCATGGTGGCCATCTTCGAGATGGTGGGGGTTCTCTTTTACGGCTTTCATGGTACCAGCACCCTGGGTCAGAAGATCCTCGCCCCGGCGCTGGCCACGGCCGATCCCCAGTTGCTGCTGGGGGCCATGCTGGCTAGTCTGCTGGGCGCGGCCCTGTGGCTGGGGGTGGCCTCGGCCATGGGCTGGCCGGTCTCCGCCACCCATTCCATCTATGGCGCCATCGTCGGCGTCACCATGCTGGGGATCGGCGTCCAGGGGGTGCAGTGGTCGGCCCTGGGTCCGATCTTTCTCAGTTGGTTGATCTCACCACTGCTCGGGGCGCTCATTGGTTACCTGCTCATGCTGAGTATCGACAGGTTGGTGTTGCAGGCGGGAAATTCCGTGGTCCGGGCCAGGCGTCTGGCGCCGCTATACGTCTTTATCGCCGCCTTCGTCGTCTGTCTGGGGGCACTGCGTCGGGACCTGCGTTCCCTGGGGATAGACCTGAACAACGAACATATCCTTGTCATCTCCCTGACCGGTGGGGTGGGGATGGTACTCATTGCCTTGATGCAGCAACAGATTGTCCGCGATGCCGAGAGCTGTTTCGCCCCCATCACCCTCTTCACCCTCTGTTCCATGGCCTTCGCCCACGGCACCAACGATATCGCCAACAGCGTGGAGCCCATGGCCATCGCCATCAATCTCTTGGCTGGGCAAACGGCGGTCACTCAGGGGGCGCCGCTCTGGTTGTTCGCCCTTGGCGGCGTGGCGATGCTGATCGGTATGGCCAGCTTCGGTTCCCGGGTGGCCCATACCCTGGGCCGGGGAATCACCCCCATGACCCCCAGTCGGGCCTTCTCGGTGGGACTGGCGGCCTCGGTCACGGTGTTGCTGGCTTCCGGTGGAGGCTTTCCGGTTTCCTCTACCCATACCATCGTCGGGGCGGTGGTGGGGGTGGGATTGGTCAGCGGGGCCGGGGCGGTGCATGCCGGCCTGATGAAATCCATCCTGGTCTCCTGGCTGATGACGATCCCGGTGGCCGCCATCCTGGCCGCCCTGTTCTATCTCGGTCTCAACGCCCTCTGAGCGGCTCCCCGTCGCCGTGGGGCGTTCTTCCCCCGGCGGCGGGTAGGGAAGGGCTCAATAGCGGCCGTGTTGCTTGTTGATGTAGTTGGTCATCTCCACGTACTGCATGTTCATCCGGCTGATAATCTCGTGCAGGTTGTGGATGATGGCCCGGGTGATCTTGTAGTCCAGGTTCGGCCAGCGTTTGAGCATTCGCTCGAAGGTCTTGCGTCTCAGACCGAACAATTTGCAATCCGCCGTCGCCCGAATGGTCGCGCTGTGGCCGCCTCCCTCGAAGAAACCGAGCACGCCCACCATATCCCCGGGTTGCAACGACTGCAGGGTCATCCATTCCCCGCCGCCGGTGGCTTTGACCACTTCGAGTTGACCTTCGGTTACCACATAGAGGGTATCGTCCTGATGACCTTCTTCCAGCAGGAACTCTCCCGCCTGAAGACAGCGAGGGAAAACGACCTTGATCAGTTTGTCGACCTGCTTGGGGGACATCTCCACCGCCAGGCACGAAGACTTGATGGCCTCGGCATCAAGGCGGCAAACAGGAGCCTGGGGTGTTTCTTCGGTTGAGGGTTGTTCCGCTGGCTCGGCTTTTCCCGGCACTTTGGTTTTGCTCATGGGGTTCTCCTTTGGGGTGCTTATCTGGGGAAGGGTAGAACGAGGTCTTTTGCAGGACCGAGAAACTTTGACAGGGGTTCCGCTGGAACCCTTCTCGGTGTGGAACGCCATCCTATCATGTCCGGAAGAATCCATGGGATGTCAATGGTCTCTCCTTGCGAGTCGTGAAGCAAGCCGGGCTGGCGAACACCAGCTCAATCGGGTTTCACCGCGAGCAATGGGAAATCTTTACCTGGCATTGGCGTCCCCCATCCTTCTCGCACTGACGCAGGGCCTCCGCCCTGGCCTGACCGACACCATCGCCGTAGCCCCAGTAGGCTTTCGTGCCTGAGCTCGGTGCGACGACTGCCCCGCATTTACGGTCGAACCACAGCATCGGCTCGCAATCGCCGCCATGCCTGGCGCAGTTCTCCAAGGCCACGCTTTCGGCCTTGTTCCGACTACTCCAGCCATGGGAATAACCATAGGCACCGCTTTTGCGGCCATAGGCGATGGCGCCATACATGGGTTGCGGAGGGGATTCCTCATGGCATCTCTGTTCCTCCCTGACGCATTTACCCTCCCGATAGTCGGCGCATCTGGTCTCGCATATCTCAAACGCCCTGGCCGGCGTGCTGAAAACCAGCATCGCCGCGAATCCGCAGAGAAGGAACCTCAAGGCGATCATCTTCAAGAAACTCCGCTCATTCGAGGCGATGTATCGCCCCGTCATATAAATTTTAGTTCGCCAGATTGGCGGTGCGCTCCCGGGGATGGGCTGTTTGATCTGGCTTGCCGTTCTCCTAAGGAGAACAATATCAAAAATATTGACGTATTGTTCTCGTAATAAGAACGGAAAAGGGCTATTTCCCGCCGATGCCCGGAAAACCGATGGGGAAAGAGACGCCTGTCCTGGGCAGCTCCCGGGCTCTATTCCCCGGCTTCACTCCGCCGCTTCCTCGGCTTCCGACCAGAGCGCGCTCAGGTCCAGGGCGATATCGCAAAAGGGATCGACGCTGACCTGATCCCAGCCCTGAAAAACCCCGATGAGGGTCCAATGGCCCTGCCGCAGGGCGAAGGACTCCAGGGTGCGCGCCAGTGGGTCCACCAACCAGAGGAAGGAGACAGCGTAACGGGCATAGAGGGGCAGCTTGATCGCGCGGTCGATGCGGACACTCGAAGGGGAGAGCACCTCGCACACCCAGTCAGGGACGATCTCGAAGCGATGATCCCGTGGCAACTGGGGCATCCGCGCCCTGCGCCAGCCGGCGAGATCCGGGACCACCACCTCGGTGTCGCGGATGAAGTGGAGTTCGGGTTCATCCAGGATCCACCAACCGCCTGGCCCGCCGCGACCGCGATGATAAGGGCTACCGATATCCATCCCCAGGGCCGAGCTGGCGGCGGCGTGGGGACTAGCGGGACGGGGTTGGGCATAGAGTTGCCCATTCATGATCTCGCCGATCATCCGGGCGGGCAGGGCCTCGAGTTGGGCGTAGAGGTCGTTTGGCGTGGTAATGGCAAAGACGGCGGACATATCAAGAAAACCTCCATGGTGATGCGGCTGATGGAACGTCACCTTGAGGCGCATCATACCTCTGGGGGGGGCGATGAAGCGCCTCCTGGGCCGTTTGCTTCCCCCCTTGATAAGAGGGGATTGAGGGGGGTCACAGCGGCTGGATCTCTGACGAAGCCATCCTGGCCGAGGTACCTCGCTAATCAGAATACATTATCGTAATAAGCTTATGCTTCGGCCTCTTTTGCCCACCGGCCCGGTGATCTGGGGAGAGAGCCGTTACCAGGGGGAGATGAAGTGGCCGGTGGAAGCCATTTGCCATAAATCGGCGCGCCCATCCGTGATGGCGGTCACGACGTCAAATCATGGCGAACGCCAAAATCTCGAGCCATTTCTCAATATTCAACGTCTGCGCCTCAGGCTTTCCTACGAACGGTAGGAAAAATCTGACAAGCGGTATTCTTTTCTGGCGCGACTTCGAGTATTTTTTCACCCCGAATCAAACCTCCGCCCGCGGCTATCCACCGCCTATTTCCTTCACAACAAAAAGCGCCAGTGGAAGCGGATCGGAAGGCATCCGAGGTTGCCACAAAACCGGATTTATTCTCGCAAAGGGGCGTGGAATGAAAGGAATGAATGCCGATTCATCGCCAGGCAAAAGGGGGGCGCAGGAACGGGGACGAACAGTCCCTAAGCCTCGCGGAGAAAGCTTGCGCCTCCAGGGTTTGCCCCGATGATCCCTACGCCCCTTGGCGACCGCTCAGGTATCGCCCCTGAGGCAAGCAAGATTTTTGAACAGGCTTTCCCACCAAGAGACGGGTTCGCTATGAAACCAACCACCTCTCGCACCTGGTCCGCTTTCATCCTCCATCGCGCCGCCGCGACTCTCGCCGGAATTATCCTTCTGGCCGGAGCCGGTGCCGCCCGGGCCCATTCCCTGGTGCAGGAATACTTCGTGCCCATGCCCGAGGCGCAGATCAGGTCTTCTTTCCTCACCCTGGCTCCCGCCACCGGCACCACCATGGACTCGGTGGTCTCCATGGTGGTGGGTGCGGCCAATACGGTGGTGGTCTATGACCATTGGGAGGATGGCTACGAGGTCGATCTCGGCAATCCGACCCAGTCCTCGACCCAGATCTGGGGCGATGGCATCCCGGGCAACGACGGGGCAATCCATCCCTGTGGAGGCTCGGACATCTGCGCCGCTGGCACCGTCATCGCCCTGCGCAACAACGTCACCCTGCCGCGCAATCCGGCCAGCATCCTCTACGATGGTCGCGACCGCGTCGGCGCCACCAAGGCCATCGTCATGTCCCGCTCGGCCTGGGCCACCTCGCCGGGGAGTGTCTTGGCCGATGCCGTCGAGGTCAACGCCACCATCGACTGGGGCACCAACTTCGTCATGCCCATCGGCCAGGATGTCATCTTCCCCTCTCCGGCCACCAGTTCCATGTTCGAGCTGGTGTCCCTCTTCGTATCCGCCGCCGAGAACGGCACCCTGGTCAATATCGACAGCGATGCCAACGGTTCCTCGAATTACAGCGTCACCCTCAATCAGGGCGAGGTGTATTACCTCCCCAATGGCCCCCTCAATAAAGGCGCCACGGTGGTCGCCACCAAGCCGGTGCAGGTACAACTCCTCACCGGAGATATCGGCGCCAACTATGAATCCCGCTGGTTCACCATCCCACCGACGGATCAATGGGGTCCCATCTACTACTCTCCAGTAGGTACCGCCTCGGATGGCGACGACTCCTATATCTTCTTGTACAACCCTGATCCTGGGGCGATCACGGTCAACTATCAAACCCGGGTGAGCAGCGGTTCATTTAATATCCCGGCCAAGGATACCTATCGCTTCCTCCTGCCCCAGGACTCGGGCGCCAAATTTTCCAGCGTCGGCAACAAACCCTTCTTTGCCGTCGGCACCGTGGGCGCCGAGCCCACCGCCAACAACGTCCACGACTGGGGCTTCAGCCTGGTGCCCGAAGGCAACCTGACCACCATGGTGATCGTCGGCTGGGGACCGGGGAGCAGCGATCTGTCCCAGAACGGCAGCCCGGTCTGGGTGACCCCCGTGGCCGACACCCGCGTCTACGTCGATTACAACGGCGACAAAAACGGCCCGCTGACCGACCCTACCGGCGTTAAATACGATGTCCACTATGACCTCTCCGCCCTGGAGGTGAAGCGTCTCTACGACCCGGACAAAGACCAGACCGGCATGCGGGTCTACACCCTCGACGGCGTCCTCATCACCGCCGCCTGGGGGCAGGATCCCGCTGTCGCTGGTCCTGGCAACCCCTTCCTGGATGTGGGCACCACCGTGCCGGCCTTTCCGGTGCCGGTGATCAAGAAGACCTCCGCGACCTATACCGACAATCCCCCCAGCGGTCTGAGTGTCGGCGACGTTCTCGAGTACAACGTCACGGTGGACAACCAGAGCCTCCAGGCCCTGGGCAACGTCTTCGTCATCGACGGCCTGCCGGCGCAGTTGAGCTATGTTCCCAACACCACTGAGCGCGACGGCGTCCCCGTCCCGGATAGTGGCACCACGCCATTTCCCTTGGATGAAGGCGGTATCGTCATCCCCGTGCTGGGACGCGGCCAGTCCACCACCATCCATTATCACACCACCATCGTTGCCGCCGGGGTTGTCCGCAACACGGTGAACACGGCTTATCCCGGCGTAACGGATGACGAGGAGATCGTGGTGCCGGGCGGACCCACCCCCAGTTGCACCGCCGATTTCACCAACGGTTCCTACACCCCCATAGCCACCTACAACGCGGGCGACGGACTCTATGTCAGCGTCGCCGACGCCACCGCCAATGCCAATAGCGGGGCGGCCGAGACCATCACCGTTCTGGTGCAGAACACCAGCACTGGCGATTTCGAGAATCTCACCCTCACCGAGACGGCTAACAACACAGGTATCTTCCGCAACGCCTCCGCGTTGCCTTCTTCGGCCACACTGGGCCTGGGTGCCAACGACGGCACCCTCAATGCCCTTCCAGGCAACGCCCTGACGGTTACCCGCACGGCCTCTTTGTATAGCTGCAATGACACTGCCAGCATTGCCGCTACCGGGAGCCAGACCAAGCCCTTGTATCTGAGCACGGATGGAGTGGATGGGGATACGACGGGGGCGCTGGATCGGGTGGATCCGGTGAATGTGTCGCCTGCGGATACGACTACGTCGAACACCGCAGTTTTGGGCGGCAGCTCCACCGGAACAGTAACCGTGGAGGGTACGCCCTCATCTGGATCCGTGACGAGCGCCACCAGCTTGAGCTTCTCCCATACCACGGGCTCGGGCTCAAATCGGCTCTTACTTGTCGGTGTGTCCACCGAATGCTCCGGGGTCAGTTGCGGTGCCACAGCAAGCCCTCAGGTGACCAGTCTGACTTACACGCCAAGCGGCGGCAGCGCTCAGGCTCTCACTTTTGTGGGGCGTGCATTTGCCAACGGAAACGATGCCATTATGGAAATCTGGCGCTTATTCAATCCGCCATCTGCTGTCACGGGTCAAGTTGCTGTATCGATTACAACCGGGACCAACCTGCCCATCGTTGCTGGGGCAGTTAATTTCGCTGGGGCCGATCAGGCACAAACTCTTACAGTGACTTCGGCGACTGGGAACGGTGGTACGGCCCAAGTGACTTCTGCCTCGGTGTCGGGCGGTCTCATTTTCGACACTGGTTCTTGGGATAACCCGGCTAGTGGGGCGACAGCGGGGAGTGGTCAGACACAACATTGGAATGTTAATGCTGGGACCGATGGTAACAATGCAGGTGCCAAAGGGGCAGCCAGTACAAAAGCTGGTACAGGCTCGAGTGTCACTATGTCTTGGGGTACGGCCACTGGTAACTGGGCAATCGGCGCGGTTTCCATTGCGCCAGCATCTGTTTCGGGGCCAGTTACTGCCACCTTCACCCAAACCCCCGTCCTGGCCGAAAACCTGGTCCTCCCCGCCGGCGGCGTCATCACCGCGCAAACATACTTCACTGTCAGCACCGGTTCGATGCCCGCCAGCCCCAACATCACCGCGACCTTGAAATATGGCGCCACGACTGTGGCGACGAGCAGTAGTGCATCCGCTTCTGGTGGCCTTCTGACCTTCACTTTCTTACCATTGGGCAGCCAAGTAACCGTGCCGTCTAGTCAGGCTTTGGTGTTGGATGTCACCACCGCGCAAAGCGGTGTGTCCTTCACCATTGATTACGACAGCAACACCAAGCCCTCCAAGATCACCCTGCCCACCACCACCGTCATCCACGTCGATTCGGTTGATGTCTACGATGCCCCCTATCCGGGTGGCTCCCTGGTCACCAATTCCACTAATGGGCAGACTCTCTATGTGCGTGCCGTGGTGGGTGATCCCTTCGGCTTTGCCGATATCACCAGTTTGCCGTTGAGCATCGATGGCCCCGGCGCGGCGGACGATATCTCGACCACTCTGACCGATACCAACGCGGTCGCGAGCAGTGGCGCCTTCAAAACTTACGAGTATGTCTGGCATACAGGCGCGACCCAGGGCGCCTACACCATCACCGCCACCGGCAAGGAAGGCTACGAGAACGCTGTCAGTTCGCAAAAATCCACCTCGATAACCCTGAGCGTGCTCGATCTGGGCACCCCGAGCGTGACCGAGTTCACTACCGGCTCCAACGGCCCGGGCACCCTGACCTATGCCGGCAATGAGCAAGTCTGTGTGCGGGTGACCGATCTCGACCAGAATCTGAATGCCTCCGTGGCTGAGACCATCTCCGTCACCATCACCAATAGTAATGGCGATAGCGAGACACGCACTCTCACAGAAACCGGTGTGAATACGGGTATCTTTGCCGCCTGCATTCCTGCCAGCACCAGCGGCAGTGGCAGCAACAATGGCACCCTGAACGCCCCCCTGGGCTCGGCCCTGAACGTAAGTTACACCGATCCTACCGATCCGACCGATATCTCCAGCGATGCCGCCACTATCCCCAGCGGGGTAGCCACCTCCGCGGCCATCCTGAAAACCCGGGTCCAGCCGTCTGACGGTGTCGCTGTGATCGGCGAGACCGTTCAATTCAATCTTGTTGTCACCAACACCGGAAGCGGTTCCCTCGCTACGGTCAATGTGACCGACACCTTCCCAGCCTGTTTGACCTATTCGTCGGCAAGCATTGCCCCGACAAGCGTTGTTGGAAACCTGATCACATGGAACAACACGGGTACGCTTGCCGTTGGTGCCAACCGGACAATCAGTGTCTATTTCACAGCCGGAACGAGCACCTGCGCGCCTGGGACGACAAACAGCGCAAGCGTGACCGGTTCCGCTTCCTCCGGGCCATCGACGGCAACCATCACGGTAACCAAACCCCAGGTCACAGTCACCAAAACCTTGTCCAGTCCCAATCCGGGACCAGCCAACAAGGGTGACAATGTGATCTTCAACATCAATGTGCTGAACTCGGGTTCCACGGCCATACCGACTCTGCCCTTGGAAGACACCTTCAGCGGCGCCTGTTTCTCCTTTGTGTCTGCTGTCCCGGCACCCGATTCCACGGGTTCTGGGAGTCTGTTGTGGCTTGATCTCACTGGCGCCGGTAGTCTGACGGCGGGCAATTCCATTCCTATAACCGTTACGCTCAAGGCCATTGGGGGCTGCAACCCCGCCAACAACACCGCGGCGGTGGATTACGCCGTGGACGCCAACAATGATCCGGTACCGCCATCCAGTAGCACCGCCGGTCTGCAAACCCTGGCCGCCACCATCAGTGGCTTTGTCCTGGAAGACAAGGGGACGGCGGGATTCGGCGGCGGCGATACGGCACTGGAAGGCGTTACCGTCCGGCTCTACCGTCCCGGTTTTGGCCCGGATGGAATCGCCGGCAATGCGGACGATGCCAATCCCGTCGGTCTCGCTGTTACCAACGCCCTTGGGTATTACGAGTTCCTCAATCTTGGCACGGGCAACTACGTGGTTGTCGAAACCGATCCCAATGGCTATACCAGCATCGACGATACCAGCAGCGACGATTCCAGCGTCCTTCTTGGCGATCCCGAGGACAGCGACAACCGCATCCCGGTCAACGTCACCACGCTAACGCCGTACCTCAACAACAACTTCCTCGACATCCTCTCGTCCAACATTGGCACCATCGGCGACTACGTCTGGTTCGATACTGATCAGGACGGTGTGCAGGATCCCGACGAAATCGGCATCGCCGGAGTGACGGTGAATGTATACGACAGCACCGGCACCACCCTGTTGCGTACCACCACCACCGATGGCGCGGGCTTCTACTCGGTCGATTCCCTGCCTGTGGGCAATTATGTGGTCGGGTTTGTCGCCCCGAGCGGCTATTCCTTTAGCCCGCAGAACGCAGACCCTTCCGCCAGCCTCGCCGATTCCTTCGATAGCGATGCGAACCCAGGAACCGGTCGCACCGCGGCAGTGACCCTGACCAACGCTGGTTTGCAAACGGTTGACGCCGGGATGTATTTGAGCAATGGCGATGATCCGGCGGGAATTGCCGATCGCGTCTGGTACGACACCGATCATGACGGTATCCAGGATAGCGGCGAACCCGGTCTGGCCGGGGTATTGGTGGACTTGTATACGGATCCGAATGGTGATGGCAATCCTGCCGACGGTGTCTTCATCGCCTCGGTCATCTCCGACGGTTCGGGGTACTACGAGTTCGCCGGTCTCCCGGCGGGCAACTATGTGGTCGAGTTCGTGCCACCGACAGGTTACAGCCTCAGTGCCCAGGACCAGGGCGGAAACGACACCACCGACAGTGACCCCAACCCGGGAACCGGTCGGGCGGCAATCACCCTCAGCGCCGGTCAGATCACCTTGGATCTGGATGCCGGGATGTATCTCACCGGCACCACCCCAGGTACAGCTTCGGCCCGGATCGGTGATCGCGTCTGGTACGACGCCGGCTCCGGCACCCCGGCCAATGACGGCAACGGCATTCAGGATTCCAGTGAGCCTGGTATTCCTGGCGTCCGAGTCAACCTTTACGATAGCGCTGGGCAATTCGTCGCCACAACGACCACGGACTCATTGGGAGCCTACGAATTCACCGGCCTGGCGGCGGGAAGCTACGAAGTCGAAGTCATTCCGCCACCCGGCTATCTATTCAGCCCAGTGGATGCGGGCAGCGATACCCTCGACAGCGATTTTGATACGGTCTGGGGCAATGCCTTCGTCACCCTCGCGACGAGTCAGGACAAGACCGATCTCGACGCCGGTCTGCGGATCAACGGCGCCAATCCCATCAGCATCGGTGACGTTGTTTTCCAGGATCTGAACGGCAATAACAACTTCAACTCGGGCGAGGGCTTGGCTAACGTCCAGGTCGTACTCTTCGACGCCCTGGGCAATGAACTCACCCGCGTCAATACCACGGCATTGGATGCCAACTATCTCTTTACCGGCGTGGGACCCGGCAGCTACCGCGTGGCGGTGGATGAGAGCACACTGCCGTCGGGGGCCAGTCAGGTGTATGACCCGGATGTGACCTCGGATAACAAGACTGATCTCATCAATCAGTCGACATCTACCAATGTGGCCGATTTTGGGTATGTCACAGGTGCCGACATGAGTCCGGCCTTCAGTGGTCTGCCGAGCGTCAGTGCCCCCGGGGCGCTGGTCAACGGCAGCCTGGTGTGCACCAATGCCGGGCCGGGGTCGGCGACCAATGCCACCTGTACCGCGACGGCGGTCGACAGCACCGCCGCGGCGGTCACGGTCACGGTGGGGAGCTGCACCGCCTCCAGTGGCACGGCGGCGAGTCTGCCGTCCGGGGCCACCCTGACCTGTCCCATCAGTTACACCACGCCGGGAACGGCGGGTGGCACCGACACCGTGCCGGTGTCGGTGACCCTCACCGGGGTGACCGGGGCGGTCAACGACAGCAATGGTGGGACCACCGGTGGAGGCAACAACAGCACCACGGCCCTGGTCACCATCATCGACGCCGTCAACGACAGCGACAGTCATGCGGGAGGGAGCAGTGGGCAGACCACCAACCTGGCCAGCAACGACCAGTACCCCGCCAGTTCCAGCTTCAGCGGCACCGGCGGCACCTGCAGCAATATCAGCGTCAGCGGGGTGGGGGTCGCCACCTATGACGTGCCCGCCAGTGGCAGCTGCACCGTCACCTATCAGGTCTGTGCCCCGAGTGCGGGTCCCTGCGACACCGCCAGCCTCACGGTCACGGCCACCGC
>JBPOHE010000132.1:0-16583 GCA_052035915.1 Pseudomonadota bacterium
CCTCACCGATCTCGGCGAGAATCCCAACATCAGCTTGCCTGCGGTCGCAAACTGATGACCTTCCCTTCCTTGCCAGAGTCGATGACCTTCTGATCGCTTCTTACACCACGTCCGGGGACACGATCACGAAGTGAACCGCATCATTCGAGGTTTTGTTATACACGATTGATGCGGTTCGTACCTCACTTCCGAGCAATCAGGCGCTGGTGCCGGTGCCATCCCAGCCGCTCCGGGCATGGGTTGAAAATGGCCTTTTTTGCGCTGAATCCGAGAACAATACCCTAATAACTAGAGGCATTGTTCTCATTTAGAGAACGAATGTCGGACAAAAAAGCCCAGGCCCGGGCGCGCTTGGTCCCTGAAGATGAACTCGTGTTTGGCGTGAAACCGCGTTCCCGAAACAGGCGCGAAACCTTGCCGACGGGGCCAATGCCCCGTCCGGCATCAGTCTGTCGTCTGCGGCTCTCGGGGCTGACCGCGAAGAGGCCCTATTCCTCGGCTACTCCGGACTTCCGCTTCAGCCTGTTCATGGCCACCACCAGGCTCTTCCTCAGCATGTCGACGGCATGGGAAACGGATTCCACCTCGTCCCGCGATCCGCTCCTGGCTTCGATCGGCTCGTCCAGGGAGCCGCGGGCGATGCGCTCGGTCGTCCCGGCGAGCAACTTCAGCCGATGGATGATGGAACGCTGGGTGTAGGCGAAGTTGAGCAGGAAGGCGACGATCACCAGACCCAGGGTAAAGGGGTTGAGGAAACTCTTGGTGACCTCGATCAAGGTGATGTCGGGCAGTTTGACGCTGATGATGCCGCGGACGTCACCCACCTTATAGCCGAAGGCGCGCTTGTCGCCGTATTTGTTGATCACGTCCTTGGGCGCGTCCTCCGGCGAGCCATGGCAGCGCAGGCAGGACTTCTCTACATAGATGGGCTGGGCATAGCGATAAAAGCCGCCTTCGACGGCGGTGGAGGTTTTTTTCTCCTTGTCTTCCTTGAAAAGCTTCAAGGCCCCGCTCTCGAAGGTATCCGGGGCATTGGCCGGGTTGCGGTATTCATCGCTGGTGACGCGGAAGGTGGCGCGGCTGGAGGTTTTCTCGACGATGGTCGAGAGTTCTCTCGTCGCCAGCGCCGGGTTCTTCGAGAAATAAAACCCATCGCCCTCGGCCTTGGGGCGCTGGCTGAGAAAGTCATGGAAATCGGCGGACAGCTCATCCACCCAGACCACGCCGGACTTGGCTACCCAGGCGCGAAAGGACACCACCTGGTTGGCGACGGCAATCGCCTCGTTTTGCAGTTGCTTGAACTTGAGTTCCTGCACCCCGTACAGCAAGCCGCTGACCACCATGATCAGGGCGACCAGAAAGACGACGGAATATTTCAGTTGGATACTCAGCTTGGAGAACATGGATCTTCCTTTGACGATGGTTGGGGATGGAATTGAGCTTGGGGCTCGGGCTTGGGGGGTTTACATCATTTGGTACGAGTTGGGGAAAGACTGACGGCCGGGGCCGCGAGGGATGCCAGATACTGGGCCAGGGCTTCGATCTCGGTATCGGCGAGATCCGCCGTGATCGAGGACATACCCGTATGTTTGCGTTCCGGGCTGCCGTCGCGAAAGCGCTTGAGATTGGTCATGAGATAGACTTTCTGCTGCCCGGCCAGCCTGGGTACGGCGGCCAACCCCAGGGCTTCGGCTCCATGGCAGTGTTGACAGCGCTTGAGAAAGAGATCCTTGCCCTTGGCCAGGCTGGGGTCATCCTCCAGCCAAAATCGCTTGGGAAGCGGAAAGGAGGAAAAGTAGAGCGCGGCCAGAACCGCTTCCTCGGGGCGGAGATCCTTGACCATGGCATGCATGGTCAGGTTCTTGCGCACCTCGGTGCGGAAGTTTTCCAACTGGGTGAGACGATACAGGGGTTGCTGGGCGGCCCGATTGGGGTTGTCCCCTTGGGTGCTGTTGCCCTCCTTGTTGTGACAGGCGCTGCATTTGATGATCAGCTCACCGCTGGCGGCCCGCGCCGCCCCTTGCGCCTCGGCGAAGCCGCCCTTGCTCTCGATATAGGCGGTCAGCCGCTCGGCTGGGGTGGTCGCTACCTTTTCAGCCGCCGATACCCCACCGCAAGTGGCGGTGAGTAAGGCGGAGACGAATAGGGCGAAGGGTTTCAGTGACATTCGACCATCTCCTCGAAAAACTCAGAACCCCGGGTATCCGCCAGGCGTGCCCGAAACCAGTCAATGACTTGTAGCGATCGGCCAGCAGGGTTTCCTGTCGGGGCGAGAGTCGGAAACACTATAGAAGCATGGGGCGGCGATCATTTGCTTGAAATCAATAAATCCGTGTCTGAAGTCGCATCTTGGGGTTTTTTGAGAACTGGATCAAACTTCTGCCTCGGCCAATATGTCAGGAATCGGTCTGCCGTCAACGAACTAGCCACCGGAAAACCCACGCCCCGAAGCCTTGCGGGTTGGTAAACCACCTCGATTCTCCTGGAGATCGGGAGATGGAATGGCGTATCGGCAAGCCTCGGGCCGGGGTGTAGTATCGGGCTGGTGTTGATCCAGAGCGGACGTCCAGATGAGCGCTATCTTCAATAACCCCAGCCGATACGCGGAGGCCCTGGCCTTCCGCGCCAAGGACGGTTCCTTGATCCGGGAACTCCTGCATCCAAACCGGCACGGCAACCACAACCAGAGTCTGGCCGAGGCGACAGTGGCCCCGGGTGAGGAGACCCAGCTCCATCGTCATCGGTGCACCGAGGAGATTTACCACATCCTGCGGGGAGAGGGACTCATGACCCTTGGAAACCAATCCCTGCTCCTGATTCCCGGAGACAGCCTCTGCATTCCCCCGGGTACCCCCCACCGTATCCGCAACACCGGTGGCGAACCCCTGGTTTTTCTCTGTTGCTGTTCCCCCGCCTACAGGGATCAGGACACGGACCTTCTCTGACCCCCGGGCACGGATAGGAAGTCGGGGCCGGTCAAGGAAGAGGCCGATCGCCGCCAGGATCCATCGCGGCCCGACCACGGGCCATGGCCGCGCGACAACGGGCCACGACCTCATTCGCCGGGATGTGCTGACCCGTGTCGAACACCAGGGTATGTTCGCTCTCTTCGGGGGCGAGGGGTTGCTGGGTCGCGATCTGGGTCTCCAGCACCCCGGCATGGGCCTCGGAAGGGTCAGCGCCCAGGGCCCGACGGGCCAACAGGCGTTCCCGCAATACCCGTTCCGGTGCCCTGACCGAGAGTACCAGGAAGGGTAGTCCCTTGCGTGCCGCCAACTCCCGGAACCGCTGCCGTTGGAGTGGATCGAGAAAGGTGGCATCCACCACCAGGGTTTCGCCGGCCCCGGTGATCTGATCTGCCAGCTCCAACAGCCGCCCATAGGTGGCGAGGGTTGCCTCCGGGGTATAGATGCCGGACTCGAGATCGGAACCGGTGCGGGCGTCCGCTCCCAGGCCGAACAGGCGCTTCCGCTCCACATCGGAACGAATACGCACGGCAGGCAGGCGTCTGACCAGGATTTCCGCCAGACGACTCTTGCCGGAGCCCGAGAGCCCGTGGGTGATCAGGATGGCGGGGGCATGGGGGCGGACATAGCTTTCCGCCAGACTCAGCAGGATGCCGTGCTCGGTCAGGGCCTGCCGCCGTTCCTCGGCGCCGAGATGGTTCTGGGCCAGGCGGATGGCATTGACCTTGGCCCGGACCATGGCGCGGTACACCTTGTACATGGGCAGCAGGGACAACCCGGTAAAATCGCCGCTTTGTTCGAGATAGGTATCGAGAAAACAGCGGGCCAAACCGAATCGGCGTCGATGTTCGAGATCCATGACCACGAAGGCGACCTCACTGATGGTGTCGATCCACCTCAGGGCGGGATTGAATTCGATGCCGTCGAAGATGATCAGCTCGCCCTTGACCAGGGCCATGTTGCCGAGATGCATATCGCCGTGGCATTCCCGGATGCGACCCTGTTGCCGGCGTTGTTCGAGGCGATGACGCAGCCGATCCACTTGATCCTGGGTCCAGTTTTCCAGCCGCTGCAATCGACGCAACTCCTGGGAGTCGTGGATCACCCGGCGGATGTGGTCGAAATTTTGCCTCATTGGGGCGCCCACGGCTTCAGGTGAACCATAGGCATCCTCGGGAGCGGCCGCCGGGATACGGTCGTGAAAGGCCGCCGCCACCTTGGCGATTCGTCTCACCAAACCGGTCCTGAGGTGGATCCGGCTAAGCAGGGCCTCCTGGGGAAAGCGCCGCATGCGGACAGCGTATTCGAACGGCTCCCCCTCGCCGCTCAGGCGGGGTTGCTGGGGACTCCCTCGGATGCCGATGACATTGAGATAGGTCCTGGGCGCCAGGCGTCGATTGAGCCGGATCTCTTCCAAACAGTACCAACGTCGCTGTTCCAGGCTGGAAAAGTCGAGGAACCCCAGATTCAGGGGTTTCTTGATCTTGTAGGCATAGTCTCCGGCCAGCAGCACATGGGAAATATGGGTCTCGATGTGGCTGACCCTGGCCACGGGATGGGGGTAGACGGCGGGATTGAGCAGGGAAGCGATGAGTGGCTCCTGCTCTTCGGAGAGAGTTGATTGACTTCCCATGGGTATCTTTTAGTATTCGGCGCGTTTCTCGCCAGCCATCTCGGGCGGCCAGGGAGCAAGCCCCCCAGCCGCCGGTTAATTGTCAGGGTTGGGTAAGATCCTGGTCGGGATTCGCCCTGGTAGCGGCGAGTCTATCGCCCGCCTCCGGAAACAGGATACCCCCAGTCAACTATGAGGAGATCTCTCAATGAATGTCGATCGTATGGTGATGGCCTTTGCCGGCTTCATGATCCTGTTAAGCCTGCTGCTGGGTCAGTATCATTCGCCTTACTGGCTGTATTTCACCGCCTTTATCGGTTTGAATCTGTTGCAGGCCGCTTTCACCGGCTTCTGCCCCCTGGCGCTGATCTTGAAGAAGATCGGCAAACCGAGCGGCTCCGCCTTTTGATTTCAGGGACCATCGTTCTCTCACGGCTGTGCAGACGAGGCCAGGGATGGCGACTCTAAGCCTCGGTTTCTGATGGCCGGGCCCAGAGATCATAATCCCCCGCCTTTTTGATCTCGACCTCGACAAAGTCACCGGGTCTCAGGTCCCAGCGGCCCTTGAGCACCACGCTGCCGTCGATCTCCGGGGCATCCCCCGGCCCGCGACAGATCACCTCTCCCTTGCGGACCTCATCCACCAACACCGACATTTTCTTTCCCACCTTGGTCCTGAGCCGTCCGGCGCTGATCCCGGCCTGCAGAGCCATCAGCCGACCCCAACGCTCCTGCTTGAGCGCCTCGGGCACCGCGTCCACCAGGGCGTTGGCGGTGGCTCCAGCGACGGGCGAATAGGTGAAACAGCCTACTCGATCGAGTTGGGCAGAGGTCAGAAAGGCCAACAGCGCCTCGAATTCCTCCTCCGTCTCCCCCGGAAAACCGACGATGAAGGTGCTACGCAAGGTGATGTCGGGACAGTCCCGTCGCCAGCGTTCAATTCGCTGCAACACCTTCTCGGTCGCCGCTGGTCGCCGCATCGTCTGAAGGATCCGAGAGCTGCTGTGCTGTAAGGGCACATCCAGGTAAGGCAGAATCTTGCCTGCGGCCATCAGTGGCAAGAGTTCATCCACGCTGGGATAGGGATAGATGTAATGCATACGCACCCAGACGCCGAGGTCGCCCAGGGCCGTAGCGAGGCTGGTGAGTTGGGTACGCATGGGGCGACCCTGCCAGAAGTCGGTACGGTAGCGGAGATCCAACCCATAGGCACCGGTATCCTGGGCGACTATCAGGAGTTCCTTCACCCCCGCCCGCACCAGGTTTTCCGCCTCCCGCATTACCTCTCCCAGGGGACGGCTCACCAAACCGCCGCGTAGTTGGGGGATGATGCAAAAGCTGCAACTATGGTTGCAGCCTTCGGCGATCTTGAGATAGGCGTAATGCCGGGGCGTCAATTTGATCCCCTGGGGAGGCACCAGACTGGTGAAGGGATCATGGGGTGGCGGGAGGTAACCATGCACCGCCTCCATGACCGCCTCATAGGCCTGGGGGCCGGTCACCGCCAGCAACTGGGGGTACCTGGACCAGACCTGATCCGCCCGCGCGCCCAGACAACCGGTCACGATCACCCGGCCGTTTTCCTCCAGGGCCTCGCCGATGGCCTCCAGGGATTCGCTGATGGCGGTTTCGATAAAACCGCAGGTATTCACGATGATGAGGTCCGCCTTGGTATAACTGGGCGACACGGCATAGCCTTCGCTACGTAACTGGGTCAGGATGCGCTCGGCGTCCACCAGCGCCTTGGGGCAACCCAGACTGATAAAGCCGATCTGTGGTGTCTTGCTGTCCCGGCCCAGACGGGATCTGTCTTTCCCCTTACCGCCATGGGAAAGGGCGCGCTGGCTTTTGGCGGGCAGGAGAGTGGATGAGGCAGGTGACATAGGCAATCTCAGTGTGTTGGTCAAGAATCGGACCTTGAATATTGGGTTCCCGACCGCCCCGCTCAATCGGGTGGAGTGCGGACGGAACACTCAAGCCGGCTGTCGCGGTCATCCTGGTAGGGGAGGCGGGCTGGCTGGTCATGGCTCCTATCCGGTTGGCCACAGCTCGGCGGCCCGCGGCGCCTCCAAAGCACCGGATCGAGTTTCTCCATCAGATACCCCAGGCAATCCTGGCGCACGATCTCCCTTTCGGTTGTCAACATGGAAGGCATTATGGCGGTCCTGAGGCGCAGTTCGTCGTCTACCACCTCGAGATAGCCGTCACCCACCTCCCGCCCCTGGGCATCGACCACCTCCAAGACCGGCCCTGGTTTCCCATGCAAACGGGCGATGGCCGTGCCTGCCGGTAATTCGCGAAAGTTCAGGTGATCCAGATCCTCAACAAAATCGACCTGTGCCCCCTCCCCAGCGAAGCTGAAACCCACCCCGGGCCTGATCCTGAGCTGGGCGACGCTATGGTAGACAGCGATATCCTGGTGATGCGGCTCGTGCCCGGGAATCTCGGCCAGATGCAGACAGGCCTCCAGATAGCGTCGCGCATGCTCCACCCCCAACCATTGCCCTACCTTGCCGCATTCCAGGGTGACGGACGGACAGAGCCCGGCCATGGCCATGGATTGCACCCCCCGGGGTTGCAGGAAGAATACCAGGATGCGGCTAAACAGCGCCGCCAGGTGCAGAAAAGGGGGATCCAGCCGGTTGATGCAGGCATAGTGGGGATTGATGCCGGTGTTGTTGTGCAGGTCGACGCTGGCGAATACCCGGCGACGGGCCATGATGTCGAGGATCTCCGCCATCATGGCCTGTTCGGGCGTCCGGGGGGCGGGATCGCCCCCGGGCCAGACCCGATTGTAATCGGGTTGACCATCGAGACGTCGTACCCCGGCGCGGGCCGCCGCCAGGTTGCCGAGAAAGAGGCTCAGCGATCGAGGCAGAGACCGATGACGATAGCCTAGCAAGAGACCTCTGACCGCCTCCCAGCCGACGGTCTCGTTGCCGTGCAACAGCAGGCTGCAGAACAAGGGTGGCTCCCGCCGTCCGGGGAGATGAATCAGGGTGGGACCACCCAAGGCCGCCTCCAACTCATGGGCGGCCAGTTCCAGCAAGCCTTCAGGCAGTGTGTCGATGACCCGTAACATTGATCCTGATTCCTGAAACCCGACCAAGTGGCCCGGTCGCCGCCTCACCGCTGGGATCCGCCCCACCCGGTAGGCCGGAGCCCTGGGTAAAGGGAGTGTCCGCCACTACCAGGGCTCAGGCCAATGACCATTGGTGCACCGGATTATCCTGCTGCTGACGTTCGAGGTAGGCGAGGGTGAGGTCCTGCATATCGGCGCCATGTTTCTCGACAAAGGCCCGCTGCCAGATCGCCCCCGTCTGCCCGGAACGCACCCGGTCACGCACGATATTGAGCCAATAGCGGCGTTCTTCGTCGTCCACCCCCCACAACGAGAGCCCTTGCTCGGCCAGCGGCAGCAAGAGATGCAGAATCAGGGCGCGTAACGACCCCCGCCGGCCATCGACCCAATGGATATCCGCCTCCAATCCTTCCCGGGCGGCCGCATAGAAATTGCTGCGGGCCCGCTCGAAGGGGAGACGACGTTCCAACAGGATCGGATCGGCGGCCAGGGCGCGCATACTGCCGCAGAAGATTGCGGCATTGGCCACACAATCGGTCAGGGTTGGACCCGACGGCACCACCCGATGCTCCAATCTGATGTGAGGTCGTCCGGTGGCCGAGAAACCGATGAGCGGCCGATTCCAACGCCAGATGGTGCCGTTGTGCAAACGCAGGTGGGCCAGGCGTTCCGGTGGCTCGTCGAAAAGCTGGGGCAGCAATACGGGGTAGCGTTGCAGATTGGCGAGGAAACATTCCAATATCGAATCTTTGGTATAACGGATGCCGAAACTGACCCTTTTCGTCAGGGCGCTCGCTCCCACCGCTACGGCCTGCTCGAACAAGGGAATGCGGGTCTCGTCCCACAGATCCTGGCCAAAGAGATAGGGCGAATTGGCGCTCAAACCGACCATGGGCGCCGACAGCATCTTGGCCAGGTTGTACCAATGGCCGGCCTGATAGGGATCGACCTGGACATGGATCTGAAACGAGGTGGTGGCCGCCTCCAACATGACGTCCTGATGCTCCAACTGGAGCCGATCCCGTCCGCCGATATCCAGACGGATAGGCCGTCCCTGCCGTAACCCGAGCACCTGATCATTAATGGCCAGATAGCGCCGCAATGGCGTCATGTTGCGCAGGGAAAAATCGCTCTGTCGGGCGCTGGGCAGGATGCCGATAGTGACCGGGGAGGCGCCGAAAGGGGCGGCGGCCTGGCGGCATTGCGCCCAGATCTCACGCATCTCCTGGGCCAGGCGGGTGAAAGGACGGCCGCCAAGGGGTTGCGGGCTGACATTCAACTCGATATTGAACCTGGCCAGCTCGGGCACGACCAGCGGGTGTCGTAAGCGGCTCAGAACCTCCTGATTGATGGCGGCGGGAAGGCCATCGACGTTGCCGATGAGCCAGGCCTCGAGTTCGATGCCCAACATTGGCTCGGCGACATCGAACCCGCCGTCGGAGAACCAGGAGGCCAGAAGCTCGGTTTCTTGTCGTAACCGACGTTCGAACTCAGCGACCTCCTGGGGTGTGAAGCTGGTACCGGCGATCTCCTGACCCATGGCGAGGATGCTACATCTCCGGTTTGTCGGTGGCGAACCGGCGTACAGCCTGGAGGCGGGCGGGAGTACCTATGTCGAACCAGACCCCGCGATAGAGTTCTCCACTCACCCGGCCCTGAACCGCGGCGCCCCGTAGCAAGGGGGCGAGTGGAAAGGCGTCATCCCGGCTGCCGGCAAAGAGTTCTGGCCGATAGAGACCGATGCCACTGAAGGTATAACGGACTGGTGCCGCGTCCAGCACCAGTCCATCCTGCAAACCGAAGTCGCCCTGGGGATGCTGGGGCGGATTCTCCACCAGCACCAGATGAGCCAGTTTGTCCACTTCGAGGCTGAGACGGGAAAAGGGATAGTCTGTCCAGATATCGGCATTGATGACCAGAAAGGGCTCCGGCCCCAGCCAGGCCAGGGCGCGGAAAAGACCGCCGCCGGTCTCCAGGGCCTGGACCTCGGGCGAATAGCGGATGCTTGCTCCCCAAGCGCCGCCGTCGCCGAGGGCGGCCTCGATCTGCTCGCCGAGATGGGCGTGATTGATCACCAGATCCTTGATGCCGGACGCCACCAGCGCCTGGAGGTGATGCAGTATCAGGGGTTTACCGGCAACCTCCAGGAGCGGTTTGGGGACATGATCGGTGAGGGGACGCATCCGCTCGCCCCGTCCGGCCGCCAGGATCATCGCCTTCATCCGCTACCTCATCGCTCGGATCACCACGGAGGGATTGTTCTCTACCCAGACCGAGAAACAACTCCAGATGTCATCATCGACGCCGGGGCCGAAGAGGTAGGCTCCCTCTCTCGCCCCCTCCCCCTGGCGCGATCCTGGTGGACCAAGGGGAATTCTGCTCTATCCCTTCATGGACTCGAAGAACTCGTGATTGGTCTTGGTCACCTTGAGCTTGTCATAGAGAAACTCCATGGCCGCCAGCTCATCCATGGGATGGAGGATACGGCGCAGGATCCATATTTTTTGCAGAATATCCGGCTCCATCAACAACTCTTCGCGCCTGGTACCTGAGCGATTGATGTTGATCGAGGGGAAAATGCGCTTTTCGGCGATGCGACGATCGAGATGGATCTCCATGTTGCCGGTGCCCTTGAACTCTTCGTAGATCACATCGTCCATGCGCGATCCGGTATCGATGAGGGCGGTGGCAATGATGGTCAGACTCCCCCCCTCCTCGACGTTACGGGCCGAACCGAAAAAGCGTTTCGGCTTCTGCAGGGCATTGGCGTCCACGCCGCCGGTGAGCACCTTGCCCGAAGAGGGGATGACGGTGTTGTAGGCACGCGCCAAACGGGTGATGGAATCGAGCAGGATGACCACGTCGAGCTTGTGCTCCACCAGCCGCTTCGCCTTTTCGATCACCATCTCCGCCACCTGGACATGGCGCGTCGCCGGCTCGTCGAAGGTGGAGGAGATCACCTCTGCCCGCACCGAGCGCTGCATCTCCGTGACTTCTTCCGGGCGCTCGTCGATCAACAGCACGATGAGATAGCAGTCAGGATGGTTGTGGGCGATGGACTGGGCGACGTTCTGCAACATCATGGTCTTCCCCGCCTTGGGCGGAGAGACGATCAGCCCCCGTTGTCCCCGACCGACCGGGGCCACCAGTTCGATGGTGCGGGCGGTGATGTCCTCGGTACTGCCGTTGCCCATCTCCAACTGGAATTTCTTGTTGGCGAACAGCGGCGTGAAGTTCTCGAACAAGATCTTGTTCTTGGTGCTCTCCGGCTTGTCGTAGTTGATCTCGTCAACCTTGAGCAGGGCGAAATACCGCTCGCCGTCTTTGGGGGGGCGTATCTTGCCGGAGATGGTATCGCCGGTGCGCAGATTGAAGCGCCTGATCTGGCTGGGGGAGACATAGATGTCGTCGGGCCCGGCCAGATAGGAGCTGTCCGCCGAACGCAGGAAACCGAAGCCATCCTGGAGTATTTCCAATACCCCATCACCGTAGATGTCTTCCCCTTTCTTGGCATGGGCTTTGAGGATACCGAAGATGACGTCCTGCTTGCGGGATCGGGCCGATCCTTCCACCAGCAGCGACTCTGCCAGCTCGACCAGTTCGGCCACCGGCATTTTTTTTAATTCAGTAAGGTTCATGGGTGTTCAAGGGTGTGAAGGGTAGACGACCCAGCATGGCGACTTCCGAAGTCGCCTACTGATCCCGCATCCCAGAGGTGGATAAGGCGTGGTTGAATGGTGGAAGGAATCCCAGGCGGCTAAGCCGAAGGGCGCCAACCATCCCAGACAGCTTTGTCATTCCCGGGCCGGCTGGTTCACAGGTTGCTATCAAGAAACTGGGTCAACTGGAATCTGGACAAGGCCCCCACCCGGGTGGCCTCCACTTCGCCATCCTTGAACAACATCAGCGTGGGAATCCCGCGAATCCCATACTTCGGGGGCGTCTGGGGATTCTGATCGATATTGAGCTTGGCTATCTTCATCCGGCCCGCATAGGCCTCCGCCATGTCATCGAGCAAAGGGGCGATGGCCTTGCAGGGACCACACCATTCCGCCCAATAGTCGACCAGTACCGGTTGCGGGGATTGGAGTACTTCTCGCTCGAAGGATTCATCGGTTACATGAACGATGAGCTTGCTCACTCTTGGGATTCTCCGTGAAGGTCATGCCAGACCCGGGACCGCGAGGATTTCAGGCCGGTCCGATGGAAGTATGGCCGCAAAAAGGAGGGGTGGTTAAGAACGATAGTGGAGAACCGCGTGTCTCCGTATCAAAATAGCATTTGATAGGATTTTTTTTTTCTTTGCAAGACCGCTTGCCCCGTATTTCCGTTATTCTAGCCCGCCATGACCGATCAGCTTCTCACAGACACCCCCTTCACCGGTCTGGGCCTCGATCCCAACCTCCTTCAAGGCATCCACGAGGCCGGGTTTCGGCTCTGCACCCAGATCCAGGCGGCCTCTCTCCCCCTCGCCCTGGCGGGTATGGACGTCGCTGGCCAAGCACAGACGGGTACCGGGAAAACCGCGGCCTTTCTCGTCGCTGGCTTTCAGCACCTCTTGAATCACCCACCGAGCCCGGAGCGCCGAGCGACACAACCCCGCGCCCTGATCCTCTCACCGACGCGGGAACTCGCGGTCCAGATCCACCACGATGCTACCCTGCTCGGCAAATACCTGGATTTCCGCCTGGGCTTGGTGTTTGGGGGAACGGATTATGAAAAACAGCGTCGCCAACTCGAAGAGGGGGTGGATGTCCTGATCGGGACTCCGGGTCGACTGATCGATTACCTGAAACAGCATGTCTTCGATCTACGGGCGGTTCAGGTCATCGTCATCGACGAGGCCGATCGTATGTTCGATCTGGGTTTCATCGCCGATCTGCGTTTCCTGCTGCGTCGCCTGCCGCCCCCGAACCGACGACTGGGGCTGTTGTTCTCGGCCACCCTTTCCTATCGGGTGACCGAGCTGGCTTACGAGCACATGAACAATCCCCATGCGGTGCGCACCGAGACCACCCGGATCACGGTCGATCGTATCGTCGAAACCTGTTACATGACGGCGAACGAAGAAAAGATCCCGCTCCTCCTGGCCTTGATGCGACAGCTCGCGCCGCCACGGAGCATCATCTTCGTCAATACCAAGCGAGCGGCGGAGGATGTCTGGGGCTTTCTGGAGGGCAACGGCTTTCATGCCGGGCTCTTGTCCGGGGATGTGGCCCAGCGCAAACGATTGCAGTTGCTGAAGGGGTTCCAGGAAGGGGCGCTGCCGATTCTGGTGGCGACCGATGTGGCCTCCAGGGGGCTGCACATCCCGGATGTCACCCATGTATTCAATTTCGACCTGCCGGCGGACGCGGAAGACTATGTCCATCGCATCGGGCGTACCGCCCGGGCGGGGGCCAGTGGTAACGCCATCAGCTTTGCCTGCGAGAGCCACGCCTTCTCCCTCCCCGAGATCGAGACCTTCATCGGCCACAAACTCCCCCTGGTCAGTATCCCCACCGAGCTACTCGTCCCATTGGACCCGCGCAGCCGGGTCAGGGTCGAACGCGGCGACCGACCGCTGCAAAGACCGCACAAAGCGCATGGGAGCGCCCGGCCTCCCGCCCACCGGCCGCACCGGGAGTCCCCGGCGGTTGCGGTGACCCTTGCCCCGTCCGCGGAGACGCCAACCACGGCCCCGCCGCCGTCGGCACCCCCGAGACGGCGTCGACGTCGCGTCCGTCGTGGTCCCTCGTCGTCCGGGAGTACCGGGGCTGACCAGTCAGCGACCGTCCCCTCCGGGGAGTCGAGCCCAGATCACGAGGGGTGAGGATCGCCCGGCCCATTTCGTCGGAGGCGGCAACCGATCCCGCAACCCAAGCCACCCAGCCCGCACCAAGATCCCAGTCCTCATCATGGCCACCCAGATCCACCCCCATGCCGTAGTCCATCCAAACGCCAAAATCGGTCTTGACTGCCATATCGGCCCCTTCTGTGTCCTGGGACCCCATGTCGAGATCGGTTCCGGTACCCAGTTGCACTCCCACGTTGTCATCGATGGCTGGACCAAGGTCGGCGTCGGCTGCGTGATCTTTCCCTTCGCCAGTATCGGCGTGCAGTCCCAGGACCTGAAATATCGGGAAGGGAGCCTCACCTATACCGAAGTGGGGGATCACACCATCATCCGTGAGCATGTCACCATCCACAGCGGCACCGAATCCGGCAGCAAGACCCAGGTAGGCAGTCACTGCGCCCTGCTCGCCCTGAGTCACGTCGGCCACAACTGTATCGTCGGCGATCATGTCATCCTCAGTCACAGCGCCACCCTCGGCGGCCACGCGGTGATCGAGGACTACTGCAATCTCGGCGGGCTTTGCGCTGTTCACCAGTTCGTCCGCGTCGGTGAGAACGCCATGGTGGCGGGCATGGCCCGGCTCGCCCAGGATGTCCTGCCCTTCACCATCGCCGAAGGCTGGCCGGCGGTGATGCGTAGCATCAACAAGATTGGTATGAGTCGCCGGGGCGTCTCCCGGGACGATATCGCCTCGGTTCACCGCGCCTTCCGGATCATCTTCCGGAAAGGGCTCCGTCTCGAACAGGCGGTGGAAAAGCTGCACGAAGACTTCCCCGACCACGAACTAGTGCGCAAGATCATCGACTTCATCGGTCGCTCGGGTCGTGGGCTCGCCCGTCCCCCGACCCATGGTCAATCGACCCCGGCATGATGGCGGAAAAGTCCCGAATCGCCGGGAACTCCTCGATCCGACGCGCCGAACCCCGGCTGTCCGGCTGCAAGACGGCGACCAGGTATTTGAACCCATAACTCCGAGCGGACCGCAATACCGCCAGACTGTCATCGACGAACAGGGTGGTGGCGGGATCGAAGGCCCGCACCGACTGCACTACCTCCCAGAACCCGGGTTTTTCCTTCGGCACCCCCAGGTCGTGGGCACAGATCACCGCCTCGAAGTGATGGCCCAAGCGGGTGCGGTCGAACTTCAAACGTAACGCCTTCTGGTGGGCATTGGTCACCAGCACCCTGGGCTTGCCCAGCCGCTTCACCGCCTCCAGAAAGGCCACCACATGGGGGTGCACCGCGATCAGGTGATCCACCTCCTCCTTGAGCAGGGCGATATCCAGCCCCAATTCGCGGCTCCAGTAATCCACGCAGTACCACTCCATGGTCCCTTCGACATCCTGGTAACGTTGCAACAATTCCGCCTTGGCCGCCACTTCGGTCAAGCCATAGCGCTCCGCATAGCGCCTGGGCACATGCTCCAACCAGAAATGATTGTCGAAGTGCAGATCCAGCAAGGTGCCGTCCATGTCCAGAAAAACCTGGGAGATGTGGTGCCAGTCGATCATGCCGGGCGGTCCCATCGCTCGGAGGGAAATGTTCGTGCAGGGAGTGTTCTCACTTGGATACCCATTGTTTTCAAAGTCTTCTCACCGTGGCAACAGGTCGCAACGACGACGCCAGGCAGAGGATAGGCTATCCGACCCTGGTAATCACCTGCTGAAGCGGAGGTTGGAACGAACGAGAGGGGCCGGGCTTGGGCGCTGTGGCCCGGTTTTCGTTCTCAATAGAAGAACAATTTATCTCTAGGCGGCTCATTGTTCTCTTATGAAGAACAAAAATAGGCCGTTTTCGCTCCAGGCCCGGAGCCATCGAGCCTTCATGGCGGCTGTCTGGTCTCAGGCCTGGCCAGCCACTATCATCGGCGAGAGTTCACCAGGACCGGGACGGGCGGGCGAGCCGCCTGCCCCGGAGGCTTGGCACCATGATCGAGGCCCACACTGTTATCTCAAGGAGCGACTACTATGCTTGGCTGGATCCGCTTTGCGACCCTCGCCCTCTTGGGGGCACTGACCTGGGGAGGCCCGGGGCCGGTCCTGGCCGCAGGGCGCACCGCCACCCTCCTGATGATCAACGATGTCTACCGGATCGGCGGGGTGGATGAGGGCCGCACCGGCGGTATCCCCCGCCTGCGCACCCTGCGCGCCGAGCTGGAGCGGGAGGCGCCGGATCTCTTGCTGCTGCATGCCGGTGACTTCCTCTTCCCCTCCATGTTCAGCCGTCGCTTCCACGGCGCGCAGATGATCGACCTGTTGAACCAACTGGATGGGGAGCCTCGGGCCTTCGATGACCGGCTCTGGGTCACCTTCGGCAACCATGAGTTCGAGCGGGACCGCCGCGAACAGGCCGCGGACTTGCAGGCCCGCATCCGGGAATCCGGGTTCCACTGGCTGGGGACCAACATCCTCTTCGCCCAGGAGCCATCCGGCCGCCCCCTGGTCAGCGCCCCCAACCTGGAGTCGGCGGCCCTGGTGGAGAGCGGCGGGATCCGCATCGGTCTGTTCAGTCTCACCACCGACGTCAAGCATCCGGCCTATGTGGAGACCTTCGAGGAGCCCATCCAGGTCGCCCGTCGCCTGACCGCCCTGCTGCGTCAGCAGGGGGCGGAGGTGGTGGTGGCCCTCACCCACCTACCCGCCAGCCGCGACCTGGCCTTGTTGCGGACCCTGGAGGCCCAGGGCCCGGACCTCATCATCGGCGGCCATGATCACGAACGGCAAGTACACCTGGCCGGAGCCCATCGCCGGGTGATCAAAGCGGATGCGGATGCCCGCAGTGCCGGGGTGGTCCGGATCCATCTGGACGCCAACGGCGGCATCGGGATCGAGCCGGAGTTCCGTCTGCTGGACGCGAGCTTGATGCCGGACCCGAGCCTGGAGGCGCGGGTCGGAGAGTGGGCGCAGCGCTTCGATCTGGAGACCTGTACCGGGAGGGGAGAGCCGTCCGGCTGCCTGGACCAGCCCCTGGGGCGTACCCGGGTGGCGCTGGTGGCGGAGGAGCTGGAGATCCGCCGCTTCGAGACCAATCTGGGGAATTTCGTCGCCGACCAGGCCCTGGCCGCCTTCGCCGAGCGCGGCGCCCAGA
>JBPOHE010000115.1:0-1832 GCA_052035915.1 Pseudomonadota bacterium
GATACGCGACTCGCTTGCCAAGCCCAAGTGTTGGGCGATGTGACCGTGCGTCCTGTTTGACCGTCCTAGTTCCACCTTTTCGCGCTTGGGAGACCGTGTCCATGCCATTAGTTACGTTTTCGCATCCCGAACACAAAACCAAAACCGTTTACGTCCCTGCCGGCAGCCATATCGAAACAGTCTTGAAAGTCGCTAAGGCCAACAAGATTCCGATCAACTTCGATTGTCAGGATGGCGAATGTGGAACTTGTCTGGTCAAGGTGACGAGCTTGGATAAAAAGAAAGAGCGGATGGGCGGTCCGCCAACCGAGAAAGAAAGGAACCTGCTCAAGCAACTCGGCAAGCTGACTGACGAGGATATCAGCCGGATTCTGGTAGACGACATCCCGCCACCCTGGCGGCTGGCTTGTCAGATGATCGTGCGCGACGAGGATATTCTGGTGGAATATTAAACGGGCTCGCGCCCATGTCATCAAATCCGTGCCTGGAATCTCCGGTGTCCTCCGGCGTCGACGCTCATCGGCAAGTTTACGGTTTATTGATGAGCTACAGCCGGGGCTTGCCCAATGATGACACTTTGGCGCGGATGTTGGCGACCCAGGTCGGTGGCGGCGGTTCGCTGCCTGTCGGCTTGGGGCTGACACCTCCTGAGTTCATTGCTCTACTAAGACGGCATTTTCCGGGCGCCACGTTGCCGGTCATACCGGATCGGCCACTGCCCGCTTGGGATCCGAGGCTGTTGGAGGAAAAGGAGGAACTGATCAAGTTGCTCGACCTTCACCGGGCGAAACAGGATGTTTCGGAGCGTTGGGTGAGCGTGATCATCGCTACCGGCTGCATGGCCAACGATCATCTTTGGGAAGATTTGGGCTTGTGGTCGCGGCGGGATTTGAGCGAGCTGATGGCGCGGAATTTTCCGACACTGGCGGCTAAAAACGACCGCGACATGAAGTGGAAGAAGTTTCTCTACAAGCAGCTTTGCGAGCAAGAAGGTATCTACCTGTGCCGTGCGCCCTCCTGCGCGGTCTGTCGCGATTACGCGCTCTGCTTTGGGCCGGAAGATGGATAACCCAATGGTGAAGAGCAAGGCTTGGTCTTAGATAGTGTAGTGATGAGATTCAATATGTTAGAGGACCATGGGGCCGAAGAAAGGGAGTGCTCCATGGGAAGAGGCAGTACCTGCGTACCGCCGTCATGATCTATCCAATGCAATATGGGCTTTGCTGGAGCCGCATCAAGGTTCATCCTCATGCGGCCGGCGCCCGAGGCGGCAATCAGGACATGAACCGCTCCCCAAGTAGGCTCAATAACCAGCTTCATCTGGTTGTGGGTACGTTTGGTATGCCGGTCAGAGTGCTTGTTACACAAGATACCGCAGCGGATTGCACGCAGGCTTCAAGGCTGATCGAGGGGACATCGACACCGATCAGCCGATCGCCGACAAAGGCGATGATACCGATGTAATCCTCGAACAGGCTGCCGCGCAAGGCATGAACGCCCTGGCGGCTTGGCTGATCACCACGGCCGAGCATGTTCAGTTGCGCAAGTATCGCAAGCATCCGCGCGGACTTAAAAAAACGTCCGTCTCGCGGACGCATGATTCCCGCCGACCCTATCTGTCCGTCGCCCGCCTCCTGGCACAGCGCCAGTAGACCAAACAAACTGTAACTCATTGAAAGCTCTAACCACTTTCAAAGCCCTGGTAATGCAGGGCTATCTTGGCGGTCAGGCGAACCTGAAAACCCTCCAGGGCGTGAGGACGCCCGTGATCGAGGCGAAACACATGCTGCAGGCTGCCGTTAACGATCTCCACGATCTGGCTAATACCGGCC
>JBPOHE010000087.1:0-8758 GCA_052035915.1 Pseudomonadota bacterium
TGGTAACCCATACCTTACCGGAGTTTTCGATGACCTCCCAATCGCGCCCCTCGGGTGCCCCGCATGCGGGGCACCCGAGGGGAACCAAACTACTCAGTTTCTTACACCACTTCCTGGGACACTACCCACTTCGTTCACCACTGACTACAGTTTCGTAGGATGTGCAGCGCACACCATCTTGGCGGTACGCCTTTACACATCGACCCAATCGCCGCTCGATGACTCCGGGCATCGACTGAAAATGGCCGGTTTACGTTCTCCATAGGAGAACAATGCGCCACATCAAGAGATGTTTTTTCTCTACAAGAGAACGCAAAAGCGGATCAAAACGCCCCGGCCCGAACAATAACGGATCAATTGTTCTCGAAAAAAGAACAGCATCAAGCCTCCAGGCTCCGAGCCCGGGACCGTTCCTGGAGATATTTTATGATTTCTGTATTTCAAGTCGATATATGCTTATGTTTCCGTCCGGCGACAGGTAGGCCGGTCGAAAACCCAAGCCAGGCAGACGCTTACTCAGGGCCGAGGAGTGGGGGCGGTGCTCGTTGGGACCCAGCAGCAGCCACCTCACCCGATGGTGGCGGAGAAACTCGCTCATCTCCACCTCCGTCATCCGGTTGCCGAAAAAGTCCTCGGTCTGGGCCAGCACCTGGTCGAAATTACCGGTCTGGCCGCGGGAGCCGATCACTGTCGCCAGACCGCTGAAACGGGGCACCAGATTGCCGGTGTCGAAGCTGGCGAGCAGGGTGCCATCCCGCCGATCCGCCTCCCCGCCCAGGCGACCGAGGAGTTCCACCAGTGGCCGGTCGGCAAACAACTCGCCCCGGAAGTCTCTGGCCTTGCGGAAACTGTTGAGCCAGTGGAAGGCGCTGGTGGGCGTTACCAGGGCCAACACGAGCAGCAGCAGGATCAGTCTGGATTTCCCCGTCAGGCGATGACGACGTTGCTGCCACCACCCCAACACCAATAACCCGGTCCCGATACCCAGGGGCACCGCGGCACCGATCGCCAGCCGCCGCTGAAAGTCGATGGGGGCGTAGACCGCCAGCGGCAGCACCAGCAGCCAGGCGAGCAGCCATTGCCAGGGCTCCAGGTCGGCGCCCCAGTCGCGCCAGCGGCTGAAGATGTAGCCATAGCCGCCAAGCAGCAATAGACCGTAGCCGATGACATAGCTCAGCGGCGGTGGCGAGGCGGATTTGTTCTGCACCAGCCAGGCCTGCATGCCCGGATTGGCGTGCAGGATCCAGTAGTTGTAGAGGATGGGCCCCACGGCGAGGGCAAACAGCAGTAAGGCATGGCGCCACAGCCGGAGCTGAAACTGACGGCTGCGCAGGCTATAAAGGAAGGATACCCCCCAACTCAGTCCCAGGGCGATGAGCACGTCATAGGGATGAACGAAGCTCAGGATCAGGCACATGAGGCCAGCGGCGGCGCTGAGGGCGAGCCGATCCTGATACAGCCCCAGGGCCGCCCAGCGCAGCGTCAGCAGCAGGAGCGCGATGGCGGCGCTGAAGTGGGGCATCACCAACAGGCTGTAAAAGACATAGCCCTCGGGCACCCAGAGATCGAAGGGGCGTTGCAGCAAGTCGAGATCGGTGACCGCTTCACCGAAATCGCCGCTGAAAAGACGCCCCAGATTCCACAACCAGCCCAATCCCGCCCCGAACAGGCTGATGAGAAACAGCCAGCGTCGTTGCCGCCGCTCCGCGGCAAAGGTGGCGACCAGGAGCCAGAGACTCCAGACCAGCAATACCGCCGCGCCGAGGCGGAGGAGCTGATAGGCGAGATCCAGGGACCCCAGCCAGCGTCCCAGGGTCCCGGCGAAGAGGAAGATGAGGCTGAACATGGCCCCTTCATGGGGGATACTGGTGTAGAGATTGCGCAGCAGGATGTCCCCCGAAGCGGCCTGGGTCATCCACATGAAATAGGTGTTCTGATCCTTGGCATTGAGCACGAACCCCAGGAAATACTTTTCCGCCGGGGCGCCCAGATAGCCCAGGAGATAGGGCAGGCTGGTCAACAGGGCGAGCCCCAGGCCCCAGGTCAGGGCTTCGAGATGTTCTTCGCGGGAACACCTGGTGATCATGGCAAGGCCCTCCCCGCGGAATCGCTGTCGGATCGGCTCGCGGCGGCGATCAGGGCCTGGCTCTCGCCGAAGACGAGCACCTTGCCGACCCGGGGAAAGTCGAAGGCTTGCAACAGTGGCAGACCCGGGAGACCGCTCTCCAGCACCGGGAGCCATTCCGGATTCGCCCGCCGCAGGTACTCCTGGTACAGGATAACGACACCAAAACCCTGCTCCCGGGCCCAGTTCACCAGTTCGGCGGGGGTGGCGGTCCAGCGCCTGGGTTCCCCTTTGCGCCCGGCCCAGAAGGTGCTGGCGCTCACATAGCCGTAGCCGTCGCCCGCGATGCGGACATCCGGGCGGATCTGACGGGCGATCCAGTGGCCCACATCCCGATGGAATCCCCGGTTGGCATTGGAATACCAGGCCAGCACCGGCCCCAGGGGCAGCATCAGGAGCAGGATGAGGGCCGCCAGCCCGGGGACCACGCGGGCGGCCAGGCGGGGTCGGGACTGGAAATATTCCGCCAACAGGCGCCCAAAGGCCATCAGTCCGGCGGCCCCGAAAAGATTCACGCCGATGAGGCTGGGAAAGAGCAGCCTGGGTTCGAGCTGCAACAGCGGATAGAAGAGTAGCGGCCAGAGGCTGAAGCTCAGCAACGGCCATTCATCTCCCGTGCCCGAGCCCCGACGGGCCACCAATACCGGTAACAGCAGGGCGAACAGCAACAGGGGCGAGAACAGTACCCCCGGCAGACGCTCCAGGCTGTACATCAGGTTGCGCGGCCAGCGTTGCGCCAGGGTGAGCAGCTTTTGAAGGGGACCCGGGGCGGTGGTGGTCGGGGTGCCGCCATAGGTCTCCCGGGCCGCCTCGGTCATATCCAGGGTTTCCACATGCTCCTTGGCCAGATTGGACCCCTTGGCAAAGAGACCGTACTGGTCCCAGAGCTGTTGATTCAGGCCGACATAGCCGAGGCTGAGCCCCAGGGCGACCAGGGCGGCGATCAGCAGACCCCGCCCCAGCGGCCAGGAACGGCGGCGCCCGAGCCAGAAACTGAAGACCAGCCAGAACAGGATCAGCAGGATGACCTCGTTGCGCACCAGAAAATAGCCGCCCAGTCCCAGGCCGGTCACCAGCGCCGCCCGGCGGTTTCCGGGTTGCTGATAGAGAGCGGTCAGGCCCCAGACGGCCCAGGTGGCGGCGAAGAGATACAACATCTCGGCATAGCCGTTGACCGAGTATTCGAGCAGTCGTGGGTGGACCGCCGTCACCAGGGCGGCCAAGAGGCCCACCGCCTCGCCGTAGAGGCGCCGACCGAGCAGGTAGATCGGCAGGATCAGCAGGGTGCCAGGGATGAGGGAGGCGAGGACCAGGGCCGGATAGCGATCCGCCCCGACCAGCACCAGCAGCGCCTGCCAGAAATCGAACAGGCTGTGCCAGAAGGTATCCACCTGGGCCAGCTCGCCCTTGGCGGTGAGCCAGGCGACCCAGGAGTAACTCACCGCGTCGCCGTAGACCACCGGCGCCAGCGCCAGGAAGCCAAGCCGTAACACCAACCCGAGCAGGAGAATGGCGCCAACCCGACCCCAGGCCGGCGCACCGTCCGCCGGCTCCAGGCTGGCGGCGGCACGAAAGGCGAGCAGGCGCTGGGAACGGAACACCCCGAGGCGGTAGCCGAGAAAGGTCACCGACATAGCCACGCCGACGGCGACCAGCTTGGCGACATTGATGGTCAGCACCGGACCGAGCTGGATCAGCAGGTGCAGGTACTTGGTCACGAAGAGAAAGACGGTGGTGTTGACCACCAGGCCCAGCAGCGCCACCAGGGCAAAGCGGAGAAACGCCAGGGGTTCATCCACCCGGTCGGCGAAGGTCCAACGCGAGTTCATCAGATAGGAGTTGACGGCGGCGATGGCACAGGCGACCGTGGAGATGAGCACCAGTCCCAGGTTGCCGTCGGGGCGGAACAAGAGAAAAAGGATATTGGTGAGGCCGAAGTCGATGCCGGTGTTGATCACCCCGACCAGGCCGAAGCGGGCGAACTGGCCGATGACTTTGGAAATCCCTGACATCCGCGGCTCCTAGGAGGTATGGCTGGCTGAATGGTTGGTCTGGGCGCCGGGCCCTCGGGGGACATGGCGCAGCAGACCGGCGTTGCGTCGCCGGATACGGAAGATGGCGAGAAACATCTTGATCGCATCCCGTAGCGGGTTGATCTTGGACCCCGCCACCTCATGCCAGTTGACCGCCACCTCGGCGATGCCGTAGCCGAACAACTGGGCGCGATAGAGCAGCTCGACATCGAAGGCCCAGCCGGACTCGTTGAGGTCATGGAAGAGTTCCCGGGCGACATCGGTGCGAAACAGCTTGAAGCCGCACTGGGTGTCGCGTACCCCGGGCACGGCGAGGAAATTGACGAAGGAATAGAACACCCGGCCCATGAGTTCCCGCAGTCCGGTCCGTTCCCGTTCGGCATCGGCGGCGATCAGGCGACGCGAGCCGATGGCGATCTCGGCGTTGCGGCCCACGGCCGGCAGCAATTTGTCCAGCTCCATGATGGGGGTGGCGCCGTCGGCGTCGGTGAACAGCACGTACTGCCCCCTGGCCTCCAGTACCCCTCGCCGCACCGCGTTCCCCTTGCCCTGGTTGTAGGGTTGTTGCACCAGACGCACGCGGGGATCCACCGCCTCGATGCCGCGCACATAGGCCGCGGTGCCGTCCTTGGAGCCATCGTCCACCACCAGGACCTCGATCTGGAGATCGCCACGATCGAGATAGGTCCGCACCTCGGTGAGGTAGGCGGGTAGACGTTGTTCTTCGTTGTAGGCCGGGATGACGATACTTACCCCAGGTCGCTCCGCGGCCACCGGCGCCTCCGGCCAGCCACCCGTCGGGCGTTGGCTTTGGGCCAGGCGGGCGATGATGCCGGCGTTCTGCAGGTCGGCGAGTTCCAGCTTGTAGCGAGAGAGATAGAGCAGTCCCAGCGGCAGGAAGGGCAGCAGTCGTGCGATATGGAACAGGAGCAAGGCGACGAAGGCGGCGGGGGCGTTGTCGGTCAAGAGCCCCAGCAGGGCCGGCAATTCGGCGATCCCCAGGGCGAAGGGCAGGAAAGAGAACTCGACGAGGCCGGTGAAGAGCAGATACAGCATCAAGGCCTGGGGTAAGGGCAGGATATCCTGGGCCGCCCAGGCGAAGAGGGCGCCTTCCACCCCCCAGGTCATGAGCCCCGCCAGGGTCGAGGCCAGATGGCGCCCGAGCGTCACCCCGGTGGCCACCCCCTTGATGGCGCCCCGGAAGGCGTGGATGCCCACCCCGAGCAGGATGAGGGCGCCGCCCAAGGCCAGCCAGGCCAGGCGATGATACTCGGACACCCACAGCAGACCGGCCAGGGCCATCGCCACCATGACCCAGATGGCGGCGGTGCGACTCTGGATCCAGGCGTGCATCAGGGAATGCGGCAGGGAGGTCTCCCGCACCAGAAACTCCGACTCGAAGGCCCGGCGGGGCAGCAGCGGGCTCAGCCAATGCTGCAACTGGACGATGATCTCGAAGGAGAGCGACTGATGCAGGGAAAAGACCCGGCCGAAAAAGATCCGGCGCCGCAGTCCGCGGAGAAAGAGCCCGACAAGGGCCGCCAGCAGCCATTTCAAGGCCGCTCCATACCAGATACCCGGGATCTCCGGGTGGAAGACCGCCCAAGCGACGGCCAGCAACACCAGGACGCCGATCAGGAAGAGGACGGCATGGGACAAACCAAGGGGGCGATCGGTATTGGGGGGAAGCGTGTTCATACTCGTCGGATCACAGGCTGATGGAATAACGACTGTCGCCAGGGGATAAGGGGGGCGGAAACAGCAAAAAGCCGGGGTGATTCATCTCGGACTATTGCACAATGAGTCGGCCTGGGGCGGGTGATGGCCTCCCCCGCTGGGGCTGGCCGCTTCCTGGGGGCGGGTTTCGTCGAGGGGGGGGGAAAACGTCCGCATGACACCTGATTCCTTGGGATAATTGTTGCACCCTATTTTGCCTGACGAGGAGGTGTATGGACACGAACAACAAGGGTCTGCCGGACGCCGGCTATCAGCCACGGGTGGCCCTGATCATGCGCTCTTACAACGATCGCGCGGTGATCCGGGCAACCCTCGAGAGCGTCATGGGACAAAGCTACCGCCACTTCGAGTTGTGGAACTTCGATTCCTCGTCCACCGACGGCACGCTCGACATCATCAGGGAATTCAATGTGCCCGAGCGCATCCGTCTGAACGACTCCAAGTCCTACAATCCGGGGCGGGTACTGAATCAGGCGGTGAGCGAAACCAGCGGCGAGGTGCTGGTGTTTCTCAACTCGGACGCCACCCCGGAGCGTCCGGATTGGTTGCAGCGGATGATCGAACCCCTGGCCGATCCCCGGGTGGGAGCGGTCTATGGTCGACAGACGCCGCGACCGGACTGTCGTCCCCTGTTCGTCAAGGATACCGAACGGGCCTTCGGCGATGGTCGCGTGGCGGCCGCCTGGGTGCATTTTTTCTCCATGGCCAATGCCGCGGCGCGGCGGGAAATCTTGCAAGGCTTCCCCTTCGAGACCCGCATCCAGTATTCGGAGGACATCGAATGGTCCTATCGCCTGCGCCAGGCCGGTTATCTCATCCAGTACGTCGCCGAGGCCCCGGCGACCCATTCCCACAACTACAGCCTGCGCCAGTCCTATAAACGTCATTTCGGCGAAGGCCAGGCGGAGGCCTGGATCTTCCGTCGGGGGGAATTGAAGACCTCCTTCTGGCGTTACGGCCTGCTGCCCTTCGGCATGGAGGTATTGCGCGACTGGCGCTGGGGGCTGCAACAGGGATCCCTGGAGGCGTTCTGGCACAGCCTGCCCTTGCGTGGGGTGCAGAAATGGGCCCGCTGGCAGGGGCTACGTGAAGGACAACGGACCTATGTCGACCACTGAAACCGACGCTATCGCTCCGCCCGACCCGGATCGCTATACCCTGGATGGGAACGCGATGGTGGAGGCCCGCATCGAGCGGGATCAGCAGCTCATCGCCGCAGCGGTAGCCCGGGTGGTGCCCGAAGGGGTTTTTCGCGCCCTGGTGCTCATGGGCGGCTACGGTCGTGGCGAAGGTGGCTATCGCCTCGTCGCGGGGAGACCCGAACCTTACAACGACTACGACTATTTCGTCGTGGCGCGCGGTCTGGGACGGCCCGAGATGGCGGCCCTGGCGCCCTCGCTGGCCGCCACCGCCCATGGACTGCGGGCCGAGGTGGGGGTGGAGGTGGACTTCGCGCTGCTGCGGGAAGAGGCCCTGCCCCAGGCGGAGTTCTCCCTCATGAATGCCGAGATGCTCTGGGGCCATAAAGTCATCGGCGGCGACCCCGATATCCTGCGCGCCATGCCGCCCATGCCCTTCCAGCGCCTGCCGCCAGGGGAGATCGTCCGCCTGTTGTTGAACCGCGGCAGTTTGCTGCTGATGAACCAGCAGGCCCTGGTCGCCGGGGCGACCTTGGCGGGCGAAGACAAGGAGCGCTTTTTCAAATATCTGTTCAAGGCCGTGCTGGCCTGCGGCGATGCCCGCCTGGCCGGAAACGGCTGTTACCATCCCTCTTATCCGGCCAAGTTCGAGCGTCTCCGTCGGCTGAGCTGGCCCGGACAGGCGGAGTTCCTGACCATCTACCAGGAGGCCCTGGCGACCAAGTTCCATCCGGAGTACAGCCCCTATTTGGCCGCCGATGCCTTGGGTTGGCAGGCCAGGGTGGTTCGTTATTGGCTGGAAACCCTGAGCTGGTTCGAGTCGGTGCGAACCGGCCGACCCATACCGGACTGGTCGGACTATGTCGGCCCCCGACTGGGCAAGGGCCAGGGACGCCGCTGGGGGCTGTTGCGGAACATCGCGGTCACCCTGCGCGATTTCGGCCTCGCCGAGATGCTGCGTCATCCCCTCTGGGCGCTCCGTTATCCCCGGGAGCGACTGATCGGCACGCTGCCGATCCTGCTGAGTTATCCCGGGGAGCCGGTGCCGGAGGCGGTCGCCGCCGCCCTGGCCCTGTCACCCGGCACGCCCTGGACCCAGGCGGCGGAGGTCTATCTGCGTTGGTGGTCGCGTTACTCCTGAACGGCTCACCCGTTCGTTCCGGCCTCGAAAGCCGGTATCGACCGCCGGTCACACCCGACAGCCGTAGGTTGGGCTGAGGCACGAAGCCCAACGACAACCGATACGGATGTTGGGCTTCCTTCGTCAGCCCACCCTACGGGCCCGCCCCTTCGTGCCGACCTCGACAGCCGCTGTTGATCGTCTACAAGGATCGCCGCGAGCCCTTGGTGGTTCCGGGCATTGGCTGAAAACGGCCATTTTTTATTCTTCTTTCGAGAACAATATATCTCATGCGTCGGCATTGTTCTCGAATGGAGAACGAAAAATCGGCCACACCAGCCCAGGCCCGGGCGGTTTGACAGAGGGCCTGCGTCCGACCACCGTTCAACGATAAAGTTGATTATTCGGTTATTGATCAGTCACTCAGGCATCTCGGCCCCAGCGCCAGTCGGCAACAGATCCGTTGCGCAATTTATACCATTTCCTATTAGTTTATCCGCCTGAAAGCCATGGGGTAGGCTGGCGATGAGCGAAGCGAATCCCAGCTACTGAGAAGCTGGGTTTCAGCGCTTCGCGCCTCAACACCAGCCTGCGAATATCGATA
>JBPOHE010000145.1:0-16281 GCA_052035915.1 Pseudomonadota bacterium
ATCGTGACTTGGATCGTGACTTCGTTGGGACGCGGCTGAAGGATGATGGCCATCAAGAGTATCCAGGCTGTTAATTAATGAGTTGTAGGATACATCTCGGAGCAACATTATCCAGAGGTCGCACCCGTCTGGGGGATACCTTTGGATTTCCCCTCAAACACCATATAGAAGTGAGTCATGAGGCCATGTCTCTATAGCTCCAAGTGACCCGTGCTATTCTGTACGGCATTCCCGGTACCTAATTGGTCGCCACAGATGGAAACAGTCACCGTCAATCAGTTTCGCGACAACTTGCGCGAACACGTCGAAAAAGTTCTCGCCAACCATGAACCACTCAAGGTCAGCCGCCGCAGTGGCGGAGCCTTCGTCGTGATCGGCGCCGAGGACTGGGAACGGGAACAGGAAACAGTCTACGTCCTGCAGAACCCCTCTCTCATGGCCCAGATCGCCCGTTCCATGGAGACCCACGCCCTCGGGAAGGGTCGTCGGCCCACATTGGAGGAGCTGGGTGAGATCGATCGTTTTTGAAGGCGATACCTGGGAAGCTTACGAGGCCTTGCGGACCCGGGATCAGTCGCTACACCGCAACCTCTGCCGAATCCTTAAAGAACTGCAACGAGGTGATCCCAGGATCGGCACCGGAAAACCCGAGGCCCTGCGGCACGGTCTTACGGGGCTCTGGTCGCGCCGCCTATCCCAACGGGATCGATTGATTTATCGCTTCGATGACTCAGCGATCTACGTCTTCGCCATTGGCGGACATTACGAGAACCCTTGATATCCCGCCTTTTACCTGCCATGCCGCGCCTGAGCCATGCCCCCCATCCTGCCTTTCCCGCCTGATTTTTCCGGCGGCGGCATCGTCAATCTCATGGGGTCGATACTCATGGCCAGCGGGGCCGGCCCCAATCCCCCCTACCCGCCTGCCGCACTCCTGCCACCGGAACGTCTCGCCGAGGCCAGACATATCATTCTGATCCTGGTCGATGGTCTAGGCACCGACTTCCTCACCCAACTGGTACCCGATAGCCGTATGGAGGCCTTGCGGATAGGCACCCTAACCTCGGTATTTCCGCCGACCACAGCCACGGCCATCCCGGTCTTCTATACCGGCTATCCGCCCCAACAACACGGGCTCACAGGCTGGTTCACTTACGTTCGGGAACTCGGCAGTCTCATCGCCGTGCTTCCTTTTCGCCCCCGTTGCGGTGGCGGCAGTCTCGGCCAGTACGGAGTCAATCCGCTGCAACTGACCCGGGCCGCCCCCATCTTCCCCCGCCTGAAGCGGCGCCCCTTTGTTCTTTCACCGGAGAAAATCGCCCACTCGGATTTCAACCGCGCCTTTTGCCTGGGGGCTGAGATCCTGTCCTATCAGGGGCTGGAAGGCTTCTTCCGCAGCCTGCGTCTGCTGCTGAACAGGGTGCGCGAGCCGAGCTTCATCTACGCCTATTGGCCGGATCTGGACTTGCTGGCCCATGCCAGCGGCATTTCCAGTCCAAAGACCCTGGAGTCCTTTCGCCTCCTGGATGCGGCCTTCGCCGACTTTCTCATCGACATCCACGGCTCAGGCACCGCCGTCATTCTCACCGCCGACCACGGCTTTCTCGATACGGGCCCGGAGCGGATGCTCCATCTCAACGATCACCCGGATCTTCGCGAACATCTGAGGCTTCCCCTCAGCGGCGAATCCAGGACTGTTTACTGTCATCTGCGCCCGGGGCATGAACAGGGATTTCTCGCCACTATCGAGGATAGGCTGGCACCCTATCTGGTCGCCGTGCCCAGCCAGGAACTCTTGGAACAGGGGTGTTTCGGGTTGGGGACGCCGCATCCCGAATTGCCCGAGCGGATAGGCGACTATACCCTGCTTCTGCGGGAGAACTACACGTTCAAGGACTGGCTGCCCGGCGAGTCACCCTATGTCCACTTGGGCGTTCACGGCGGGACCTCCCGGGAAGAGATGCTGGTGCCCCTGATATTGGCCGAGGTTTAGGCGATTGCCGGAAAAAGAAATCGCCTTAGGTCGTCAGGGCCATGATCGCGGGTAAACGAACCCGCCGAGCAGGAGACAGCTCTGAGGCCGTCCCCTTGCTCGGCGTGGGCAGACAGATTCAGAAGTGTCTGCGGAAGATCGGGAAAGGATCTTACTTGCTGGGGGCCGCCGCCGGGGCCGCCGGGGCAACCGGAACTACCGGAGCCGCATAGGGATAGCCATAGGCACCGGCCCAAGGATAACCGCCGTAGCCATAGGGGCCACCCCAGCCATAGGGGCCATAGCCATAGTAATCATTGTAACGGTTCCGACCCCAACCACGGCCACCGCCGCTCATGCTCATGTTGAAGTCGCCCCAGCCATCACCCATCCAATCGTTCCAGTTGTTCCAACCACCCGGATAGCCGCCCCAAGGACCACCGCCCCACCAAGCGGAAGCGGAAGCGGAAGCGCCAACCAGCGCGGCGATCGCCACAATCTTGGACAGTTTCGTCATCGAAGCATCTCCTGAAACAGATATGGAATATTTGTTTTGCGTCGATCTGCATATTCGACAGTGTTTAGAATATTACCGTTTGCTATATAAGTCAATACTTAATTTCCCACCTAGGAAACGAGGTTCTTTTAGTGGCTGTCGCCTACCCCAAGCCGCCAACCGGGGTGGGATTTGAATTTTCCCCAATCGGCTTCGAGAATACCCCCATCAAACCCATAACCGGACCAGGAAAGCGATGATTTTTCCCTCCCTGAAACAACGCCTGTGGTTGTCCAGCCTGATCTTGTGGCTTGGGCTGGTCGGCTGCGCCAAGAAGCCGGTGGATTTTGCGCTGCCGGATGTCGACGGTCGCATACATCGTCTGAGCGACTACCATGGAAAATGGGTGATCGTGAACTACTGGGCAACCTGGTGCCCGCCTTGTCTGGAAGAGCTGCCGGAACTGGAACTCTTCCATGCCGCTCACAAAGACAAGGACGCCGTGGTGCTAGGCATCAACATGGAAGAGATCGAGCCCAGGCAGTTACGCGCCTTCATCGAACGCTATGAGATCAGTTACCCGGTGCTGCGCAGCCCACTCCGCAGTCAGACAGAGTTGGGCGCCGTCCCCGGATTACCCACCAGTTTTCTGGTCTCACCCAAGGGAGAGGTCATGGCCAGAAAGATTGGAGAGATCACCGCCGACTGGCTCGAAAAAAGTATCAGATAGGTTGATGGAATCGTACCTCCGGCTGATAACGTACAGGAAACGTGGAAAGTCCTTTGCATTCCACTCATCATGACAACCACGCCCTGCTCGCCGAACATATCGACCCGAGAACCAGGGGGGCGCTTTGTCTGGACCCATACGCCATATTATAAGACTGACTTACAGCTACTCCAGTACCAGGATTTATTTATACAGAGCATCGCGATATTAGAAGTATAACAACCATAATTCACTTCCTCTACTTCGCTTAAATCTTGCGGCAGGCGCTACCATGATAGAGACGATATACGAACGCCTTCTTGCTCGAGCAGCGACACTATGTTAAGGTAAATTGGTTCTGTGGGGAGACCTTCACTCCTGTTGCCGCGAAAGTCTTATAACATCAGGAGCCTACAGCATGCGTCATTCTCTGCGTTTCATCATTCCCCTTGCCGTCAGCCTATTTCTGATTGCCTACGCCGTAGTACCATTAGTGGAGAACCTTACCCTCAAATGGTTCATCCGCGACCTGGATATTCGTTCTTCCCTGGTCGCCAACACCATCCAGGATAAGGTCTTGGAGCTGGCTGAGGGGCGTTCAAAAACCAAGCTTCTGGCTTATCTCAACCGGATTATCGAAGACGAACGTCTGTACGCTCTCGGCTTTTGTGATCGAACACAAAAACAGCTGATCTCCACCAAGACTTTCCCGGCAAAGATCACCTGTGATGCACTTGAAGACTATATGAAGCCGGAGACACACCTTTTAGTAAGCGACAGCGGTCCACTGCATATCACGGTTCGACAGGTCAAACCCAATGGCGCCTCTGTTGGAGAACTCATCGTCGTACATGACATGAGCTTCATTCAGCGGCGAAGTGAGGAGACCAAGAAGTATCTTTTCTATTTCTTTGTCGCGCTAGGAGTGATCGTGGCGCTGATCACGATGATAATCGCCGAAATCAGTTGGCGCGGATGGATTCGAGGCATGAGGACATTGTTGCGGGTTCAGGGATTGGATAAGTCGACCGAGAAACCGCCTTCACCCGAGCTGCGTCCAATCGCAAGAGACCTCGATACTCTGATCCGCGATCTTCGGGGTGACTTCGGAACCAGGGATGAAAGCCAAATCAGCTGGACCCCCGAGGCACTCAGAGACATCCTACACCGGGATCTGCGCGGTGAAGACGTTATCGTGGTATCCAATCGCGAGCCATACATCCATACCAAGCGCGGCGATACCATCGAAGTTCGACGCCCGGCGAGCGGCCTGGTTACAGCACTCGAGCCGGTGGCGCGCGCCTGTTCCGGAACCTGGATCGCCCACGGAAGTGGATCTGCGGATCGACTGGCGGTGGATGCCCATGACCGGGTAGCGGTCCCACCGGACAATCCCAGTTACCGGATTCGACGGGTATGGCTCTCCGCCGAGCAAGAGTCCGGCTATTACTATGGTTTCGCCAACGAGGGGTTATGGCCGCTTTGTCACATCGCCCATGTCAGGCCGGTATTTCGGACCAAAGACTGGAACCACTATAAGGAGGTCAATCAGAAGTTCGCCCAAGCGGTGATCGAGGAAGCCGGGACGCCGGATCCCATCGTGCTCGTCCAGGACTACCATTTTGCCTTGCTGCCAAGATTGATCCGCGAACGTCTGCCCGAAGCCACCGTCATCACCTTTTGGCATATCCCCTGGCCGAATCCGGAGACATTCTCCATCTGCCCCTGGCGCGCAGAGCTGCTTGATGGCCTATTGGGCAGCCGCATCCTGGGTTTTCACACCCAGTTTCACTGCAACAATTTCCTCGATACCGTGGACCGTATCCTGGAGGCACGAGTCGATCGGGAGATGTTCTCCGTAACCTATGGGGGCAAGACTACAGCCGTGCATCGCTACCCCATCTCCATCGAGTGGCCTCCCGCCGAGGCTCTGACTCGCAAACCAGTGGCCGATTGCCGCACCAACATCAGGGCACGCCACAACTTGCCTGCCGATGCAATGGTCGGTGTAGGGGTTGACCGCCTCGACTACACCAAGGGGATCGTCGAGCGATTCCTTGCTGTCGAGAGTCTGCTCGAACTCCAGCCCCAGTGGATAGGGAAGTTCAGCTTCGTGCAGATCGCCGCCCCTTCCAGATCGGTCATCGGCCAATACCAGGAATTTGAAGTGCATGTCCGTGGCTTGGCCAGCCGGATCAACAACAGATTCGCCAAGGACGATTATCTACCGATCATCTTGCTGGTGGAGCATCACGAACCGGAACAGGTGGCCGAGTATTACCGCGGTTGTGATTTATGCTATGTAAGCAGTCTGCAAGATGGCATGAATCTCGTCGCCAAGGAGTTCGTCGCCTCCAGGGAAGATGAACAGGGGGTGCTCATCCTCAGCCAGTTCACCGGAGCGGCCAGAGAACTACCGGAGGCTCTCGTCGTCAATCCTTACGACATCGACCAGAGCGCCACCGCCCTGCATGCGGCCTTGATCATGCCACAGACAGAACAACGTGACCGCATGCGTCTCATGCGGGCGCTTATCCGTGAGTTCAATGTCTATCGTTGGGCCGGCCGCATGCTGTTGGATGCCGCGGGTATGCGCGTACGCGGCCGCTTGGCGGACCGCAAAACTTGATGGAATCTATCAGAGAATTCAGTATGCGGATGAAAGATGTCGCCAACCTTGGCCACGATGGGAACACCTGCATCGGTCCCCCATTGCCATACCATTGGGCGCTGTTTCTGGATATCGACGGCACCCTGCTGCCTATCGCTGAAACACCTCAGAGCGTTCGAGTGGACGCCGATCTCTTCAGTCTAATGCGCCAATTGTTCGAAGCATCGAACGGCGCCATGGCACTAATCAGCGGACGGACCATTGCCGAAATCGACCAGCTTTTTGCTCCTTTGCGTTTTCCAGTGGGAGGACAACACGGCCTCGAACGCCGTGATTCGGAGGGAAGTCGGCATCGACATCTCCTGCCCGAAACGGGGTTGAGCCTGATTCGTACCAGACTGGCCGCACTGCAACGCGAGTATCCCAATTTGATGGTGGAGGACAAGGGTCAAACACTAGCCATCCACTTCAGACAGGCCCAGGACTGCGCCAAGTTGGTCGAGCAAACCGCCTATGACTCCCTCAGCCATTTGGGAGACGGTTGGGCGGTTCAACCAGGTAAGATGGTGTTCGAGATCAAGCCAACAGGCAAGAACAAGGGCAACGCCATCGCCGAGTTTATGGCGGAGCCGCCGTTTCGAGGTCGAACACCGATCTTCATCGGCGACGACGCCACCGATGAGCATGGGTTCGCCGTGGTCAACGAACTCGGTGGGATATCCATCAAGGTAGGCGAGGGATCGACAATGGCCCGCTGGCGAATCAGCGGTGTCGAGGTAGTAAGGTCCTGGTTGGAACGCTGTTTGATGACAGATGCATTGGTCAACCCTGCGGAGACGCCCGATAATGAACACCCTTGATCTGGGCCTGATCGGCAATTGCACTATTGGTGCACTGGTGGATCCTTATGGCGAGATCCTCTGGGCCTGCCTGCCTCGCTTCGACGGCGATGCCGTGTTCTGTTCCTTGCTCAGAGAGCATGGGAGCGAGCAGGATTTCGGCTTCTTTGCCGTCGAGATGGAGCATTTCGTGCGGGCGGAACAGGAGTATCTGACCAATACCCCCATTCTGGTGACCCGTCTCTACAGTAGCGATGGGGCTAGCGTCGAGATTACGGATTTTGCTCCTCGATTTCGCCAATACGGACGTATGTTTTGCCCGATGACCCTGGTAAGACGGATTCAACGTCTGTCGGGAAGTCCACGTCTCCGGGTACGTCTGCGCCCCGCTTACGGCTATGGTTCCCACCGCCCCGAAGTGACCTGGGGCAGTCACCATATACGTTATGTGGCACCGGATCTCGTCTTGCGCCTTACCACGGATGCCTCCATCACCACACTCTTGGAAGAACGCTGGTTCCTGTTACATGACACCCAGACCTTTCTGCTCGGACCGGACGAAACCCTACAGGGTTCGGTAACGGATGTCGTCCGACGTTTTCTGGAAGAAACCACGGATTACTGGCGGGAATGGGTACGCTACCTCGGCATTCCCTTTGAATGGCAAGAAGTGGTAATCCGGGCGGCGATCACCTTAAAACTGAATACCTTCGAGGATACCGGGGCCATTATCGCCGCCATGACCACCTCCATACCCGAAGCCGCCGCCAGCGGCCGCAACTGGGACTATCGCTACTGCTGGCTGAGGGACGGTTACTTTGTTGTGAACGCACTGAATCGTCTGGGAACAACCAGGACCATGGAGCGATATCTCGATTACATTATCAATATCGCTGCCGGCGCGCCCGATGGACGCCTACAGCCGGTATACCGTATCAGCGGTGCTACCGATCTTGAGGAACGCACCCTTGAATCCCTCCCTGGGTATCGCGGCATGGGACCGGTCCGAATCGGCAACCAAGCCTATCTGCAGGTTCAGCATGACGTCTATGGTTCGGCGATCCTCTCGGCCGCCCACGTCTTTTTCGATTGCCGTCTGTGGCGCTGTGGCGACGAGACACTCTTTCTTCGCTTGGAAATACTCGGCGAACAGGCGGTCAGGTTCCATGACCAGCCCGATGCCGGTATCTGGGAGTTACGAGGTACAGCCCGTGTTCACAGCTTTTCAAGCCTGATGTGCTGGGCCGCCTGCGATCGTCTTGCCCGTATCGCCGCCCACCTCGGCCTGGACCCCCGCATGAGATATTGGCGAACCAAAGCCGACCTCATCCACCGTACCATCTGCGAGCGGGCCTGGAACCCCAGACGCGGTGCCTTCACTGGTGCCTTCGAGAGCGACTCCTTGGATGCCAGTTTGCTGCTACTCAACGAGATCGGCTTTCTCCCGGCGGAAGATCCGAGATTTGTCGCCACGGTGGCAGCAATCGAGCGCGAACTCAAACACGGCGACTTCGTGTTCCGTTATATGGAACAGGACGATTTCGGCATACCCTCAAACGCTTTCCTCGTCTGCACCTTCTGGTACATCTATGCGCTGTCGGCACTGGGGCGAACCGAGGAGGCCCGGGACCTGTTCGAACAATTACTCACCTGCCGCAACAACCACGGTCTGCTCGCCGAACATATCGACCCGAGATCCAAGGAGCAATGGGGCAACTTTGTCCAAACCTATAGCATGGTTGGTTTGATCAACTCGGCCATTCGTCTGAGCAAAGGCTGGGACCAGGCCTTCTAATACCGAGTCCTGTTAAATCTTTCCTGATTAGCGGATGAGAGGCTGGCATCCTCATCCGCTCTAGCCTGCGGAACCCGAAGCCGTCTTCGGTTCGCGGCCTCGATCGCCGCGCCATGAGATCGGTTCGCAAAAACCATGCGGTTGACCTCCAGAGACAGGGGACCATCACGGCTGGCCTCCCACTCCCCGCACTCCCGGGCAATAGCGTTTTGGACCGATCTTATGTTCTCCAATGGAGAACAATTCTTCTACTTATTGGGAATTGGTTGTCGGAATCAGAACAGAGACCGGCCATTTTCAGGCCATGCCCGGAACAGCTTAGGCGATTGCCGGAAAAAGAAATCGCCTTGGCCTGAATAGAAGTTCCTCTTTGATCATTCTCTCATCGGCGTATTCAGTGCCCTCACCAGCGCCCAAGGGCTCGGAGGCCAGAAATCTATCCGGAAAAGGTATAACGATTACAGGCCGTCTTCGAGGAAACCAATCCAGTCCCGCAGCCCCGGGGGAAGGAGGGCTTTCCCCCAAAAAAAAGGCCTGCTCACGCAGGCCTTTTTCGTCCAGACCGAAAGGTCCTTACTTGACTTGGATCTCGACGCGACGGTTCTGCGCCCGCCCCTTATCGGTATCGTTGCTCGCGATCGGCTGAGACTCACCCATGCTCTTGGTGGTCATATGATCGGCGGCAATACCCTTCTTGGTCAGATAGGCCTTGACGGCATCCGCGCGGCGCTGACCGAGCTTCATGTTGTAAGCGTCCTTACCCTTGCTGTCGGTATGACCGACCACCAAGAGCTTCTCATCACCAGGTGTAGCCTTAACCTCGGCAGCGTACTTGTCCAGGGCCTTCTTCATCGGTGGCTTGAGGATCGCCTTGTCGAAGTCGAATTGATCGACGTCCAGACTGGTGAAGACCTTATCGGCGACGATTTCGCAACCATCGGCATCAACGCGGGCGCCAGGACGGGTTCCCGGGCACTTATCCTTGTCGTCGCAAACACCGTCCTTGTCCTCGTCCTTACACTCGGTGGAAGGCTTCTCGGCCACCTTCTCCGCCACCTTGTCGCCGCAAGCGGCACTGTCCACATGCTGACCCTGGCTCACCCAGCATTCACCATAGCTGGTCTTCCAATTCTGCTTGGCGGTATCCTCGACATAGCGCATGTCTTTGGAGCCAGCCCAAGCCTGGGGAGCAAGGGCCAAACCGGCCACCAGGGCAACAGGGGCGGCCATGCTCAGGATTTTTATCGGATCGAAAGTCTTTTTTACCATTGCTTTTCCTTGTCTTTGTCAAGTGAAAACGGGATGTGTCTTTAGATTAAGGGTTTACGCCTGTCCCGGGAAGAGCTTTCGGCGTAAACCCCTGCCTTCGATACTGTGCAATTCCGCGGCTCGTTGCAAAAACCAAACAAACACCCGTCGGTCTTTTTCTAATTCTACTATTTATTTGCAACAACTCAACTATATATCGCACTTTGGGCCATGAGGCAATCCTGCAACATGGGGATGGAAAGCAACGTTCACCGAAAAATCCCCATCAACCCGCATGACCGTGCCCGACGCCCTTTCGAGATCCCATTGTTTTCAAAGTATATTCAAATTTTCATCGGGCACTTGATCGAACTCGGGTCCCCGACCGGGGGCCGGACGGGGATATCCATCTCCAGGAAAAGGAAAATCCCCGATACGGCAGTGAACATCCCCCGAGCACCCTCGGGTCGGCCCAGCTGGTCGCCTCGGCGTCTAGCGGTCAACCAGCCGGGAAGCTGCTCCCACCTCTCCAGCACCGAGTCCGAGGGGGCGGAGCTGGGCCGCTTCCAACCCAGGATCGGCTGGGCCAACACCTCAATGAGGATGACCCAGAAGACAAAGGCGAAATCGACCTCCACAGGGCGTGCGAGCGTTCGGCCTGCAACGGCCGACTGACCTTGTCCGGTCGCCATATACCTCAGACGAGATGTTACAATAGATGAATATTCTTAACCTTTGGTGTTTCCTTCGAGCAACTCCATGGTGATACTTCCTCATCCTGACCTGCGGATTTCAAGCCGGGAATGGGTGTCTGGCAGTAGCCACATGGTTGTCATCCCCTCCCCTTTTGGCCGGACTTCCACCGCCATCCTGTTGATACTCTGCGGCCTGGTGCTCGGGCTCAAGCTGCATGCCGATCCATCCCCAGCATACGATTCCGCCCATCCACTCCGCATCCTGCATGTGATGAGCTATCACTCGCCCTGGCGCTGGACCGATGGCCAATTGGCCGGGTTCAAGGAAGGCTTGGGCGACATCCCGGCGGAATATCTGGTCTTTCAACTGGATACCAAGCGTTTCAACGGTGCGGAGGAAAAGGCCAGCCGAGGGATGGAGGCCCGTTCGCTGGTAGAAGCCTGGAAGCCCGATCTGATCTACGCCACGGACGATGACGCCCAGGAGCTGGTCAGCCGTCACTACCTCAATACCGGTATCCGGATTGTCTTCAGTGGCGTTGGGAGCGAACCGAAAACCTATGGCTTCGATCAGGCAAACAATGTCACCGGTGTACTGGAGCACGAACACTTCGTCGAATCGGTCCGCCTGTTGAAGGCTATCGTCCCTTCCCTGAAGCGCCTGGTGGTGGTGCTGGACGAGGCGCCGATGTGGCGGCCCGTGGTCGAACGCCTACGCACGCGACTGCTGGAGCTGCCGAACGTCGAGGTCGTGGCTTGGGAATCCATTCGCACCTTCAGCGAATATCAGGCACGACTCCAGGCCTACCCGGAGATGGCGGACGGGATCGCCCTCATAGGTATCTTCAATTTCAAGGGAGCGGACGGCACGAATGTCCCCTATCAAGAGGTGCTGCGTTGGACGGCGGAACACTCCAGCCTCCCCGACCTGGGGTTCTGGATTGATCGCGTCTATTACGGCACCCTGGTCGCGGTGACCGTTTCCGAACGCGAACAGGGTCTGGAGGCGGGCAGGTTGGCCCGGGCCATGGTGCTGGACGGGAAGCCCGCGACCGAGCTACCGATAAAGGCCACCACCAAGGGACTGCCGGTCATCAGCCTGGCACGGGCCAAGCGTCTGGGATTGTCGGTCCGCAGCCGGGAATTATTGTCCTCCATGGTGATCAGGTACTTTGAATGGGAACCCAGGTGAGGCTCGGACTGCGGGGCAAGATCCTGTTGATCGCCACCCTGGTGGTCGTTTTCACCATCGCGACCACGGTGGTGACGGTGGGTGGCCTCTTTACCGAGGCCTATACCCGCGTCATGGCCTCCCGTGCCGATGCCATCGCCCAGGGTTTGGTCCTCCAGCTTGAGCGACTGCTGTCCCTGGGGATGGACCTCGAGGAGATCCTCGGTTTCGAGGAACAGTGTCGGGACAGCCTGAGCCAGGACGAAGACCTCGCCTATGCCTTCGTGGCCAAGGCGGATGGCCATGTCCTGTTCGACCCCTACCCCGCCAGGACAGCCTCTCTCATCGAGGTGGGCGGATTGGGGGCGGCCCTCGGGCTCGGTCACCCCACACTAATCAAGGTCTCCCAGAACGGCAAAGCGAGTTTCGCCGCCATCCGTCCGGTGCATAACCTGGAAACCCAGACGGCCGCCGCCGTGGTGGTGGGTTTTTCCCAGGAAGTCGTGAGCGGGCAACTGGATCGCCTTCTTTTATCCGGCAGTGGCATCGGCTTACTGGCCCTGGCCGCGGGACTCCTGATCCTCACGATGGCCATCTCCCGTTTCGTCACCCAGCCGCTGGGTCAATTAGTGGCTGAAGTGGAAAGCCTGCGCCGTGACGAGGGCGGCTCCCCCAGGCGCATCCAGGTCAAGGGCGAGGCTGAAGTAGCCATCCTGGTGGCCGGATTCAATCGCTTGCTGGACCGTATCGACCGCCGTGAGGTGGAACTGATCCAGGCCAGGGAATCCGCCGAGGTGGCGAACAAGGCCAAAACCGAATTTCTCGCCAACATTTCCCACGAACTCCGCACCCCCATGCATGGCATCCTGGCCTTCGCCAAGCATGGGATGAAAAAGACCTACCAGCGTCCCGAACTGGAAGCCTTGCATTATCTGTTCAAGAACATCGACACCGCCGCCACCCGCATGCTTCCCCTGCTGACCAATCTGCTCGATCTCTCCCAGATCACCTCGGGGACCATGCAGCTCCAGTGGCAAACCCTGGATCTGTTGGAGCTGGTGCGTTCCGAATGGATGGCCGTGGAAGATCTCGCCAAGGAGAAGCAACTTCGTCTGGAGATCGGCGGTAAAGGGCCCGTCATGGCGAAGGGAGATCCCAACCGGCTGCGCCAGGTGGTCCACAATCTGTTCACCAACGCCATCCGCTATTCGAACCCGGGCGGCCAGATCAACGTCGAATGCCAACGCCTGGATTCGGGCCTCCGCCTGGTCTTCGCGGACGAGGGTCCGGGGATTCCCGAGAATGAGCTGGAAACGATTTTCGACCGCTTCGTGCAGAGTAGCCGCACCAAAACCGGCGCCGGCGGGGTTGGACTCGGGCTCGCCATCTGTCGGGAGATTCTCAATGCCCATGGCGGGAGAATCCACGCCCAATCCAGGCAGCCGCTCGGTGCGGCTTTTATCGTGGAACTTCCCGATCATCCCACCACCGACCCTTGGGATCGGAAAACCGCAACCCAAGTAGTCAAAACCCGGAATACCCAATAGCCATGGCGAAGATTCTTGCCGTCGATGACGATCCACTGAACCTGGCGGTGGTCGAGATCGCCCTGGAAGACAGTCCTCATTCCCTGACTCTGTCCGAAAGCGGCGAAGACGCCTGGCTCCTCCTGAACCAGGCGAAACCACCTTATGATCTAATCGTTCTCGATAAGATGATGCCCGGCCTGGATGGACTCGGCCTCACCCAGCGCATCCGTCGTTCTCCCGAGCTGCGACGCATGCGGATCCTCCTGGTGTCCGCCGCCGCCTCGGATCAGGACCGGCGGGAGGGGCAGCTCGCCGGGGTGGATGAATATCTGATCAAGCCCTTCTCGCCCGACGAACTGGTGGAGTGGGTGGAACGGCTCCTGAGGGCTGCCGATCACAGCTAGGAGGCTCATTCCCCCATGGCTTGGCGATAGGCCGCCGCCACTTCCTCGGTGAAGCAGACGAAAATGATGCGTTCCAGTCCGCTCCCTGCCGCCAGATGGCGTTTGACCTCGCGCACCGCGATACCGGCCGCTTCGCCCAAGGGATAACCGTAAATCCCGCAACTGATGGCCGGGAAGGCCAGGCGGCGTAACCCATAGTCATCGGCCAGCCGCAAGCTGCTCCGATAGCAAGCGGCCAGCAACTCCGCCTCGCCCTGCCCTCCACCACGCCAGATCGGCCCAACCGCATGGATGACGTAGCTGGCCGGCAGACGATAACCCTTGGTGATTTTGGCTCCCCCGGTCGGGCAACCGCCCAGACCGCGACATTCGGCGAGCAACTCCGGCCCAGCGGCGCGATGAATGGCCCCATCGACCCCGCCACCGCCCAGCAAGGAGCTGTTAGCGGCATTGACGATGGCGTCCACTTCAAGTTTGGTGATATCGGTTTGCTGGATTTCGATACTGGGATTCAAACCTATCCTCCTCCTATGATCAGGATTACTCGGGCGTGCGCGTCCGCCCTCATCTGCCGCCAAGAGCAAGACCCAACAGACGTTCGCATAACATCATACCGTCTCCGAATACATTTCATGCTTCATACGGGTCAGGCTCGGGCGCCGACCCCGAATCCGCCACAGGGCGTGAAGACCGATCAGGCCTTGGCTTCGACGCTCCGTCGTTCCGGGCATCGACTGAAAATGGTCATTTTTGTTCTTATTATGAGAACAATTCTCCATAAAAAATGGATATTGTTCTTTCTAGAAGAACAGTAAACTGGCCCAAAGCACAGGTGCCCGGGAGTGCCGACAGGCGGGGACCTGTCGTGACGGCTCCCCTTCTCCCGCAGCCGACCTCTTCGTGCCGGATGGGCTTATCCGACTTCCTTCCGCTTCCCCCATACCCGTCGCAAGGCCATCAACTTGTCCGAGTTCGGAAGTCGCTCATCCGACAGGGCTTCGAGAAAATCGGACAGCCGTTTCGACTTGAGGATGGCGAACAGGATCAGCCCGGTGGTGGGTAACAATACCAGCAAAAAGTAGAGCAGCTTGAGCCCCAGTGGAGACTCGGCCTCGGCGATCAGGTTCATGCCGAGAAAGCCTGTCGCCACGGTCGCGATCAATCCGAAGGTGGTCACCACCGTCAGCCGCACCACGGTATTCGCCTGCCGGCGCAGGGAATCGCTGTCGAGATAGGCGCTCATGTCCTCGATCTCCTCGCGCACCTCGGTATAGAGCCGATCGGTGCCGAGATGCTCGTTACAAAGGCGGAACAGATCCTTCACCTGGGCCTGATCGGAGATGTCGTGGAACCAGTAGCGGTGGGAAAAACGGAGGAAGATCTCGAACACCTGGCGGATCACCCGCTTGAACACCTTCACCGACTCGGCGTCCTGGATGTTGAGCCGGTTGAGCGCCGCCACCAGCCGATCGGAAAACATGAGCAGCGCCGCCTTGTGAAAGTGGGCGATGAGAAACATCAGAAAATGCTGGTGGCGAAACTGTCCCAGCACGCCGATCTCGGCCTCCCGGAACAGGTCTTTTCCAGCGGGACCCACCACCACCAGGGCGTGGCCGCAGCAAAGAAAACGGGTGCTGGGTCCAGGCGCTTCCGGGTTCCAATAACGGTCATAGCAGTAGCGTTGTTCAAAGTCGTGCAGATGGGTCTCGGCATAAGGCAGGCTCGCATCGGTGCCGGCCTCGGTCACCAGACCCAGACGCACGAAATCGGCTCGGGACAGACGACGGGGATCCTCCAGGGCGAGATAGCCCATGAGGGGCATGCGGTGATATTCCACCAGGCGATAGCGGATGGTCCCCGCACGATCGGAATCTTGCGGCACCAGAGGCGCGAGGACGAACTCCCAATGGGAGGCGATGCGGGGGGAACGAGTGCGGCAAACGAACTCCAGATAGCGTTCACGATCTTCATAGTCGGAGACGGCCAGGATCCCGGCGCCCTCCCCCAACCATTCGACCCGGTGCAGACAATGGCTCGGGGTGCCATCCGCCTGCCAATGAGGCGGATAGGCCCGACCGAAGCGATAGAGGGTCTCTTCGGCCTGGAGCAGGCTGAGGTCATCGGCGCCGATCTCGACCAGCAGGATGGCGATGTCGATGTCATAGAAAAAGAACAGATCGATCCGCACCACCTGCAAGATCTTCGGTTCCTCCCCCGGGCGATACTGTAGACGCACCGCCTTGATGTCGTGGCGCCGAAACACCCGGATCGGCGACTCGCCACGGCCCGGCTGGTTCTGGGCCTCGCCAAAGAGAAACCGCTGCACCGGTGGCAGAAAGGTAACAAACTCGGCGTAGTGCCTATTCTCGAATTGGCCCGGATCACCGGCGATCTCTTCGGCGATCTCATGCCAGGGATTCTCGCCGGTCGAGGGCGTCAGGGCCTCCCAGTGTCGCTGGATCTGGGAACCTTCCCGGATGGGCATGAGCTGCAACGGCCAGACCAGGATCTGGCGGAAGTGCTTCACAAAGGATGGGGCTTCGGCTGACAGAGGCATCAGAATGTATCACTGTTAGGCAAGGAGAACCTGGACCACAGGACTACATTGTTGCATAAAGATGGATTCCAGCTCTTTTCCCATCCTGGCGCGACGGGGTTTGCAACCCCGTCGCTGAGGTTTTGTACAAAGCCATGCCAGCCGGCAGGTATAAAAGATCTCGGACGGGATGATATATCCCGTCCGACCAAAGAACCCAGAGGAAAAAATGAAATAAAGAACAAGAGCTTTAGCAAAAGAAGGAAATAATGTCGG